>NC_008340.1:2620755-2948349 GCF_000014785.1 Alkalilimnicola ehrlichii MLHE-1
AAGCAGAATGAGCGATACCCTGCGATTCGACTGGGAGTGGCTGGCCTACCCAGAATTGCCTGCTGAAGAGGCTGTGACCTTTGCTGACCTGAGCATCCGGCTCAACGACAAGGCCATGACTCGCCTCTACGACGTGGCCGCCAAGACCGAGCGCGACAACCTTTTCGCTGCCGCGTACCCGTTGGCTCAATTTCTAGCGGAAAACTGGTGGCGCATCCGCTGGGAGCCCGCGCCGGCCAGTCTTTCAAACGCGGGGCCACAGTGGCGTCTGGCGCATAACATCGCAGCCGCTGGTGCCGGCTATGTCTGGCCCAACATCACCTTCCACGGCGATGGCGAGCGGATGTTCATGCACGTCGGACCCCACACCTCTGAGTCCTCCGCCGTGCAGTTCGTCTCGGAGGGAAATGGTGTGCTCGACGCCGCAATGTTCGAAGCAGAGGCCGATCGTTTCATGGAAGGCGTCTTGGCCCGACTGCAAGCCTGTGGCCACCCGGATACGGAGCTCGAACAGCTCTGGCGAGCGGTCCAGGCCGAGCGTTCCAGCAACGAAGACTGTGAGCGGCGGCGGCTGGAGGCCATGGCGGGCTTCGATCCCGACGAAGCGCCAGAGGCCATGCTGGACGAACTGTTGCAGCTCGAACAGCGCCTTGGGGTTTCAGCCATCCGAGAATTGGCTGCGGCCTCGCGGGCAAACACACTGGACCATGTGCGAACCCTGGAAGAGGCACTTTGTGCTCGGGGCCTTCGGTATCAGGTCCCGGATACGAGTCGAATGAGGATTGAATGGCCTGCCCCGCCATGGCGCAGGGCTGTCGAAGTCGCAAAGGCCGCTCGACAGGCCTGGGGCCTGAACAATGGCCCACTGGATAACACGCAGCTCGCCGCCATCGTGGATCTACCGCGCGAGCAGCTTGACTCTTCGGCACCTGAAGCAGTGCCCTACAGCGCGAGCCTGCGCGGGGGGGAAGAGGGCGACAGACTAGTGTTCAGAACCGGCCATCGGCACGGACGCCGCTTCGCAATCGGTCGCCTGATGGGTGACGCCTTCTACTCACCCGGGGAAGGGGGGGCACTGGCGGCCGCAACGGATGCCCGGACGGGACGCCAGAAGTTTCAGCGGGCCTTCGCGCAGGAGCTGCTGTGCCCATTCGAGGCATTGAGCGACTTTCTCAACCTGGGCCAGGACTGGGATGCATGTGACGATATCACCCCCCCGAACGAGGACCGCATCGAAGAGGCAGCGGAGTATTTCGACGTCTCACCGGTGCTCGTTCAGAGCACGCTTGTCAACCACAACGTCTTGCCCCGCGACGTACTCGAAATAACGGACGCCGCCTGAGAACCCGAGGAGCCAAACAACACACTGTCATCGCGAGGGCCGAAGGCTTTCCCCCGTCATCGCGAGCCCCCCACCCCGCTGCGCGGGCCCGAATCAACGAGGAACGGGGCACCCCCGGTCATCGCGAGGGCCGAAGGCCCGTGGCGATCCAGGGCGGTAGACTGCCGCGTCGGCTTCGCCTCCTCGCAGTGACGGTGGGGGCGACTTTCCGCTTCCGGCACAGTCAAGTTCTTCAAGAGGGCCGAAGGCCCGTGGCGATCCAGGGCGGTAGACTGCCACGTCGGCTTCGCCTCCTCGCAGTGACGGGGTGGCCCCTCCCCCCGTCATCGCGAGGGCCGAAGGCCCGTGGCGATCCAGAGGGGTAGACTGCCACGTCGGCTTCGCCTCCTCGCAGTGACGGTGGGGATGGGGCCCCGCTCGCAGTGACGGTGTGGATGGGCCCCCGCTCGCAGTGACGGTGGGGGCGGGTCCGCTCCTCGCGGTGACGGTGGGGGCGGGTCCACGCTTGCAGTGGCGATGAGGCACCACCACCCAAAAAGGAGAACACCACCATGGACGACCCCACCCTCCTCCACCACGGCGGCGCTGACGGCGTCACCGGCAGTTGCCACCAACTCTACGCCAGCCCCGACCACTCACTCCTCATCGACTGCGGCCTCTTCCAAGGCGAAGACGCCGGCCCCGACCCCCTCGCCCAACACACCGTCGACTTCGACGTCGACACCCTCCAGGCCCTCGTCCTCACCCACGTCCACATCGACCACGTCGGCCGGCTGCCCTACCTGCTGGCCGCCGGCTACCGCGGCCCCATCCTCTGCAGCCACCCCTCCGCCCACCTGCTGCCGCTGGTCATTGACGACGCCCTGCGCATCGGCTTCACCCGTGACGGCCAACTCATCGCGCGCTTCCAGCAGCAGGTCCAAAACCAACTGACCCCCCTCAAATACAGCCGCTGGCACACCGTCACCGACAACCGCCACCTCACCCTCAAGGTCCGCCTGGAGCGCGCCGGCCACATCCTCGGCTCCGCCTACGTCAAAGTCGCCATCCGGGACAAACGCACCGGCCGCACACACCGCACCGTCTTCTCAGGCGACCTGGGCGCCCCCGGCTCGCCGCTGCTGCCCGCCCCGCAATCGCCCCACCACGCCGACCTCCTCGTCCTGGAGGCCACCTACGGCGACCGCAGCCACGAAAACCGCGACCAGCGCCGCCACCGCCTGCGCCAGGCCATCGAACACGCCGTGCAGGACGGCGGCACCGTCATCATCCCCGCCTTCAGCATCGGCCGCACCCAGGTGCTGCTCCACGAGCTGGAAGCGCTCACCCACACCGCCCAAGGCCCCTGGCGCCACCTGCGCATCATCGTCGACTCCCCCCTGGCCGCCCGCTTCAACCGCGTCTACCGCCGCCTGAAACCCTACTGGGACCAAGAGGCCAGAAAACGGGCCCGACAAGGCCGCCACCCCCTCAACTTCAGCCGCCTGCACACCGTCGACAGCCACGCCCAACACCAACACACCGTCACCACCCTGGCCCAGGGCGGCCACCCGGCCGTGGTCATCGCCGCCAGCGGCATGTGCGCCGGCGGCCGCGTCGTCAACTACCTGAAAGCCATGCTCGGCGACCCACGCCACCACGTGCTGTTCGTCGGCTACCAAGCGGAAGGCACCCCCGGGCGGGACATCCAGCGCTACGGCCCAACCGGCGGCTGGGTAGACCTGGACGGAGAACGGTTCGACATCCGCGCCGGCGTCACCACCATCGGCGGCTACTCCGCCCATGCAGACCAACAGGACCTACTGCGGTTCGTACAACAGATGAAGCGCCCACCCGGCACCATCCGACTGGTGCACGGCAGCGCCCGCGCCCGGGAGACACTGGCCAACGCCCTCACCCGGCAGGGCCATACCGTGACCCAGGGAGGGTCATGACTTCAGAGGCCCGGCACTCCCGCCACGGCGGGGCCCCGCCCCCTCCCCCGTCACTGCGAGCGCCGAAGGGGCGTGACAGTCCATACGGCGTGTGGATCGCCGCGTCGCTTCGCTCCTCGCGATGACGGGGGCGGCGCCCCCACCGTCACCGCGAGAGCGGACCCGCCCCCACCGTCACTGCGGGCGGGGGCCCATCCACACCGTCACTGCGAGGAGGCGAAGCCGACGTGGCAGTCTACCCCTCTGGATCGCCACGGGCCTTCGGCCCTCGCGATGACGGGGGAAAGCCTTCGGCCCTCGCGATGACGGGGGAAAGCCTTCGACCCTCGCGATGACGGTGAGAAAGCCCTCGGCCCTCACGATAACGGAAGCACCACCCCCAACTAATCCTTCCGATAGGTTGCACCGCACCATCCCCCATGCTTTACTCCCTAACATCGTTCACCCAGTGAACGACACAACCCTTCGCACCCCCCAAGGATGGCCGTGCCACCGCATGTCATCCTTGCGGTAGCGTGCCCGAAAGCCGGCACCAGGATATGAAAGCAGACGGCTCCCAAACGACATGCGACAAGGTTTTGGGACCCTACACGTATTGAGGCACACCGAATGAAGGGACTGATTCAATGACATCGGAATCGGACCTGTGTAGCCGAATTTCACGCGTGAGCATCCGCGGGTTCCGTAGCCTAGCCTGTGTCGAGAACCTTGAGCTCCCGCAACTAGCGGTCCTGATTGGGGCAAACGGATCGGGCAAATCCAACCTCATCCGATTCTTCGAGATGCTGAGCTACTCGCTCAAGGGCCGGAACCTTCAGCAGTTCGTGATCGAAAAAGGGGGCGGTGACGACCAGCTCTTTTTCGGAGCGCGGACCACGTCCCGCCTGGAAGCAGAGATCGCGCTGGAGACTGAGCAGGGCACCAATGAGTACCGGATGGCCCTGACCCACGTCGCACCAGACTCCCTGGCCTTCGCCGAAGAGGCTTTCCGGTTCTCCCGGCACGACCGCGAAGGCAGCAGCGACTGGATTCACCTCCCCATGCCGGCTCAGGAATCGGGCCTGCCGGTGGCCGCAGCGGATAGTGGTCAGCGGTCGCGGCGCACAGCACGCACGCTCCTTTACCTGCTGCGCAACTGCGCCACCTTCCAGTTTCATGACACCTCGGCAAAGGCCAGTCTGAACATGCGCTGGGATGAGAGCGAAAACGCACGCATGCGCTCGGATGGCGGAAACCTGGCCCCCATACTGCTGCATCTTTCTCAGGAGCATCCCCGGCGTTACCGGCTCATCACGCGGCAGATTCAACGCGTTCTCCCCGTGTTCGAAGACTTCGACCTGCAATCGACGGGGGGCAAGGTGTTGCTGCGCTGGCGCGCCCGAAACAGCGACAACACCTTCGGGCCGCATCTGACATCGGACGGCTCGCTGCGACTGTTTTGCCTATTCACCCTGCTCAATCTGCCGGGGGAAATGCTCCCGGACGTACTCATGATCGACGAACCGGAACTGGGCCTTCATCCGCACGCTATCGCCCTGACCGCCGATATGCTCAAGAGCCTCTCCGTCCATCGGCAAGTCTTCATCGCCACCCAGTCACCACTGATGGTCGACGCCTTCGACGTGGATAACATCCTCGTCGCCAGCCTGAAAGACGGCGCAACAGACCTGACGCCCATGGACCGTGACGAATACCGGGTCTGGCTTGAAAGCGGCTACCAGCCCTCGGATCTATGGCTCAAAGAACCGGTGGGCTGAGTGATGAGTTCCAGTGTTCGATTGCTTGTGGTCTGCGAGGGACAGACAAGGGCGGAGGAAACGTCAACATCGAGCGACTGGCTATCCACCTGGCCAACGAATACCCCAACCATGACTTTGTCACCACGTTGGTCGACCTCTACGGGTTCAGTGACCGGGAAGGACGAAGTCGGACAGAGCTTGAAGAGGCCATCCGCGAAGCCGTCCTAAGCCGTCGTCGAGACATTCAGACGGATAGAGTCATCCCGTATGTGCAGCAGTATGAATTCGAAGCGCTGCTGTTCAGCGATATTCAGGGTTTTCAATGGGTGGTTGATGGCTGGTCCACTGGGGCAGAGCGCCAACTTCAGAGCATCGTCGATAATTACTCGGACCCCGAGCAAATCAACGACAACCCGACCACCGCGCCCTCGAAACGCCTGGAAGCCATCTTCCGCGGTTACTATCGGAAGACCGAACATGGCCCGATCATTGCCGAAGAAATCGGGTTGGCAGTGATCCGCAGTCAGTGCCCAGGCTTCGACGGTTGGATAACCAAACTGGAAGGCCTTAATCGACCGCGTTAAGCCGTGCCACCGCATGTCATCCTTGCGGTAGCGTGCTCGAAAGCCGACCCCACACGTCACCGGGGGCCCCACACCCTCACCCCGTCAATGCGAGCCCCGAACCCTTCACCCTCGTCACTGCGAGCCCCCGAAGGGGGCGCGGCAGTCCACCGCCCTGGATCGCCACGGGCCTTCGGCCCTCGCGATGACGGGGGAAAGCCTTCGGCCCTCACGATGACGGGGTGATGCCTCCCCACCGGCCCTGCGAACCGCCAAAAGGGGCGCGGCAGTCCACAACCATGACCCGCGAAGAAATCCAATTCCGCATCCTGCGCCTACTCCAGGACAACCCCCAGCTCAGCCAGCGCGACCTGGCCGCCGAGCTGGGCGTCTCGGTGGGCAGCACCCACTACTGCCTGCGCGCGCTGGTGGACAAAGGCTGGGTCAAGGCCAACAACTTCGCCAAGAGCACCCGCAAGACACGCTACCTGTACCAGCTCACCCCCAGCGGCATCGCCGAGAAGGCAGCGCTGACACGCCGCTTCCTAAAGCGAAAGCGCGAGGAATACCAGGCCATCCGGGCCGAGATCGCTGAGCTGGAAAAGGACCTGAAAGACCAGTAACGCCGCCGACGCAGCAAGAGCCGCCACCGTCCAACCGCGCGGCACACAGTGCAAAGAGGAGAAATGGTGTCCTTCACGTCCATTAATTGGCCCAACCGCATCCTGGTCACCGGCGGGGCCGGCTTCATCGGCTCGGCGCTGGTCCGCCAGCTCATTGCCGAGACCGACAGCACCGTCATCAACGTCGATGCCCTCACCTACGCCGGCAACCCCGAATCCCTGGCAGAGGCCCGCCACCATCCGCGCCATGTCTTCGAGCAGGAGGACATTCGCAACCGCCCCGCGTTGGACCGCCTCTTCCGCGAACACCGCCCCGACGCCGTCATGCACCTGGCCGCGGAATCCCACGTGGACCGCTCCATCGAGGGCCCCGCCGCCTTCATCGAGACCAACGTCACCGGCACCCAGAACCTGCTGGAAGCGGCCCGGGAATACTGGCAGGCACTGGAGCCGGCGGCCCGGGAGCGCTTCCGCTTCCACCACATCTCCACGGACGAGGTCTACGGCGACCTGGGCCCCAACGACCCGGCCTTCACCGAAGAGACCCCCTACGCCCCCAGCTCGCCCTACTCGGCCAGCAAGGCCGGCAGTGACCACTTGGTCCGCGCCTGGCACCACACCTACGGCCTGCCCGTACTGCTCACCAACTGCTCCAACAACTACGGCCCCTACCAGTTCCCGGAAAAGCTCATCCCCCTGATGATCCTCAATGCCCTCGAAGGCAAGCCCCTGCCGGTGTACGGCCAGGGCGACAACGTCCGCGACTGGCTGCACGTGGAGGATCACGCCCAGGCACTGCGCCGGGTGCTCGAAGCCGGCCGGCCCGGGCGCACCTACAACATCGGGGGCCGGGCGGAGCGCACCAACCTGGAAGTCGTCCACGCCATCTGCGCGCATCTGGACGAACTGCGCCCCCGTCCATCCGGCCGGCACGAGGCGTTAATCCAATTCGTAACAGACCGCCCCGGCCATGATCGGCGCTACGCCATCGACGACAGCCGGATCAGCCAGGAACTCGACTGGCAGCCGCAGGAGAGCTTCGAATCGGGCCTGCGCCGAACCGTCGAGTGGTACCTGGAGAACACCGAGTGGGTGCAGCGGGTGCAAAGCGGCGCCTACCGGGAATGGCTGGAGACCAACTACGGCCATCGCGGGGTGGCCGAATGAGGACACTGCTCTTCGGCCCCAATGGACAGGTGGGCTGGGAACTGCGCCGTTCGCTGGCGCCCCTGGGGGAGCTGATCCCCCTCGGCCGTCACGAATGGCAGGGCCTGCGGGGCGATCTCACCGACAAGGATGCCATCGCCCACGCCATCCGCTCACTGCGCCCGGATCTCATCGTGAACGCGGCGGCCTACACCGCCGTGGACCAGGCCGAGTCCGAACCCGAACAAGCGCGGCTGATCAACGCCACCGCACCCGGCGTCATGGCCGAGCTCGCCCGCGAGCAGCAAGCCCTGTTCATCCACTACTCCACGGACTACGTCTTCGACGGCAGCGGCGACCGCCCGTGGCACGAGGACGACCCAACGGCCCCCTTAAATGTCTATGGCCAGACCAAGCGGGAAGGCGAGGAGGCCGTTCGCGCCGCGGACGGCCACCACCTCATCTTCCGCACCGCCTGGGTCTATGCCGCCCGGGGCCACAACTTCATCCGCACCATGATCCGCCTGGCTTGCCAACGCGACACCCTGCAAGTCATCAACGACCAGCACGGCGCACCCACCGGGGCGGAACTCATCGCCGACGTCACGGCGCACGCCGCACGCACCGCATCAACCCGCCCCGACCTGCGCGGCACCTACCACCTGACCGCCGCCGGCGAGACCACCTGGCACGGGTACGCCCGCTTCGTCATCGAACAGGCCCGCGCGGGCGGCGCACCCGTACGCGTCGCCCCGGAGGCCATCGAAGCCGTCGCTACCGACGCCTTCCCCACGGTCGCCCGCCGCCCGCACAACTCACGGCTGGACGGTCACAAGCTGGAAACCACCTTCGGCCTAAAGCGCCCCGACTGGCGCAGCGGCGTCGCCCGGGCGCTACAGGAAATGGACATCTCGCACACCCAGGGGAGGCCCGACTGATGAACCGCAAGGGCATCATCCTGGCCGGGGGCAGCGGCACGCGACTGCATCCGGCCACGCTTGCCATCAGCAAGCAACTACTGCCAGTCTACGACAAGCCGATGATCTACTACCCGCTCAGCACCCTGATGCTGGCGGGTATTCGCGATATCCTCATCATCTCCACCCCGCAGGACACCCCGCGCTTCGAGCAACTGCTGGGCGATGGCGAGCAGTGGGGGCTTAACCTGAACTACGCCGTGCAACCCTCGCCGGACGGTCTGGCCCAGGCGTTCATCATCGGCGAGGCGTTCATCGGCGACGACCCCTGCGCCCTGGTCCTGGGCGACAACATCTTCTACGGCCACCATTTCGACGAGCTGCTCGGCAACGCCATGGAACGCGAGGACGGCGCAACGGTCTTCGCCTACCACGTCCACGACCCGGAACGCTACGGCGTGGCCGAGTTCGACCGCGACGGCAAGGTGCTCTCCCTGGAGGAAAAGCCCGAGCGACCGAAATCCAGCTACGCCGTCACCGGCCTGTACTTCTACGACAACGACGTGGTCGACATGGCGAAGGATCTAAAGCCCTCCGCCCGCGGCGAGCTGGAGATCACCGACCTCAACATCGCCTACATGAACGCCGGCAAGCTCGACGTGGCGATCATGGGCCGCGGCTACGCCTGGCTGGACACTGGCACGCACGACTCCCTGCTGGACGCCAGCCAGTTTATCGCCACCCTCGAACACCGCCAGGGCCTTAAGGTCGCCTGCCCGGAAGAGATTGCCTACCGCCGCGGCTGGATCACCGCCGAGACCCTTGAGGGCCTGGCCCAACCGCTGCTCAAAAACGGCTACGGCCAATACCTCCGGCGCGTGCTGCAAGACACCGTATTCTGATCCGACCACGGCAAGGACATCATGCAATTCATTCCCACCGCCATCCCCGACGTTATCCTCGTCAAACCCGACGTGTTCGGCGACGAGCGCGGCTTCTTCATGGAAACCTGGCAGCGGCGCAAGTTCGCCGAGGGTGGCATCGACCACGACTTCGTGCAGGACAACCACAGCCGCTCCGTAAAGGGCACCCTGCGCGGCCTGCACTACCAGATCCGCCAGCCGCAGGGGAAGCTCGTGCGCGTGACCGCCGGCTCGGTCTTCGACGTGGCAGTGGACCTGCGCCGGGGCTCCCCCACCTTCGGTCAGTGGGCGGGTGAACACCTCTCGGCAGACAACCACCACATGCTCTGGGTGCCGCCGGGTTTCGCCCACGGCTTCTACGTCACCTCCGAGACGGCGGATTTTCAGTACAAGTGCAGCGACTACTATGCGCCCGAGCACGAGCACTGCATCCGCTGGGACGACCCGGAGCTCGGGATAGACTGGCCGCTTTCGGATAACGGCGCGCCGCTGGTCTCCGAAAAGGACCGCCAGGGCCTGGCCTTCGCGCAGGCGGAGTACTTCGATTGATCAGCTCCCCCGCACCGGCTGCTGTCGTCCGCCGGCGGCGACGGCCTAAAGGCGCGACTACAAGACAGGAACAGGCGCCGTAGGAGCGACTTCAGCCGCGAAACGGATGTGATGCCGCGGTGTGGCTGATCTGTTCGCGTGCGAAGATGCCCCCGACCACGCCTGGAAACACACCAATGACCTATATCATTGGATCCTTATCCCGATGACATCGCTCTGGTACCCTTGCGCTTTCCCCAAGGGCTGACGCCCTCGTGGCACCGCTCGACATTGTCGGGTCGACGACGCGCGCTGTCATGACGGTAGAAGAGGCCGCCACCCCCATGCTGCGACAACTCAAGGAACTCTATCGGCTGCTCACGCCCGAGCAGCGCGGCAAGCTCCTGCGCCTGCAGATCCTGGTGGTGCTCATGTCCATCGCCGAGATCGCCGGGGTGATCTCCATCGGCCCGTTCATGGCGCTGGTCGGCGACATGCAGCAGCTCCAGGGCGACGGCCTGCTCGCCGATTTGTACCGCGCCAGCGGCCTGGACGACCCGCGCGACTTCCTCTTCTGGCTGGGCGTGGGCGTGCTGTTCATGCTCACCGTGGCGGCCGTGATCTCCATGATCACCGTCTGGCGCCTGTCCCTCTACGGCGCCCAGGTCGGCGCCGAACTGGGCAGCCGCCTGTTTCGCCACTACATGCACCAGGACTGGCTCTTCCATTCCAGCGGCAGCAGCAGTCAACTGACCAACCAGATCGCCCAGGAAGCCCAGCGCATCACCGCCGCCATCATCAACCCCCTGATGCAGATCAACGCCAAGCTGGTGATGGCCTCGCTCATGGCCCTGGCGATCTTCCTCTACAACCCGGGCGTCGCCCTGGTGGGGCTTGCCGTCTTCGGGCTGGGCTACCTGCTGCTCTACCGCACCGTGCGCCGGCGGTTGACCGCCAACGGCGCGGCGATCACCCAGGCCCAGCGCCAGCGCTTCAAGCTGATGGGCGAAGGCTTCGGCGGCATCAAGGACGTGCTGCTGCTCGGCCGGCAGGACACCATCACCCGGCGCTTCGAGAACGCGGCCAACCGCTTCGCCCGCGCCCAGGGCACCACCATGGCGCTCTCCCAGGTGCCGCGCTACGCCATGGAACTGATCGCCTTCGGCGCCGTGATCTTTCTCGTCCTCTACCTGCTCGCCAGCCACGAGGGCAACCTCGGTACCATCCTGCCGGTGCTTTCCGTCTACGCCCTGGCCGGCTTCAAGATGCTGCCCGCCTTCCAGCAGGTCTACCAGGGCGTCTCCCAGATCCGCGGCAACCTCGCCGCCTTCGAGGCGGTGCGCGACGACCTGCGCGCCAGTACCATGGAAGGCGCACGCGCCAGCCGGAACGGGGAGGAAGACCCGGACGCGCACTGGTCCCCGAAACAATCCATCGAACTGCGCGACATCACCTTCCGCTACCCCGGCAAGCAGGAACCGGCCCTGAATGGCCTGAGCATGGAGATTCCCGCCAACGGCGTGGTCGGCCTAGTGGGCGCCTCCGGCTCCGGCAAGTCCACCGCCATCGACCTGCTGCTGGGCCTGATCCTGCCGGAGACCGGCGAGGTGCGCATCGACGGCGAACCGCTTACCGCGGAGAACCGCCGCGCCTGGCAGAACAGCGTCGGCTTCGTGCCGCAGAGCATTTTCCTGGCCGACAGCTCCATCCGCGAGAACATCGCCTTCGGCCTGCCGCCGGAAGCCATCGACAACGACAAGGTCCGCCGCGCCGCGACCATGGCCCACCTGGACGAACTGCTGGCCGAACTGCCCGACGGGCTGGACACCCGTGTGGGCGAGCGCGGCGTGCAGCTCTCCGGCGGCCAGCGCCAGCGCATCGGCATCGCCCGCGCGCTGTACCACGACGCCGACGTGCTGGTTCTCGACGAGGCCACCAGCGCCCTCGACGGTATCACCGAGAAACTGGTGATGGACGCCATCCACGACTTCGCCGGCAGGAAGACCATCATCATGATCGCCCACCGCCTGGCGACCGTGAAGCAGTGCGACACCATCTACCTGATGGCCGACGGCCGGGTGACCGACCGCGGCTCGTTCGATGAACTGGCGGAAAGAAATATCACCTTCAAGCGCATGGCAGAACATGCCTGACTGACACAAACAGGGAAAGCCCGATGTTCAACGACTCATCCGTTCTCGTCACCGGCGGGACAGGCTCCTTCGGCCACACCTTCATCCCCATGCTCCTGGAGCGTTACAACCCCAGGCGCGTGATCATTTTCTCTCGGGACGAGATGAAGCAGTGGGAGATGGCCAAGAAGTTCGAGGGCGATCCGCGCGTGCGGTTCTTCATCGGCGACGTGCGCGACCGCGAACGTGTCTACCGCGCCTTTGACGGCGTGGATTACGTCGTGCATGCCGCCGCCTCGAAGATCGTGCCCACGGCCGAGTACAACCCGTTCGAATGCATCAAGACGAACGTCACGGGTGCGATGAACGTCATCGACGCCGCCATCGACAAGGGCGTCAAGAAGGTCGTCGCGCTCTCCACCGATAAGGCCAGCAGCCCGATCAACCTCTACGGCGCCACCAAGCTCACCTCCGACAAGCTCTTCGTCGCGGGCAACCACTACGCCGGTCACTCGGAGACGCGCTTCTCCGTGGTCCGTTACGGCAATGTCATGGGGTCCCGCGGTTCGGTGATCCCGTTCTTCATGTCCATCCGCGACCGGGGCGTGCTACCGATCACCGACGATCGCATGACCCGCTTCATGATCTCGCTAGAGCAGGGCGCGGAATTGGTCTGGCATGCCTTCGATGACATGGAAGGCGGCGAGATCTACGTCAAGAAGATCCCCTCCATGAAGGTCACCGACCTCGCCCGCGTGATCGCCCCCGCGGCCAGGCAGGAAATCGTCGGCATCCGGCCGGGCGAGAAGCTCCACGAGCAGATGATCGGCGGGGAGGATGCCTACTACACCTACGAATACCCCGAACACTTCAAGATTCTGCCGGCCATCAACGGCTGGGACCGTGACGCCAATCGCATTAAGGACGGCAAGCGCGTGCCGGAAGGCTTCGTCTATGCCAGCGACAACAACGCCGAATGGATGAGCGAGGACGAGTTGCGGGCGTGGATCGACGCCAACGAAGGTAAGATCGGGGCCATCTGATGATTCCCTACGGACGCCAGGACATCACCCGGGCCGACATCGACACCGTCGTCGAGGTGCTGGAATCCGACTTCCTCACCCAGGGCCCGGTCGTGCCGCGATTCGAACAGGCCGTGGCCGACTACTGCGGCGCGGACCACGGCGTGGCGGTCAACAGCGCCACCTCCGCACTGCACCTTGCCTGCCGGGCGCTGGGCCTGGGGCAGGGCGACTGGCTCTGGACCTCTCCGATCACCTTTGTCGCCTCCGCCAACTGCGGGCTCTACTGCGGTGCGCGGGTGGACTTCGTCGACATCGACCCGCGTAACTACAATCTCTGCCCTAGGGCGCTGGAGGCCAAGCTCGAACGGGCCGAAACGGAGAATCGTCTGCCCAAGGTCGTGGTGCCCGTGCATCTCTGCGGCCAGTCCTGCGACATGCAGGCCATCCACGAGCTCTCCCGAAGATGCGGTTTCCATGTCATCGAGGATGCCTCCCATGCCATCGGTGGGAAGTACCAGGGCGAGCCCATCGGCAACGGCCGCTATAGCGACATCACGGTCTTCAGCTTCCATCCGGTAAAGATCGTCACCACCGGCGAGGGCGGCATGGCCGTCACCAACGATGCCGGACTCGCGGAGAGAATGTCCCTGCTCCGTAGCCACGGCATCACCCGCGATCCGGCGCTGATGACCCACGAGCCGGACGGCCCTTGGTACTACCAGCAGATCGAGCTTGGCTACAACTACCGCATGACCGAGATGCAGGCCGCCCTCGGTTTGTCGCAGTTGCAGCGGCTGGATGACTACGTGGCCCGCCGCAACGAGCTGGCCGAACGCTACGACCGGGAACTGTCCGACCTGCCCGTGACCACGCCCTGGCAGCACCCGGACGCTTACTCGGCCCGGCACCTCTACGTGATTCGCTTGAGGCTCGACGAGATCCGCACCAGCCACCGCGCGGTCTTCGAGTCCCTGCGGGAGCAGGGCATCGGTGTAAATATCCACTACATCCCGGTCCACACCCAGCCCTGGTATCGGGCGATGGGGTTCGAGCCGGGTGATTACCGGGAAGCCGAGCGCTACTATGCCGAGGCGATCAGCCTGCCGATGTTCCCGACGATGACCGAGGCGCAGCAGGATCAGGTGATCGCGGCGATCCGGGGAGCGATTCGCGGATGAAAGTCGCCATCATCCCCGCACGCGGCGGCAGCAAGCGCATCCCGCGCAAGAACATCCGCGGATTCGCCGGCAAGCCGATGATCGCCTGGTCGATCGAGGCGGCCAGGGCGAGCGGCTGCTTCGACCGTGTCATCGTCTCCACGGACGACGACGAGATCGCCGGGGTGGCGAGACAGTGGGGTGCCGAGGTACCGTTCATGCGCCCTGCGGAACTGGCGGACGACCACACGGGCACCATCCCCGTGATCGCCCACGCCATCGACTGGTTGAACGAGCACGGGGAGACGCCGGACAGGGTGTGCTGCGTGTACGCCACCGCCCCGTTCGTCCAGGCCGGGGATCTGCGTCGGGGCCTGGAAGCGCTGGAGGAGCGGCAAGCCGACTATGCCTTCTCGGCCACCAGCTATGCCTTCCCCATCCAGCGGGCACTGCGCATCACCGACGACGGGCACGTGGCGATGTTCCAGCCCGAACACTTCGCCACCCGCTCCCAGGACCTCGAAGAGGCCTGGCACGATGCCGGCCAGTTCTACTGGGGGCGCGCCGAGGCCTGGCGTACCGGCACCCCGATCTTTTCCGAACGCGCCGTGCCGGTCATCCTGCCACGTCACCGCGTCCAGGATATCGACACCCCCGAGGACTGGAAACGTGCCGAATGGCTCTTCCGAGCCTGGCAGGCCCAGGAAGGCGAGAGCGAGGGTCGATGACGATGGCCGTGGCAGCGCAACACAGGACAACGACTGGCGGGATGCGCGTCGCCTTCCGCGTGGACGCCTCCCTGGCGATCGGATCGGGTCACGTCATGCGCTGCCTCACCCTCGCCGGGGCACTGTGCGAGCAGGGCGCGGACTGCCATTTCCTCTGCCGCGAGCCGCAAGGTCATCTCAACAGTCAGATAGCCGAGCGGGGATTTGCGGTTCATCGTCTGCCCGCGGTAGAGGATGGCTCGATAACGTCGCCCGCCGGTTCGGGCCGTTCAGCGAGCGTGGATGACGAACCACCGCAACCGAAACACGCCGAGTGGCTGCAAACCACCCAGGCGACCGATGCCCGCCAGAGTCTCGAAACGCTGCGAGAGCTGGCACCGGACTGGCTGATCGTCGACCACTACGCACTGGATGCCCAGTGGGAGGCGCGGGTTCGAGAGGCCATTCCGGGGATGCGCGTCATGGTCATCGACGATCTGGCCGACCGCCTGCACCAGGCCGACCTGCTGCTGGACCAGAACCTGGGCCGCAAGGCCGAGGACTACCGTGACCTCGTCCCGGCCCACTGCCGCCTTCTCGTCGGGCCGAAGTACGCCCTGTTGCGCCCGGAATTCGCCGAATGGCGGGAATGGAGCCTGGAACGCCGACAGGAGAACGGGCCGGTCAGGCGGCTGCTGGTCAGCCTCGGCGGCGTGGACAGGGACAACGTCACCGGGCAGGTCCTCGATGCCTTGTCCGAAGTCGAGTTGTCGAAAGAAATGGAAATCACCGTGGTCATGGGCGCATCCGCCCCTTGGCTTGAAGCGGTTCGGGGCCGCGCCCGGCAGATGCCGTGTTCGACGGAAGTCGTGGTTAACGTCGATGACATGGCCCGGCGCATGGCCGAGGCCAATCTTGCCATCGGCGCGGCGGGCAGCACGGCGTGGGAGCGCTGCTGTCTTGGCTTGCCGACCATCGTGCTGGTGCTGGCGGAGAATCAGCGGGAGATCGCGCGAAGCCTGCATCGTGCGGGTGTGGCTCATTCACTTGGTGCCCCTGATGCATTGTTCGATCTGGTTGGCCAATGGCCAATGATCACCCAGCCAGAGTACTTGAAAGGCCTGAGCCGGAAGGCCGCAAGCCTGGTGGATGGCCGTGGTGCCGTCCGTGTGCGGAATGGGCTGATGGGCGTTGAGATGGCGAACGAGGCGAACGATGGTTGAGCAGCAGGCTGGTCTCAGACCGATCGAGGCGAATGATCTGGAAGTGGTGCGCGGCTGGCGCAATCACCCGAAGGTCAGGGCGTACATGTATACCAGGCACGAGATAGGGGCCGAAGAGCACCTGGCCTGGTTCGAACGGGTGCGTCATGACGAATCCCGCCATGCAATGATTTTCGAGATCGATCACCAGCCCATTGGGTTTGTACAGTTCTCCGTTGTCGACGTGAAAGCCGGGCGAGCCGACTGGGGCTTCTACCTGGCTCCGGATGCCCCGCGAGGCAGCGGTTACCAGCTAGGGGAAAGCGCGTTGACGCACGCTTTCGGCCAGCTTTTGCTGCACAAGGTCTGCGGGGAGGCCCTGGCATTCAACGAGCGCTCCATTCGTTTTCATGAGCGTCTCGGTTTCACGAAAGAAGCCTCGCTGCGAGATCACCACTTTGACGGTGAGACGTACCATGATGTCGTCGGATTCGGTTTGTTGTCCGCCGAATGGAATGAGAGGAAAGAAGCCAAGTGTCCATGAGTGATCCGCACATTGTCATTGACGAGCGCCGCATTGGGGCCGACGAGCTGCCCTACGTGATTGCTGAACTTTCCGCCAACCACAATGGCAAGCTCGAAACCGCGTTGAAGATAATCGATGAAGCGAAGCAGGCTGGAGCGGATGCCGTCAAGCTGCAGACCTATCGCCCGGATACCATCACGCTGGATTGCGACAGCGAGGACTTCCAGATCCATGGTGGTCCGTGGGACGGTCGTACCCTCTACGAGCTGTACGAAGAAGCCCACATGCCCTGGGAATGGCACAAGCCGCTCTTCGATCATGCCCGCAAGCTGGGCGTCACCATCTTCAGTTCGCCCTTCGACACCACGGCGGTCGACCTGCTCGAAGACCTTGGCGCACCGGCCTACAAGATCGCCTCCTTCGAGGCCGTCGACCTGCCGCTGATCGAGTACGTCGCCAGCACCGGCAAGCCCATGATCATCTCCACCGGCATGGCGGACGCCGAGGAGATCCAGGAAGCCATCGACGCCGCCCGCGGCGCCGGCTGCGAGCAGTTGGCCATCCTCCACTGCGTCAGCGGCTACCCGGCCCCGGCCGAGGACTACAACCTGCGCACCATCCCGGACATGATCGACCGCTTCGGCCTGGTCACCGGCCTGTCCGACCACACGCTCGACAACACCACCGCCATCACCAGCGTCGCTCTGGGTGCCAGCGTGATCGAGAAACACTTCACCCTCGACCGCAACGGCGGCGGCCCCGACGACAGCTTCTCCCTTGAACCCCCGGAACTCGCCGCCCTGTGCCGCGACAGCAAGACCGCTTGGCAGGCGCTGGGCAAGGTCGATTACGGCCGCAAGTCCAGTGAGCAGGGTAACGTCAAGTTTCGGCGGTCGCTCTACTTTGTCAAGGATCTCAAGGCGGGGGATGTCATTACCGAGGATGCGGTAAGGAGTGTGAGGCCGGGGTTCGGGGTTGAGCCTAAGCATATTAACGACATATTGGGAAGGAAGGTGGTCCGTGATATTAGGCGACGAACCGCAGTCCGAAAAGTTGATATTTCGTGATTTGAGCCACTCTTATGACCGCAAACCATTTACAACGTTAGCCAAGGTGCATTTCAAGACACCATATTCCAAGCCTAAGTTTAAAGCGGAAGTTTTAAACGAAATCTCTTTAAACACTTCTCTATGCAATCCAGCGACAATGGAACGATCTTTTTAACTCGGCCTAGTGTAATGAGAAAATAAAATGATCGATAGATCGATTTTCGTGTGTGGTTGTGAGCGCAGTGGCACTACCATGCTAGGTGCCCTTTTGGGAGCGGCTTCCGGCTGTGTAGCCACGCCAGAATCACAGTTTAAGTTTGATGGGATCAATGCAATAAGCGATGAGCTTGACACTAAAACCATTTATGACCTATTTGTGTCCAGTTATAGATTTAAGTTGTGGCAGGTCGCACCCCCGTCGATTAAAGATATAGAAGGAGTAAACTCACTCAAAGGCCTGCTTTTCTTGTTCGTAAAGGAGTATGCCAAGCAGAAAGGAAAGAATTTGGACCGGCTGCACACATGGGTCGATCATACTCCAGGCAATATTGATCACATTCAAAGATTATACACAGAATTCCCAAATAGTATGTTTGTTCATGTCATACGGGACGGCCGAGCGGTTACAGCGTCCATGAAATCACTACGGTGGGGAGCGCGCACGGCATTTGACGGGGCGGATATTTGGCAAAAGAAAGTCGCCCGAGGATTGGCTGCAAGTCACCTCAATCCAAGCTATGTCTACACCGTTCGATATGAGGATTTGGTTCTTGATCCCGTCCATGAAATGAAAAATCTATGCAGTTTTTTAGGAGTCGACTTTGAAGAAAGGATCTTTAGATCTAACTCGTTCGAGGTCCCGGAATACACTCAAAGCCAGCACAAACTGGTCGGTAAAAAACAAGACCCTGACAGAATATCCGCGTGGAGGTCCGCTTTATCGGCAAGAGAGGTCGAGGTTTTTGAATACCTGACCGGAGATATGTTGTCCTCTTTGGGCTATGAAAAAGTGTTTTCCCGACCTAGGAGGGTTACATACCCCGAATGGATCCTTTTTCTTATAAAGGCAGCGGAAGGTAAGGTGGCGACTAAGTTATATCAGCGGGGGGCAAGGAAAAAATTCCAGTCCTGACGACTGATATTTCTTTTTTCACCTAGTTGCTCGTATTCTGGTTCAATCAAGCCTTAGTTTGAGGTCCTTTCGCGAATCGTGTGGGTAACGGGGCCTTACGGTGGGGGTAGCGGCGAGGTGGGCACCCCCTATATCTTGTGGCGGGACTCAACCAGTGTCGGGTCCCGTGCGGTGGCTGTCAAGGTAGTTGGCACCTGAATCATGCCGTTTCTAATTGAGCATTGTGACCATGGCACTCACGCTCGGGGTTGAGCCAGACAGCACCCACTGGCTGCCAGTTTCGGGTCCGACCCGGCCAGCGCCCGGGGTTTTGGACACGTGCCCGCTCGTACTGGCGGGCCCGCCGGGCGAGAATGGCGCGGTCGTCGCCGCTATGCCGCTGCGCGGGGGTGACATAGCGAATGGCGCTGTGTCGGTGTTCGTGGTTATACCAGCGCTCGAAGCTCAGCACCCACTCGCGGGCCTGGGCCAGGTCCCGGAAGCCGTCCACCGGGTAATCGGGGCGGTACTTGCAATGGCGGAACAGCGCCTCGGAGAAGGGATTGTCGTCAGATACCTGCGGCCGGCTGTGGGAGCGGATGATCCCGAGTCGTTCCAGGGTCACGCGCACGGTCGAGCCCTTCATCGCGCTGCCATTGTCGGCGTGCAGGACGAGTGGAGTGCCATGACAGCCTTCCCGCAGCACCGTTCGTTCGATCAGCCGGGCACTGTTGAGCGCGGTCTCGTTCTCGAAGACCTCCGCGCCCACGATCTTGCGGCTGTAGATGTCGATGATCAGGTACAGATAGAAGTACACGCCGCGAACGGCCGAGGGGAGGTAGGTGACATCCCACGTCCAAACGGCGTTCGGTTGGTCCGCCCGGTGAGACGCCGGTGCGCCCATCTGGCGCGGCGTCCTTGCCCGGCCACGCCGGTTCTGCTCGCCGGCATCGCGCAGGATGCGGTAGAACGTCGACTCCGAGGCCAGGTAGCAGTCGTGCTCGTCCAACAACCGCGGCACGATCTGCGCTGGCGGCAGGCTGGCATACTCGGGCAGATGGCATGTGGCCAGCACCGCCTGGCGCTCGGCATCACTCAGTGCGTACTGCGGACAAGGCCGGTGCGCCGTGGGCCGACGGTCCTCACCGCCACGCGACCAACGCCGGTACGTGTTGGGGCCGATCCCCAACACGGCACACGCGGACTTCAGCCGAGCACCGTCGCGCCGGGCTTCATCGACCAGCCTGATGGCTCGATTGCGATCTGCGGTGCTGGTCATTCGTCCTCGTCCCCCCAGATCGCATGGGCTTTTTTTCGCAACGTCAGCAAGGCCGCTGTCTCGGCCAGCGCGGCCTCCTTGCGTTTGAGCTCGCGCTGTAGTTTCCGGCTACGCTTGCGCTCCTGCTTGAGGGCATCGCCCTCGCGCTGGGAGGCGGCCTGGCTCAGGTCGTTGCCTTGTTCGCAGGCCAGCCGCCAACGCCGAACCTGTTCCGGGTACAGGCCTCGTCTGCGGCAGTATTCGGCGAGCTCCGCCTCCGACAAAGACGCGGTTTCCAGCACCGCATTGAACTTGTCCCGGGAACTCCAGCCCTCCGGGTCACAACCCCCTTCAGGCAGCAACTGGCCGCTCTGGCGGGCCTGCTTGCGCCAAAGGTATATCGTTGCCGCCGAGATACCTTCCTCGGCAGCGACCTCCGGGACCGACCGGTTATGTGGCGCCCGGAGCTTGTTCAACACCGCTTCCTTGCGCTCGGTGGAATACTTCATCGGAACCTCTCTGCGCCCCCCTGTTCAGGTTCAAACTCTAACACCAGGTGAAGTTCCAACTAGCTTGACAGTGGGGGATGCCTAGAGGCGTCGATGCAATCATCAGGGACCTGACATTTTATGCATTCTAAGAAAAAAACTTTATACATTTTGATGGAGCTAAAACGTCGCGAGCTCGAAGGCAAGATGCTCTTGGCGCATGAAGCGGCCGCTCAAGGTTTTCGGGTAATATTAGGGTCGCAGGATTATATTAAGCGTGCGTTTGAATATGGATTTTTCCCGCCAGGGATTTACATGGATAAGTCCTTGGCAAAGGCAAAGGCACGGGAGCTAAATAAAAGATCGAAGGAAGGGTGTGTAATCGTATCTCAGGATGAAGAAGGGGGGTTTTTGGATCGAGATTCAGTCAAGTTCGTCAAGTTTCGAAGCTCAGGGGAAACAGTAAGTGCCGCCAGCGCAATTTTCGCATGGGGTGAATTGGACGCTGATGGCTGGAAATATTGTTATCCCCAGGCGCGCGATAAAATTTTCATCACCGGTTCCCCGCGGGTGGACTTCTGGAGGAAAGATTTTGAAAGTTTTTTCTCAAATGATATCGACAGGATTCAAGAAGAATATGGTAGTTTCGTTCTTATTCCCTCGAATTTTTCTCTCGCGAACCCTCTCGCTATAGAAACGGATCTTCTTGAGCAGGCGAAACAGAGTGGGAGGGTTCAATCTGCTCGTGAAGAACGAGAGTTTTTAAAGCTTATTGAGGATATCGGAAAGATATTTGACGAATATGTTTCGTTAATAAATTATCTTGCAGACATATTTCCTGAAGTCAACTTCGTTGTCCGTCCGCATCCTTCCGAAGATAAAGGCGCTTGGGGGAGGCGCCTTTCTCATAGAAAGAATATTTACGTCGTGCCTTCAGGTGGCATTAGTCAGTGGGTGAGAGCAAGCTCGTTAATTATTCATAACGGGTGTACGACAGGATTAGAGGCCTACGTTTCAAAGAAGCCGGTCCTTGCCTTCGAACCATTCAATAGCGCGGCGAACCGTGAGATTCCAAATTATGTCTCCTATAGAGTAGAAACGAAGGAAGATGTTCGGTGGGCGATCGAAGAAGTTATTTTGCAGAAAAAAGGCCTCTCTGGAGATGATCAGGGACCAAAAGGAGATCTGGTGGCTAAGAGGCTAGCGAATTCCGTTAGCATGCCGGCAAGCGAAAAGATTGTAGAAACGTTGAAAACGTTCCATGTTCCAGCTGCTGCCTCCCCCTCGTCGTGGAGGTTGCATCTAGTTTCACTCCGGATTTTTATGGCGAATGGGTTTTCACTGGCAAGAAAGGGTGTGGCCATTCAAAGCAAAAGAAAGTTTCCGTTTTTGACAAGTGGCGAAGTTACAGACCTGCATAATAAGCTAGTTTCTATTAAGCCAGAATTCAAAAAATGTGCATGCAGAAAAATGTATGGAGATGTTTTCATAATTGAGGCGGATCGTGATTGATTTTGTCCTGCGTTCGTCCTTTTTTCTATGCAGCTCTTTAGTAAGAGTTCGCGCTCATCCGCGATGAATGCTGCGTACTGGCGAGTGGTCCTCCGAGGAAAAAGGCAGTAATTCAGTGCATAAGCAGTCTTGTCCGAATGAGAAACAGTGAGTGATATGAATCTGCGGCAGAATGGCTGAAAATTCGAATTTTGAGAATTACTGATATGCAGAGAAAGGTATTGTTTGTGCTTCCCACCTTAAGCGGGGGCGGAGCCGAAAGGGTGATGGTTCACCTGTTGAATGCTATGACGACCGCTCGGTGTCTAACGCCGATTCTGGTCGTGGGCGTGAAAAGAGGCGTGTTCGTGAATCGGCTGCCTGAAAATTTGAAGGTAGTCGAGCTTGGCTCCGAAAGGGCTAGGACGGTTTTGTGGCGATTGCACCAGGTTATAAAGAAGGAAAAGCCCGACGTCGTATTGTCGACTCTAGGAATGAATGTGGCCGTATGCGCAGTCTCAATGTTTTCTGGAGGGAAGTTTCGGGTGGTGTCACGATTAGGGAATACGGTGAGCGCATACCTCCGGGATGCGGGGAGAAAAGGAGTGCTGCCTAAGGCCTTTGAATATTTGAAGTCTTATATGGTTGCGAAGATCAGTGATGCCATTATCTGTCAAAGCCAGTTTATGATGGACGATTTTGTTCATGCGTTCCCAAGTGTTATGGAAAAATGCCGGGTCATTTACAATCCGGTTAATTGTAGGGAATTGGATCGGCTTGCCTCGGAAGATTGTGAACTCAAGGGCACTGGTTTATACATTGTGTCGACCGGTAGAATGAGTTACCAAAAAGGGCATGATATCCTTCTTGATGCATTATCTGTGCTTCGGGCCGACCAGTACAGATTCACATGCCATATCTTTGGGGAAGGGGAAGCCCTGCCCTCACTGGAAGAGCGTAGTAGGAGGCATGGTTTGGAGAATTTTGTGTCGTTTCCGGGGTTTTTCCCTAATCCATACGCTTGCATGAAAAGAGCGGATGTGTTCGTTTCTGCGTCGAGGTACGAGGGGTTCGCGAATGCGATACTCGAAGCCGCAGCCCTAGGGGTCAAAATAGTGGCAAGTGACTGTCCTGGCGCAAATCGAGAAATCAAAGAACTTGCAAGAATTAGACTTTTTGAAAATGAAAACCCGGCCGATCTGTGCAGGGCATTAAAAGAGATAATCGATAACGGGGGTGGTCGCGCTGCAGCCCCAGCGTCAAGCGAAAAGATAAGATCTAGATTCGATATTTCGAAAATTGCTCGGGAATACGAGAAATGCCTCTGTGAACCCGGATAATTCATCAGGTAGGCGATTGCCCCCACTGTCAAGCTAGGTTGAACTTCACCTGGTGTTAGAGTTTGAACCTGAACAGGGGGGCGCAGAGAGGTTCCGATGAAGTATTCCACCGAGCGCAAGGAAGCGGTGTTGAACAAGCTCCGGGCGCCACATAACCGGTCGGTCTCGGAGGTCGCTGCCGAGGAAGGTATCTCGGCGGCAACGATATACCTTTGGCGCAAGCAGGCCCGCCAGAGCGGCCAGTTGCTGCCTGAAGGGGGTTGTGACCCGGAGGGCTGGAGTTCCCGGGACAAGTTCAATGCGGTGCTGGAAACCGCGTCTTTGTCGGAGGCGGAGCTCGCCGAATACTGCCGCAGACGAGGCCTGTACCCGGAAC
The DNA here is from genome assembly GCF_000014785.1 of Alkalilimnicola ehrlichii MLHE-1. Classification (NCBI taxonomy): domain Bacteria; kingdom Pseudomonadati; phylum Pseudomonadota; class Gammaproteobacteria; order Chromatiales; family Ectothiorhodospiraceae; genus Alkalilimnicola; species Alkalilimnicola ehrlichii. The sequence continues at coordinate 2,644,333 of NC_008340.1, forward strand.
AGGTTCGGCGTTGGCGGCTGGCCTGCGAACAAGGTGTCAATGGCCAGATAAAGTGACCCCACTGGCCATCAGAACTGACCCACCCTTGGGGTGGCCACTGGCCACGAGTAGACCGTACCGTCCATGGCCACACGGGCTGGCGAGGACGGGGTATTGAAGGAGTGGGTCGTGATACACAAGATCAAGGCACTGTACGACGAAGGCCGTGGGCTCTCAGTTCGGGCCATCAGCCGGGAGCTGGGCATCTCGCGCAACACGGTGCGCAAGTACCTGCGGGCGGACACCGAAGCGGTCGCAGCGGAGCGGGCCGATGGGCGCCGGGGCCGGCTGCTGGATGAGCACCGGGCTTACATGGAGTATTTGCTGCGCCGCTACCCGCAGCTCAGCGCCGTGAAGGTGGCGCGCAAGCTCCGGGACAAGGTCGGTGACCTGGCGGTCTCGGATCGCAGTCTCCGGCGGTATCTGCAGGAGCTGCGCGCCAGCGTCCAAGTGGCCCAGCCGCGCTACTACGAGCCGGTGCTGGACGTGGTGCCGGGCGTACAGTGCCAGGTGGACCCCGGTGAGTTGCGGGGCGTGGCCATCAGCGGCGTGGAGCGCACGGTCTACTTCGTGGTCTTCGTGCTCTCGTTCTCGCGGCTGATGCACGTTGCGGTGGCCTTCCGGCCCATCGACACGGCGCTGTTCATCCGCATGCATGATGAGGCGCTGCGGGCCTTTGGCGGTACCCCGGAGGAGTGCGTCTACGACCAGACGAAGATGGTGGTCATCGCCGAGCAGTTCCGGGAGCTGACGGTCAACGAGCGCTTCCATGAGTACGCCACCGGTGCGGGCTTTCGCATCCATGCCTGCCGGGGGTACGACCCGGAGAGCAAGGGCAAGGTGGAGGCCGGGGTGAAGTACGTTAAGCGCGATTGCCTGTACGGGGAGCGCTTTGCCGACGAGGCAGACGTCCGCGCCCACGTCCAGCAGTGGCTCGACCAAGTGGCCAATGTCCGCCGCCACGGCACCACCGGGCGTGAGCCCCGGGGGCACTTTGAGGCTGAAGAGCGGGCGCACCTACGGGCCTACCTCACCCCCTCGTGCTTGACCCAGGCGGCTGCGGCGCGCCAGACCCGCAAGGTGGACAAGACCGGGCTGATCGCCTGGCACTCGAACAAGTATTCGGTACCCATGCGCTACCAGCGTGGCCGGGTGGGCGTGCAGGCCGACGAGACCCAGCTTCACATCCTCGACCTGGAAAGCGGTGAGATCGTGGCCACCCATACACTGGCCACGGGCAAGGGCCAGACGGTGCGTAACACCGACCACTACCGGGATCGCCGACAGCAGATCGAGACCCTGGAGGCCGCCATTGGCGAACGCGTGGGCGAGCAGACCGGAGCCCGGCTGTGTGCCCGGTTGCGGGCCAGCAACCCGCGGATCTATCGCGACCAGGTGGCCGCCGTACACGCCCTGCTGGAGAGCGGGCCGCCCCCGGCACCCGGACTGGTCGAGGACCTGGCCGGGCGCGAAGGGATGACCGCCACCCGCTTCAAGGCCCAACTGCAGGCGGCACACCGGGCCCAGGAGCGGGGCCGGGACCTCGAAGCGGATGCCGACGAGCCCGCCGTGGACGCGCAGGCACTGGCCCTGTCGGCCTACGCCCATCTTGGCCAGTCGGCCGGCCAAGAGGAGTTGACCCATGAGCCTGCTTGAACGGACCGCGACTCGCTACCGGGGCCTGCGCTGCAGTGCCATTGCCGCCGAGCTGCCGGATCTGCTGGCCCGGGCCGAGGACAACGCCATGTCTTATCTGGCCTTCGCTGACCTGCCCCCACTGTCAAGCTAGTTGGAACCTCACCTGGTGTTAGAGTTTGAACCTGAACAGGGGGGCGCAGAGAGGTTCCGATGAAGTATTCCACCGAGCGCAAGGAAGCGGTGTTGAACAAGCTCCGGGCGCCACATAACCGGTCGGTCCCGGAGGTCGCTGCCGAGGAAGGTATCTCGGCGGCAACGATATACCTTTGGCGCAAGCAGGCCCGCCAGAGCGGCCAGCTGCTGCCTGAAGGAGGTTCGGACCCGGAGGGCTGGAGTTCCCGGGACAAGTTCAATGCGGTGCTGGAAACCGCGTCTTTGTCGGAGGCGGAGCTCGCCGAATACTGCCGCAGACGAGGCCTGTACCCGGAACAGCTTCGGCGTTGGCGGCTGGCCTGCGAACAAGGCAACGACCTGAGCCAGGCCGCCTCCCAGCGCGAGGGCGATGCCCTCAAGCAGGAGCGCAAGCGTAGCCGGCAACTGCAGCGTGAGCTTAAACGCAAGGAGGCCGCCCTGGCCGAGACAGCGGCCTTGCTGACGTTGCGAAAAAAAGCCCATGCGATCTGGGGGGACGAGGACGAATGACCAGCACCGCAGATCGCAATCGAGCCATCCGGCTGGTCGATGAAGCCCGGTGCGACGGTGCTCGGCTGAAGTCCGCGTGTGCCGTGTTGGGGATCGGCCCCAACACGTACCGGCGTTGGTCGCGTGGCGGTGAGGACCGTCGGCCCACGGCGCACCGGCCTTGTCCGCAGTACGCACTGAGTGATGCCGAGCGCCAGGCGGTGCTGGCCACATGCCATCTGCCCGAGTATGCCAGCCTGCCGCCGGCGCAGATCGTGCCGCGGTTGTTGGACGAGCACGACTGCTACCTGGCCTCGGAATCGACGTTCTACCGCATCCTGCGCGATGCCGGGGAGCAGAACCGGCGAGGCCGGGCACGGGCGCCGCGCCAGATGGGCGCACCGGCGTCTCACCGGGCGGACCAACCGAACGCCGTTTGGACTTGGGATGTCACCTACCTCCCCTCGGCCGTTCGCGGCGTGTACTTCTATCTGTACCTGATCATCGACATCTACAGCCGCAAGATCGTGGGCGCGGAGGTCTTCGAGAACGAGACCGCGCTCAACAGCGCCCGGCTGATCGAACGAACGGTGCTGCGGGAAGGCTGTCATGGCACGCCACTCGTCCTGCACGCCGACAATGGCAGCGCGATGAAGGGCTCGACCGTGCGCGTGACCCTGGAACGGCTCGGGATCATCCGCTCCCACAGCCGGCCCCGGGTGTCTGACGACAATCCCTTCTCCGAGGCGCTGTTCCGCCATTGCAAGTACCGCCCCGATTACCCGGTGGACGGCTTCCAGGACCTGGCGCAGGCCCGCGAGTGGGTGTTGAGCTTTGAGCGCTGGTACAACGACGAACACCGCCACAGTGGGATCCGCTTCGTGACACCGACCGAACGTCATGCGGGCCATGACACGGAGATCCTGAGCAGACGTCATGCCCTCAACGAGCAGGCCCGGTCCCGGAACCCGTCTCGCTGGAGCGGCAAGACCCGCAACTGGGAGCCGACCCAATCCGTCGCCCTCAACCCCGATCGTGAGCTTATGGTCCAGCACGCCGCGCCGGAAAAACTCGCAGCATAAATGGACTCAGACGCGACAGAACGCTTGACAGCCACCGCCCACGATCTGCTGGCGCGGTATGACGAAATCCTTGCTTCCGGTGCCTGCCGCCATGCGGCGGAGGATTACTTTTCAGGAGGGCAGGGGGCACGGAGGTATCGACACATCTACCAGGCATTGATTCCCGAGTCCGCTAGTTCGGAGACAGGGGCGTGAAGGTCACGCTGCTCTCCAAGTACAGCCGCCTTGGGGCCAGCAGCCGCCTGCGCTCGTTGCAGTACCTGCCAGCACTGGAGGCGGCGGGCATCAATGTGACGGTATGCCCCCTGTTCGACGATGACTATCTCGAGGGTCTCTACAGCGGACAAGGGCGTTCGGTCGGGTCGGTGGCTCGTCGCTTTGCCACCCGGGTTCGTGACCTGCGCGAATCGGCACATGCGGATCTGCTTTGGTTGGAGTACGAGGCGCTGCCCTATCTGCCGCACTGGCTGGAGCACGCCCTGATGCCGCGCGCGCTACCCTACGTGGTGGACTATGACGACGCTGTATTTCACAACTACGACCTGTCCGGCCGCGCCTGGGTGCGGCGCCTGCTGGGCCGCAAGATCGACCGGGTGATGGCCCGTGCGGCCACGGTGATCTGCGGCAACGACTATCTGGCGGCGCGCGCACGTCAGGCGGGTGCCGGGCGGATCGAATACCTGCCCACAGTGGTCGACACGGACCGTTATCCCTTTACGCGACGGCCGGGGAATGCCGAGCCGGTTATCGGCTGGATCGGTTCCCCCTCCACCCAGCACTACGTGACGGAGCTTGCCCCGATACTGGAACGCATCGGCGAGAAGCACGGTGCACGCCTCGTGCTGGTGGGCGCCCGTCCAGACGTAGCGGAGTGGTTCAGGAACCTGCCTGTGGAGGTCGTCCCTTGGTCCGAGGACACCGAGGCGGACCAAGTGGCCCGATTCGATATCGGCATCATGCCGTTGCCCGACGGCCCTTGGGAGCGCGGAAAGTGCGGTTACAAGCTAATCCAGTACATGGCCTGCGGTAAGCCAGTGATCGCCTCCCCGGTGGGGGTCAACATGCGGATCGTGCAGGATTGGAACTGCGGATTGCTGGCCGACGATCACGAGCAGTGGTTCCGGGCCTTGGACCGGCTGCTTGGCGATCCCAGCGAAAGAGAAACATTTGGGGCGACAGGGCGTGAAGCGGTCGAGGCGCATTACTCCCTGCAGGCCCAGGCACCGCGTTTGGCTGTTGCTTTGCGTGAAGCCGCCGGGGGCAAACCCTGATGTGCGGCATCACCGGCTTCTGGGGCGGGCCCGCGGTGGACGAAGGCATCGCCGGGCGCATGGCCGCGCGGATCGCGAGCCGCGGGCCGGACGATGCCGGCGCTTGGCGGGACGTAAAGGCGGGCGTGGCGCTGGCGCACCGGCGGCTGTCTGTTATTGAGCTCTCCCCGGCCGGCCACCAGCCCATGCGCTCGCCCTGCGGGCGCTACACGCTGGTCTACAACGGCGAGATCTACAATCACCTCGACCTGCGCGTGGCGCTGGAGACCGCGGGGGGCGCCCCCGACTGGCGCGGGTATTCGGACACGGAGACGCTGCTGGCAGCGCTGGCCCACTGGGGCGTGCCGGAGACGTTGACGCGGCTCAACGGCATGTTCGCCTTCGCACTGTGGGATAACCGGGAAGCCACCCTGTTCCTCGCACGCGACCGCATGGGCGAGAAGCCGCTCTATTACGGGCGCAACGGCGGGACTTTCCTGTTCGGCTCCGAGCTCAAGGCACTGACCGCATATCCGGGCTGGCAGGGTCAGGTGGACCGCGACGCCCTGGCGCTGTACCTGCGCTACAACCACGTGCCCGCGCCGCGGAGCATCTACCGCGGTATCGGCAAGCTGCCGCCGGCGCATTACGTGGCCGTGCGTGACGGCGGGCGGAACGTGGGTGAGCCGCAGTGCTACTGGAGTCTGGGCGAGATCGCCGAACAGGGGGTAATGCAGGCCGGCGGGTCAGCGCACGAGCTGGCCGACGAGCTGGACGGGCTGCTGCGCGACGCCGTGGGCCGGCGCATGGCGGCGGACGTGCCGCTGGGGTCGTTCCTCTCCGGCGGGTTCGACTCCAGCATGGTCGCCGCGCAGATGCAGGCGCAGAGCGAGCGGCCGGTGAAGACCTTTTCCATCGGCTTCCACGAGGCCGGGTACAACGAGGCCGACCACGCGCGGGCGGTGGCGACGCACCTGGGTACGGATCACACGGAGCTTTACATCACGCCCGAGGAGGCCATGGCGGTCATCCCGGAGCTGCCAGCAATCTTCGACGAGCCGTTCGGCGATTCCTCGCAGATCCCCACCTACCTTGTCAGTCGGATGGCGCGCGAGCACGTGACCGTGAGTCTGTCCGGAGACGGGGGTGATGAGCTGTTCGGGGGTTATAATCGCCACGTGGTCGGCCCGGCGCTCTGGGGGCGGCTGGCGCGGTTGCCGGCACCGTTGCGGCGCGGGCTGGGCCGTGCGGTGGGCGTGGCCGCGCGAATAGATCGGCTGCCCGGCGCGGGGCGCGTACCGCAGTTGGGTGAGAAGCTGGACAAGCTGGCCAGCGCCATGCGGGCGAGCGGCGGCACAGCCTTCTATAAGGACCTGCTTTCGCACTGGAAGACACCCGCAACGGTGGTCCGCGGGGCGAGTGAGCCGGCTAGCCTACCGGACCGTATCGAGGCCATGCCGAATCTGCCCGGCCTGCGAGAACGGATGCTGTACCTGGACATGATGACCTACCTGCCGGACGACATTTTGACCAAGGTGGACCGGGCCAGCATGGCGGTCAGCCTGGAGGCGCGGGTGCCGCTGCTCGACCATCGGCTGGTGGCCTTCGCCTGGCGGGTGCCCACGGACTACAAGGTGCGCGACGGGCAGGGCAAGTGGCTGTTCCGCCGGGTGCTGGACCGCTACGTGCCGCGGGCGCTCATGGAGCGGCCCAAGATGGGCTTCGCCGTGCCCATCGAGCACTGGCTGCGCGGCCCCCTGCGCGACTGGGCCGAGGTCTTGCTGGACGAGCGGCGCCTGGAGCGGGAAGGCTTCTTCCACCCCGCGCCGATCCGCCGAATGTGGGCGGAGCACCTTTCCGGTCGGCGCCGGCACCATGCACCGCTGTGGAACGTGCTGATGTTCCAGGCGTGGTCGGAAAGGCAGGAGAGGATCGGCTGAGATGGGCCCTTACTGGCTGTTCTTCCTGGTCCCCCTGCTGGGTCTGTTCAGCCCGAAGCGGCTCGCACCCGACGCACGGCTGGCCGCCTGGTGCCTGATCGGGTTGTTCTTTGCGCTGGCCATCGGCTTGCGCCATGAGGTGGGGGGGGACTGGGGATCCTATCTCGCTTACCTGAAGCGTGCGGGGGAGATGAGTCTGCAGGAGGTGCTGCTCGCCAGTGACCCGGGGTATTACCTGGTCAACTGGCTGGTGGCGCAGTTCGGGGGCGGCATCTATTGGGTCAACCTGATCTGTGGGGCCATCCTGATGGCGGGCGTGGTGAAGTTCGCCCGCCGGCAGCCACTGCCGTGGCTGGCCCTGCTGGTGGCAGTGCCCTACCTGATCATCGTGGTGGGCATGGGCTATACCCGCCAGGCGGTGGCCCTGGGGCTGGTGCTGCTGGCCTTGGTGGCCTTGGGGGATGGTCGCACGCGGACATTTATTGGTTGGGTGCTGATTGGCGCCGCCTTCCACAAATCGGCCGTGCTGTTGTTGCCAGTGGCAGGCCTGGCGGCCAGCCGCAATCGCTGGTTTTCGATGGCGATGGGCGCGCTGGCCGCGCTGATCGGGGGCTATATCTTCCTGTTCGACTCGGTGGACCACCTTTGGACCCACTACGTTGAGGCGGACTACCACTCCCAGGGCGGGGTCATCCGGGTGATGATGAACGCGGTTCCGGCGGCGCTGTTCCTGTTGCTGTATCGGTATTTTCGCCTGGAGGAAGGAGAGCGCCGGTTGTGGTGGTGGATGGCGGTGTTCGCCCTTGTCTGTATTCCGCTGGTACTGGTGTCGTCGACGGCGACCGACCGGGTCGCCTTGTACCTGATCCCCGTCCAGATGTTCGTGTTCGCGCGCCTGCACACCCTGGTGCGGGATCCGCTGCATCGGAGCTACGTGGTGGTCGCGGTGGTGACGTACTACGCCCTGGTGCTGGCCGTATGGCTGGCCTATGCCGCCCACTCCCAATTCTGGCTGCCCTACCAGGTGGCCTGGTCCGCCTAGGCGGCCGGACCACCGGGCCGGGGCATTGGCGATATCGGAACGCTCACGGTTCTTAACAGGGAGCAGACTATGGGACGGTCCGGGGTGGTGGCGCTGGTCTCGAACACCTCTTGGTATCTCTACAACTTCCGGCGCGGGACGCTGGCGGCGTTACGCGATGCGGGATACCGGGTGGTGTGCCTCGCGCCGCCGGATGCCTATTCCAGGCGGCTGGAGGAGGAACTGGGCGCAGAGCACCTGCCCCTGGCCATGGAGGGGAAGAGCACCCGGCTATGGGACGAGGCCAGGAGCCTGCTGACACTGGCCAACACGCTGCGCCGCCTGCGCCCTGCCTTCGTCTTCAACTACACCGTCAAGGCGAACATCTACTCCGGCCTGGCCTGCCAGGCGCTGCGCATTCCCTACGCCAACAATGTCTCCGGGCTGGGTACCGCCTTTATCCACGACGGTTGGCTGTTCCGGCGCGTGCGTTCGCTCTACGGCCTGGCCAACCGGGGCGCGCGGCAGGTGTTCCTCCAGAACCCCGATGACCACGCCCTCCTTCAGTCCCACGGCCTGTTGCGCAACTCCCCGACGATGGTGCTCCCCGGCTCAGGCATAGACACCGCGCGGTTCGACTTTTCGCACCTGCCGGACGCGTCACCCTTCACCTTTGTGATGATCGCGCGCCTGCTCGGGGACAAGGGGGTACGAGAGTACGTCCAGGCCGCCGAGTTGGTGCGTGAACAGCACCCCGATACCCGCTTTCTGCTCGTCGGTCCGCACGGCGCCAGCAACCGCACCGCAATCCCCGAGGAAGAGGTGCGCGCCTGGCAGGCACGGGGTGTGGTGGAGTACCTGGGTGAGCAGGAGGATGTTCGCCCTTTCATCAGGCAATCGCACATCCTGGTACTGCCCTCCTATCGTGAGGGCATGCCGCGGACCGTACTGGAGGCGGCTGCCATGGGGCGCCCGGCCATCGTGTCCGATGTGCCTGGGTGCCGGCACGCCGTGGTTGATGGCGAAACCGGCTGGCTGGCCCCGGTTAAGCGCCCGGAGGCTCTCGCCCGGCAAATGGTCGACTGCGCGGCGCTGCCGCGCGAAGCGCTGGCGCAGGCGGGCAGCACAGCACGCCAACGTATCGAGCGGGTGTTCGATGAGCGTGTTGTGGTGGCGGCCACGCTGGCCTGCCTACGGGATGAGCCTGTGGGCGCCAGCGGCTCGCAATGAGGGAGGATGGCTGCTATTAGCGAGGCCGGACCTGGTAGCCCCTCGCCAGGGTGTCCATCGTATCTTCGCGAACCGCCCGCATGAACGCGTCCCAGGCGGCCCGTTCCGTATCGAATTGCTGGCTCCACTGAACAGGTGGGTTTACACCATCATAGGTCTCCAGGGTCCAGTGGGTGTCCTTGGCGTACCGGAAGATTCGCACGTCGACGGCCAGACCATCCTGAATGAACATTCCGGAATAGTCCGAGTCGACGCGCACGGCGATCAGCGGAGGGTTAAGTGAGTCGGGCGAAGCCACCGCATCCTGTCTCCGGTTGAGGGCGCTGAAGGGCCACCTGGCACGACGGTAGAGCGTTGCAAGCCGCATGATCATCAGATGCAGCCCGCCAAAGGCCAATGCGAAGAAGGCAAGCGCCACGTACGCGGCCACTGCCTGATTCCAGAGTATAACGCCGGTGGCCACCGGTAGCGCAATTATCGGCGCCATCACCAGCGTCGCCAGTGGATTGGTCAGTTCACGGCGGTTGGAGCCGAACCAGACCACCTCCAGGCACCGCCGGATCTTCTGGTGCAGGTGCATCTTGTCGGGTTCAGCAATGCGCTGCCGCGCCAGGAACCTGCGGAGGATGGTGTGCAGGGTGTCTGCAAGTGGCCAGAAAAGGACGAGAACCACCGCAGCAAACGCAACCGCTGGGGCCAGCATAACCAGGGCGATGGCCAGCCAAGCCAGCAGGTGCCCAATGCCGTAGGAGCCCGCATCCCCAAGGAACAGCCTGCCCAGCGGCCAATTCCACGCCAGGAACCCCAGGCAAGCCGCCCCCAGCAGCATGGCAAAGAGGCTTATCTCGGGCTCGCCAGCCTGGTAAGCGATCGCGCTTAGCCCGGCAGCCGCCACGAGTGCGGTGAAGGCCGCCAAGCCATTCATACCGTCAATCAGATTGACCGCGTGGCAAAAACCGGCCGCGCCCAGCACCGTGAGAACGATCGCCAGGGGCATGAAGGTCATCAGCAGGTCAATGCCTGGTAAGTCGGCCCTCGGCACCCAAAGGCCCAGGATCAGGACGCAGGCCGCTGCCGATATGGCGGCGGCCATCAAGCGGCCCCGGGGTGAGACAGGATAGCCCAAGTCCTCCGCCAGCCCCGCCATCAGCACCGGCAAGGCTGTCAGCAGGAGGAGCATGGTGAAGCTGATATCGGTCGTCCCGCTCAGGACCAGGGCGCCGGCCAGCACCCCGCCAAAGATCGCGACCCCGCCCAACCGCAGCACCTCGCCGGTGTGCGAGGCCTGCACGGCATCCAGGTCGTTCCGGTCTCGCGTCAGACGGGATAACGCAGGTTCCGCCGCGACCAGCACCCAACCAATGAGAAGGGAGGTCAGGATCGCCGTCACGGCAGGATCTGTTAGCGTTTGCAAACCAAGCTCCAGCGACATTGTTCTAGGCTTCCCATGCCGACCGACAGATCGGTGAGGCTGACACAGCACATACGGCGCCGCGCGGCGGGGCCATGCGCCGGAAAGTGCATCAAGCAGGACTGATGGTTGGAATATAGCAGAGTCTGGAAGGCCGATGAATGCGTTCCTGCCTTGGCAAAACCAGCACGACGTTGCGTGTTGTCGCATTCATTTGCCAACTCTAAAGTTATAACAATCCTCACAATGAAAAGCATTTTCATTGTGAGGATTGTTATAATGATGCACCGGAAGGCGCCCTACTCTACGTCACTGCCATGCTCTTCGTCACTGCGAGGAGGTGAAGCCGACGTGGCAGTCTACCCCTCTGGATCGCCACGGGCCTTCGGCCCTCGCGATGGCGGGGAAAGCCTTCGGCCCTCTTGAAGAACTGGACGGTGCAGGAAGCGGAAGGTCGCCCCCACCGTCACTGCGAGGAGCGCCACCTCCCCCACTGTCACTGCGAGGAGGCGAAGCCGACGTGGCAGTCTACCGCCCTGGATCGCCACGGGCCTTCGGCCCTCGCGATGACGGAGGAAAGCCTTCGGCCCTCGCGATGACGGGGGTGCCCCGTTCCTCGCTGATTCGCGCCCGCGCAGCGGGGCGGGGGGCTCGCGATGACAGGGGGCATTTTGCGCCCTTGTGCCTTGTGATGACGGGGGCGGGGGTTTTCACGTCGCGCCTTTTGATGACGGGTAATTGTGTTTATGCAGAAGCTACTTGAATCCGTACACCAAGCCATGGACGAGGCGGCCCGCGAGGTGATGGCGATTTACGCCGATCCCACCCGTTTCGATACCCAGCACAAGGACGACGACAGCCCCCTGACCGCCGCCGATCTGGCGGCGCATCGCTGTCTCTGCCGGCACCTGGAGGCGGCCACGCCGGAGATCCCGGTGTTGTCGGAGGAGTCCGCCGAGGTGCCTTCGGAGGAGCGCCGGCGGTGGGCGCGCTGTTGGGTGGTGGACCCGCTGGACGGGACCAAGGAGTTCCTCAAGCGCAACGACGAGTTTACGCTGAATGTGGCGCTGGTGGAGGACGGCCGGGTGGTGTTGGGGGTGGTGGATGCGCCGGCGCTGGGGCGGCGTTATTTTGCCGCCGAGGGTGTGGGGGCCTGGCGGCGGGATGGGGCCGCGGCCACCGAGGAGCGCCTGTCCGTGGCGTCACCCCCTGCCGAAGGCCGGGCCTGGCGGGTGGTGGGCAGCCGCTCCCACCCCGGGCCGGCGCTGCAGGCCTTTGTCGATCGGCTGCCCGCCGCCGAGGTGGTGCCCATGGGCAGCTCGCTGAAGCTCTGCCTGGTGGCCGAGGGCAGCGCCGACCTTTACCCCCGGCTGGGGCCCACCTGCGAGTGGGACACCGCCGCCGCCCAGTGTGTGGTGGAGCAGGCCGGCGGCCGGGTGCTGGATGCCGCGACCGGCGAGCCGCTGCGCTATAACCAGCGTGATACCCTACTCAACCCCTGGTTCATCGCCTGCGCCGAGCGCCACCCGGCCTGGCGCTTGCCCGATACCGAATAACCCTGCTGAGTCGATCAATCTGTTATGGATAACCGTACCCTGACCCACCTCCGTCAGCTCGAGGCGGAGAGCATCCACATCATCCGCGAGGTGGTGGCCGAGTTCGAGAACCCGGTGATGCTCTACTCCATCGGCAAGGACTCGTCGGTGATGCTGCACCTGGCCCGCAAGGCCTTCTACCCCGGCACCCCGCCCTTCCCGCTGATGCACGTGGACACCACCTGGAAGTTCCGCGAGATGATCGAGTTCCGCGACCGCATGGCGAAAGAGGCGGGCATGGAGCTGATTGTGCACATCAACCAGGAGGGCGTGGCCCAGGGCATCGGCCCCTTCAGCCACGGCTCGCGGGTGCACACCGATGTGATGAAGACCCAGTCGCTCAAGCAGGCGCTGGACAAGTACCGCTTCGACGCCGCCTTCGGCGGGGCCCGCCGGGACGAGGAGCGCTCCCGCGCCAAGGAGCGGGTCTACTCCTTCCGCGATCGCAACCACGCCTGGGACCCGAAGAACCAGCGCCCGGAGCTCTGGCGGCTCTATAACGGCCAGGTGCACAAGGGCGAGAGCATCCGCGTGTTTCCGCTGTCTAACTGGACGGAGCTGGACATCTGGCAGTACATCTATCTGGAGGAGATCCCCATCGTGCCGCTCTACTACGCGGCCCGCCGCCCGGTGGTGGAGCGCGACGGCACCCTGATTATGGTGGATGACGACCGCATGCCCCTGGAGCCGGGCGAGGAACCGGAGATGGCGATGGTGCGCTTCCGCACCCTGGGCTGCTACCCGCTGACCGGGGCCATCCGCTCCGAGGCGGCGACGCTGCCCGAGATCATCCAGGAGATGCTGCTGACCAAGAGCAGCGAGCGCCAGGGCCGAGTCATCGACCACGACGCCGCCGGCTCGATGGAAGAGAAGAAACGCCAGGGGTACTTCTGATTATGTCGCACGCATCCGAGCTCATCGCCCAGGACATTGAGGCCTACCTGAAGCAGCACGAGCAGAAGGACCTGCTGCGCTTTATCACCTGCGGCAGCGTGGACGACGGCAAGAGCACGCTGATCGGCCGGCTGCTGCACGACTCGCAGCTCATCTACGAGGACCAGCTCGCCGCCATCAAGCGCGACTCGGGCAAGTACGGCACCACCGGCGATGAGGTGGACCTGGCGCTGCTGGTGGACGGCCTGCAGTCGGAGCGCGAACAGGGCATCACCATCGATGTGGCCTACCGCTACTTCTCCACCGAGAAGCGCAAGTTCATCATTGCCGACACCCCGGGCCACGAGCAGTACACCCGTAACATGGCCACCGGGGCCTCCACCGCCAGTCTGGCGATCATCCTGGTGGATGCGCGCAAGGGGCTGCAGGTGCAGACCCGGCGCCACAGCTTTATCGTCTCGCTGCTGGGCATCCGCCACGTGGTGCTGGCGGTGAACAAGATGGACCTGGTGGACTACGACCAGGCGGTGTTCGACGCCATCTGCAAAGATTACCAGGACTTCGTGAAGCGCCTGGGCATTCCCGATGTGCACTACGTGCCGGTCTCCGCCTTGCAGGGCGATAACGTGGTGAAGCCCTCGACGGCCATGCCCTGGTACGACGGCCCGACGATGATGCACATCCTCGAGACCCTGCCGGTGGCGGCCGATCGCAATTTCGACGAGTTCCGCCTGCCGGTGCAGTACGTCAACCGGCCGAACCCGGACTTTCGCGGCTTCTGCGGCACCATCGCCAGCGGTGTGGTGCATCCGGGCGACCCGGTGGTCGCCCTGCCCTCGGGCAAGCGCTCGCGGGTGGCGCGCATTGTCACCTGGGAGGGGGACCTGGCGGAGGCCTTCCCGCCCCAGGCGGTGACGCTGACCCTGGAGGACGAGATCGACGTCAGCCGGGGGGATATCCTGGCCAGCCCGGACACGGTGCCGACCGTCTCCGAGGCCTTCGATGCGCGCATTGTCTGGATGGCCGAGCAGCCGATGCTGCCCGGGCGGCAATACGACATCAAGCTGGGCACGCGCCTGGTGCCGGGCACGCCCACGGCGGTGCACCACCGGATCGACGTGAACTCGTTGGAGCACCAGCACGCGGAGGAGCTGGGGCTGAACGAGATCGGTTACTGCCGGGTGACGCTGAACCAGCCGGTGCCCTTCGATGCCTACGAGCGGGTGGCGGACACCGGCAGCTTTATCCTCATCGACCGGCTGACCAACGTGACCGTGGGCGCGGGCATGATCGTGCGCCCGGCGGAGCGGGCGGTGCCGGAGAAGTCCGACGATGTGGTCTGGCAGGAGCCGAAGATCAGCAAGCAGCAGCGGGCCAACCAGAAGACCCAGCGCCCGGCCATCCTATGGTTCACCGGGCTGTCCGGCTCGGGCAAGTCGACCCTGTCCAACGCCCTGGAGCAGCGGCTCTACCAGCTTGGCTACCACAGCTACCTGCTGGACGGCGACAACATCCGCCATGGGCTTAACGGGGACTTGGGCTTCAGCCGCGAGGACCGGGTGGAGAACATCCGCCGCATCGGCGAGGTGGCACGGTTGTTCGTGGACGCGGGGCTGCTGGTGGTGACCGCCTTCATCTCCCCCTTCCGCGCCGACCGGGCGATGGTGCGCGAGCTGGTGGAGGACGGTGAGTTCGTGGAGATCTTCGTCGACACCCCGCTGGAGGTCTGCGAGCAGCGCGACCCCAAGGGGCTGTACGCCAAGGCCCGCGCCGGGGTGATCAAGGAGTTCACCGGCATCGACTCGCCCTACGAGCCCCCGGAGAAGCCGGAGCTGCACATCCGCACCGCGGAGCTGTCCGTGGACGAGAGCGTGGAGCGCATCATCGCCTATCTGCAGGACCGGCACATCTTGCGGTAGGTTGTGCAGATTGTAAGTCCTACTTACAATCTGCACATGATCAAAAGGGACGCCGCCGCAACCCTCCAGCAGCTGGCCGCCAGTTTCCCCGTAGTGGCGGTGACGGGGCCACGCCAGTCGGGCAAGAGTACGCTGGTGCGGGCGGTGTTTCCCGACCGCCCCTATGTCTCTCTGGAGGATCCGGACCGTCGCGAGTTTGCGGCCGATGATCCGCGCGGTTTCCTGGCGCAGTATCCGGCTGGCGCGATCCTTGATGAGGTGCAGCGCTGTCCGGACCTGTTTTCCTACCTTCAGACCCGGGTGGATGCGTCCGGCCGGCTGGGCGAGTGGATTCTGACCGGCTCCCAGCAGTTCGGAATGCTCTCGGCGGTGTCCCAGAGCCTGGCGGGCCGTGTGGGCATGCTCGCGCTCCTGCCCTTTGCACTCGGCGAGTTGCAGGCCGCTGGGCGGGAGCCAACCAGCGTGGACACCTGGTTGTGGGAGGGGGCCTACCCGCCGGTTCATGACCGCCCGGTGGATCCGCTGATCTGGTACGGGAGCTATGTGCAGACCTACCTGGAGCGTGACGTGCGTCAACTCCTGGAGGTACGGGACCTCTCCCTGTTCCAGCGTTTTTTGCGCTTGGTGGCCGGCCGCACCGGTCAGCTATTGAACCAGTCGGCCCTGGGTGATGAGGTTGGGGTCAGCCACAACACGGTTCGTGAGTGGCTGTCAGTGTTGGAGGCAAGCTACGTCATCCACCGCCTGCCGCCGCACCATCGGAATTTCAACAAACGGCTGGTCAAGACCCCCAAGCTATACATGCTGGATACGGGCCTTGCCTGCTGGCTCCTGGGCATCGAGAATGCCAGCCAACTCACGACGCACCCGCTGCGTGGTGCGCTGTTCGAGACCGCGGTGGTCGGCGAGTTTCTGAAGGCGCGCTGGAACAAGGGCTTGCCGTCCAACCTGGCCTTCTGGCGGGATCGGGCCGGCCGGGAGGTGGACCTGGTCATCGACCGGGCGGGCGTATTGCAGCCGGTGGAGATCAAGTCGGGATCGACGGTCAGCCGTGATGCCTTCCGGGGGCTGAACCGCTGGTGCGAGCTGGCTGGCGCCGAAGGGGCATCGCCCATGCTGGTGTATGCAGGGGACGAGGACCGTGAGCAACGCGGCGTTGCGGTGGTGTCGTGGACCTCGCTGGGCAGGGGGTGAAAGCGCGCCGGGCAAAGCTGTTGAGCCCCTTTAGTCCGGACCCGTTGTCTGTACCCGTTGTCTGTACCTACGGCCAAAGGCACAAGATTTAGAGAGTGACCGCGACAGATGCCCTTTGACGCCTGGCTTACCGCCGGTGTGGTCAGCGCCATGCTGGCCGCGCTCACCTTTACCCGCGCCGCCCCGGACCTGGTGTTCGTGGGCGGCGTTGTCGTGTTACTGCTCGCGGGGGTGGTGACACCGGCGGATGCCTTTTCCGGTTTTTCCAACCAGGGCGTGATCACGGTGGCCGCCCTCTACGTGGTGGTGGCCGGGCTGCGCGAGACCGGCGGCATTCAGTGGCTGGTGCAGGCGGTGCTGGGCCAGCCGCGCTCACTCCCCCGGGCCCAGTGGCGGCTGACCGGGCCGGCGGCTTTCTTCAGCGCCTTTCTCAATAACACGCCGGTGGTGGGCATGCTGATTCCGGCGGTCAGCGACTGGGCGCGCAAGTTCGACCTGCCGGTCTCGCGGCTGATGCTGCCGCTGTCCTATGCCGCCATCCTGGGGGGCACCTGCACCCTGATCGGCACCAGCACCAACCTGGTGGTCAACGGGCTGTTGCTGGACCGCACTGACGCGGGCCTGGGCCTGTTCGACATCGCCTGGGTGGGCCTGCCGGTGGCCCTGGTGGGGCTGGTCTTCATGCTGGTGTTCAACCGCTGGTTGTTCCCGGACCGGCGGCCGGCGATCAGCGAGATCGACGACCCTCGGGAGTACACCCTGGAGATGCTGGTGGACCCGAAGGGGCCGCTGGTGGGCAAGTCCATCGAGGAGGCGGGGCTGCGCCACCTGCCGGGCGGCTTTCTGGCCGAGCTGGACCGGGACGGCACCCTGCTGCCGGCGGTCTCGCCACAGGAGGTGCTACGCGGTGGCGACCGGTTGATCTTCGTGGGGGTGGTGGAGTCGATGGTGGACCTGCAGAAGATGCGCGGGCTCACCCCGGCCACCGACCAGGTCTTCAAGCTGGACGGCCACCGGGCGGACCGGGCGCTGCTGGAGGTGGTGGTCTCGGACACCTGCCCGGTGGCCGGCGAGACCGTCCGCGACGGTGAGTTCCGCAACCGCTACAACGCGGTGGTGTTGGCGGTGGCGCGTAACGGTGAGCGGGTGAAGGGCAAGGTCGGTGATATCCGCCTGCGGCCGGGGGATACGCTGCTGGTGGAGGCCGGCCCGGGCTTCGCGGCGCAGAACCGCAACCGGCGCGATTTCTTTCTGATGAGCCAGGTGCAGGACTCGGCCACCCCGCGCCATGAACGCGCCCTGCTGGCCGGGCTGATCATGCTGGCGATGGTGGTGGTGGCCACCACCGGCGTGGTGTCGATGCTGGAGGCGGCCCTGGCCGCCGCCGGGCTGATGGTGGTGACCCGGTGCGTGACCCTGGAGGGCGCCCGGAGCAGCCTGGACTGGCCGGTCCTGATCACCATCGCGGCGGCCTTCGGCGTGGGCGCGGCGATGGACAACACGGGCCTGGCCCACATCGTCGGCATGGGCCTGACCGGCCTGGCCGGCGACACCCCGTGGCTGAACCTGGCGGCCATCTACCTGGTCACGGCGGTGTTTACGGCGGTGATCACCAACAACGCCGCCGCGGTGTTGATGTTCCCGGTGGCGTTTGCGGTGGCGGGGGACTTGGACGTGAGCGTGTTGCCCTTCGCCATCGGCATCATGCTCGCCGCCTCCGCCAGCTTCGCCACGCCGATGGGGTATCAGACCAACCTGATGGTCTACGGGCCTGGCGGGTACCACTTCGCCGACTACCTGCGTGCGGGTATTCCGCTTAACCTGGTGACCGGGCTGGTGGCCTTGGCCGTTATACCGCAAGTCTGGACGTTCTAATCGGCGCCGCCCCCCACGACACCGCCTCCCGCCACGACACCGTCCCTCCCCCGTCACTGCCCCTCCCCCGTCACTGCGAGGAGCGAAGCGACGCGGCAGTCCACACGCCGCATGGATCGCCGCGGGCCTCCGGCCCTCGCGATGACGGGTGGGGGCGCCTCCCCCGTCACTGCCCCTCCCCCCGTCACTGCGAGGAGCGAAGCGACGTGGCAGTCCACACGCCGCATGGATCGCCGCGGGCCTCCGGCCCTCGCGATGACGGGTGGGGGCGCCTCCCCCGTCACTGCTCCTGCCCCCGTCACTGCCCCTCCCCCCGTCACTGCGAGGAGCGAAGCGACGCGGCAGTCCACACGCCGCATGGATCGCCGCGGGCCTTCGGCCCTCGCGATGACGGGTGGGGGGATCGCCGCGGGCCTCCGGGCATCGCGATGACGGGTGGGGGCGCCTCCCCCGTCACTGCGAGGAGCGAAGCGACGTGGCAGTCCACACGCCGCATGGATCGCCACGGGCCTTCGGCCCTCGCGATGACGGAGAGAAGGTGGCGGCCGTCGCGATGACGGAGAGAAGGTGGCGGCCCTTGCGATGACAGGGAGAAGGCGGCGGCCGTGGCGATGAGGGGGTGGGGGTGGCGGTCAGAACCGCCACTCGTAGCCCGCCCAGCCTCTCGGTTCCCAGTCCACGCTGCCCCGGTCCAGCGGGTCCAGTCGGGCGATGCCCGCGCCCAGGCTGACTTCGCCTGCCAGCCAGGGCCAGCGGTACTCCCCTTCCAGGTCCAGCAGCCGGAGTTTACGCGGGGCGATGCGGTTGCCGCCGCCCGGCATGCGCATGCGGTCGCCCCGGTTCAGGGTGCCGCCCTGGAACTTCAGGTGGGCGCTGTGGCCATTGGGCGCGAGGTATTGGCCGCCGAGGGTGACCAGGCGGCTGTCGTTGTCCGTGGCGTAGCCCATGGGGCGGTCGCGGTAACGGTAGCTGGTGGGCAGGGAGCTGCTCTCGTAGGCGGTCGCGAAGCGCTTGCGGCTGGACCAGAAGCGCGCGGTGGTGTCGGTGTATTCCAGGAACACCCGGTAGCTGGCGTCGTTGGGCAGCGCCCCCCAGGTCTCCAGCCCGAACAGACCGATGTGCTTAGTGGGGATGCCGCCGGCCTCGTCCTCGCCGATGTACTGCAGGTAGGCGGCCCAGGGCAGGCGGTGGTCGGGGGAGCTGAAGCGCAGATCAATGCCGGCCATCTGGTCGGCAGTGGTATCCCGCCCCTTACTGTTGGTATCGCCGATCGCAATGTTGCCGAAGCTCCGCCAGGTGTGCGGGGAATCCCAGATCGCCGTCCGGCTCAACCCCACCTCCAGCCGCTGCACCGGCTGGAAGGCGAAGCGGCCGCCGATGAAGTAGGGCCGGGGCACCACTCGGTCCGACTCCAGCCGGTTGGCGAACACCTGCAGCGTCCAGGGGCCCAGCCAATTCAGCACCGGCAGGTCCGAGGCGCGGGGTTCGGCCCGTTGCACGGCCACGCCGGGCGAGGGGCGGGCGGCGTTGCCCAGGATCAGGCTGCCGGACCAGCCCGGGCCCCAGTAGTGGTCGATGGCGCCGGCCGAGATGATCCAGTTGCCCAGGTGGGCAGCCAGGTAGCTGCCGTCGGCGCGGAAGTCCTTGTCGTCCGCCGGGTCCTCCACCCACTGGCCGCTCAGCCGCGCGGCCAGCCGATCGCCCTGGTAGCCGACAGCCACATCCACCTGACTGCCTTGGGGGTTGGCGTGGCCGTACCAGGCCAGTTGCGCCGGGGGCTCGGCCTCACCGGCCGCGCCGCGCGCCCTCAGCTCGCCGTGCCAGCCCTCGGTGCGGGCCAGTTGCCGGTGCAGGCGGTGCCAGGCGGCGGCCTGCTGGGGGTTGAGGTCGGCCGGCGGCTGCGGACGGGCGGCGACCCCGGCCAGGGCCTGGCGGGGCAGCGGCCAGGTGCCCAGGGCGCCGGTGATGGCGCCGGCGTCCACCAGCAGTTGCACGTCGTGACGCACCCGGGCATCGTTCTCGGGCAGCCAGTGGGCCTGGACCGAGGCGGTCGCGGTGAGGCCGGCGCCGGCGAGCAGCAGGGGCAGCGCGGCGCGGCGCCACCACCGGCCCGGGGGGTGCGTGGCGGGGGCGCGGTGCACCCGTTGGCGTGGTGGTTTCTGCGTGTTCATTGAGTCCCCAAAGGCACAGCGCAAGGGCATTGGCGCCAGCCGGCCGCAGGTGCAGGCCGGGGGCCGCTTATGAGATGTTTTACGCAGAATAGCAGAATCACCGGCCCCGTTGGACGGGGCCTGCCCGTCAGATAGTGCTGGTCACAACGCCCCGGCCGGAGGGCCAGACAGAGCGGGCGGGCTCCGGCATAATGGGTGGCTTCCACGCCAATGCCGGAAGTCTGCCGTTTATGAGAATGGGGTCGCGAGTTCGATACCGCGCAGTCTCCCGTTTGCGGGGGCTGGTATGCCTGGGGTTTGCGCTGCTGTTGCTGGGGGCCTGGGCCCCGGCCGCCCACACGTCCGGGGGGATCGAACGCGAGCCGCTCCAGCTCGCCTCGGTGCACGCGGCGGCGGTCTATCTGGACACCGGGGAGCGGCTGGTCGGCAAGCGCGCGGACATGCCGGCCCCCATCGCGTCGCTGACCAAGCTGATGACGGCCCTGGTGGTGGTCGAGTCCGGGGCGCCGTTGGATGAGTGGCTCACCATCGTCCCCCGCCAGCACGCCGTGACCAAGAACGCCTACTCCCGCATGCGGGTCGACTCCCGGCTGCCGCGCGGCGAACTGGTGCGCCTGGCGCTGATGTCCTCGGAGAACCTGGCCACCTACGTGCTGGCGCACCATCACCCCGGCGGCCGCGCGGCGTTCATCGCCGCGATGAACGCCAAGGCCAAAGAACTGGGGATGACCCAGACGCGGTTTGTCGACAGCAGCGGCCTGTCGGTTGAGAACGTCGCCAGCGCGAACGACCTGCTCAAGCTGCTCGCCGCCGCCAACGAGCACGAGGTGATCCGCGACTACTCCACCACCCGCTACCACACTGCGCACTTCCGCGGCCCGCGCTACACCAAGGGGTACGCCAACACCAATCCGCTGGTCGCCCACAGCCGGTGGCAGGTGGGGTTGAGCAAGACCGGCTACCTGGTGGAGGCCGGGCGCTGCCTGGCGATGGTGGCGGAGATGGAGGGCCGGCCGGTGGCGCTGGTCTTCCTGAACTCCCACGGCACCCGCAGCCCGCTGGGCGATGCCGGCCGCTTCCGCCGCTGGCTGGCCGACGGCGTCGGCGGCACCGTGGCCGCATCCGCCCGCGAATACGAACAGCAGGTGGGCGCGCGGCTTGAATCCGACGGCTGATGGGGCGGCGCAGTGCCGTTCCAGGCACCCGGCCTTTCAACGGTGCTGCATGCTGGTCCCGGTGCTGCGCTGGCGCGCCGGCCCCTCCCCCACTGGCGACAGCCAGTAATCCCGCCGCAGCCGCTGCAGGGCGCGGTCGGCCAGTGACGCGCGGCGCTCCGGCCGGCTGAGCAGGGCCCGGGTGGCGGAGGCGAAGGCCGCCACGCCATCCACCACGGCCATCTCCCCGGCCCTGAAATCCAGCCCTTCCACCCCCGGGGTGGTGGTCACCACCGCCCGCCGCCGGGCCACTGCCTCCAGGATTTTGATGCGTGTGCCGCCGCCGGCGCGGACGGGGCAGACCACCAGATCCGCCTGGCGGTAGTGCGGCCCCAGATCAGGCGCATAGCCGTGGCAGACAACGCCGCAGTGGCCGGCCAGCTCGTCGCGCAGCCAGGGCGGCAGGCCGGGGCCGACAATGTGGAATTGCAGCGGCCGGCGCAGGGCCTCGCGCGCCCGGGGCAGCACGTGGCGGGCAAACCAGAGCACGGCGTCCTGATTGGGCAGGTAGCCCATGCTGCCCACGAACAGCACCCGGTAGCCCTCCCGCCGGCGGTCCACCGCCTCTGGCGTCAGGGCCGGGGCAATGGCGCCGCAATAGCGGTTGGGCACCACCTCGGGCCGCACACCGGGATAGGCCTCGGCCAGGGCCGTCTGGTCGGCGGCCGAGCAGACGAACACCCGGTCCGCGCGGGGCAGTTCGCGCCGCTCCCAGCGTTCGGCGACACGCTGTTGCGCGCGGTGGTCGCGGGCGGCCAGGTGCCAGCCGTTCTCCCGGGCCAGGGCGGCGATACGCCCCAGGGTGCGCGACTCCCAGTCGTCCAGGTCCAGCCACAGCGGCGGCGGCCGGTGGCGGGGCAGCAGGGGTTGCACCAGCGGCAGGCTGTAGAGCCGGAACACGCAGACGGCGTCCGCCCGCGCCAGGGCACGGCGCAGCGCCGCGGGCCGGCTCATGGCGGCCAGGCGCGGGACCAGCGGCCGGCCCGGCCAGAGCCGGGCGCGCAGGGCCACCGGCAGGCGTCCGTACAGGCGCAGCGCCAGTGCGCCGGGGCGGCGGGCGGGCTGCAGCAGCAGACACTCGGCCACCCGCGCCTGAACCGCCGGCGGCACCGGGCCCCGGTGGTCGGCCACCACCAGGGTGATCCGGTAGCGCGCCGCATAATGGAGCAGAAACTGCCAGGCCCGCATCTGCCGCCCGCCGCCGGTGGGCGCCGGCATGACCGGGGTGACGTAGACCAGCACAGGACGGATCGGCTCAATGGACATGTCGCGCCAATGCCTCCAGCAGCCGGTGCGTAACTGTGCGCCGGTTGTAGTGGTGGGCGATGTGCTCGGCCAGCGCCGGGTTGGGCTCGGGACGCACCCGGCGCAGGGCGTCCACGGCCTGGTCCATGTCCGCCTCGGCCCAGCACTGGTGGGGCTGGAAGGGGATGCCGGGCACCGGGTAGGCGACCGGGACACGGCGGTAATCCAGCAGGGTGGCGTGCCCGGCGGGCAGGTAGTCGCAATGGCCGCCGAAGCCGGTGATGACGATCTGGTTGCCGGCGCGGGCGGCGTCGAAGGCGCCGAGGCCCCAGCCCTCGCCGTGGGTCAGCGACAAGAAGCAGTGGCCCTGCCGGTGCAGGGCGTGCACCTGCGGCCCGCTCAGGGGCCGGTCGATGAGTTGCACCCGGGGCGCGTTGCGATGCCGGCGCCGCAGTCGGCGCACCCGCCGGGAGACCCGGGGCGGAAAGCGCCAGTGGAGGCCCTTGCGGGTGCGGTCGTGGCGGTCGGTCTTGACCACCAGCAGGGTGTCGTCGTGGCGGGTGAAGGCGCGCAGGTAGGCCTCTATGGTCTCGGGCATGGCCTTGCGCCAGTCCCAGGTGTTGATGGTGTAGAAGACAGTGGTCTCCGGGCCGGCCGCCAGGGGCAGGGCCTCGCCCCGGGCGTCGATGGGCTCGGAGATGTGCGGGACCACGGCGATGGGGGCGGTGACGCCGTCGCGGCGCATGACCCGGCGGTTCCACTCGCAAGGCACCAGCACCAGGTCGAAGGCGTTGAGCACCCCGGGCCAGTGCACGGGCAGGCGGTCGGCCTCCCAGGTGGTGTAGGCCACCCGGAAGCGGCCGCGCTCGCGCGCCAGCCATTCGGGGAAGTAGTCGGGCACGGTGTGGACGATGACCACGTCGTGGTCGACGGCACGCAGACAGTGCGGGTCCAGCGCCGGATCCAGGGCGCTGGGGGCGGCCTCGACGCCGTACCATAGCCCGGAGGTCCCGCTGCGGCCGGGGGCCAGGGGCGTCCAGTTGAGCGGCACGCCGGCCTCGATCAGGCCGCGCATGGTGCGCGCGGCGGCGACGGCGTAACCGCTGTGGTCGTTGTAGGCGATGTATTTGATACTCCGCACCAACCCGCCCTACTCCTCCTGCGTCCGCTCATAGTGCCGGGGCCGCCCGCCGAGTACGGCGCTGACGATGCCCAGTTGGATGGCCCCACAATATATCAGGTCGATCCACACATGGCGGCGCCGGCCGCGCAGGCGCGCGCCGAGCAGGGCCAACGCCCTGAGGCCCTCGCGGGCCAGGTAGGCCGGCACGAAGCGGATGGCCGCCGGCAGCGGGCGGTCGATGAGGTGGACGCGGGTGACGGAGTTGCCCAGGCAGTAGCCCCGGCGCCACACCCAACGCCGGCTCAGGCGGGCGGCGGGCACCGTCTCGGTCACCGCCCCTGAGTTGGTCCAGTGGATGCGGGCACCCTGGCGGGCGAGCTGGCGGAAGAACAGGGTGTCCTCGCCGCCGCTGAGGGCAAGCCGCGGGTCGAAGCGCAGCCCGGAGCGGCGCAGCACCCCGGCACGGATCAGCGTGTTGCCGGTGGCGGCCCGGTGCAGGCGCTGGCCCTCCGCGTGGCGCTCGCCCTGAAACACCCGCGCCTCCCGTACCCAGCCGGGCGCCGAGTCGGGCAGCGCCCGGTGCACCGGGGCGGCGATGACATCCGCCCGGTGGCGGCGCCGGGCCGCCAGCAGGTCGCGCAGCCAGTCGGGGGGCGCGATCTCGTCGTCGTCGAGAAAGGCCAGGTAGTCGCACCCCGGCAGGGCCGCCTCCAGCGCCCGGTTGCGGGCATGGCTGATGCCCCGCTCCGGTGCCACCACGTGGTGCAACGGCCAGGGGTAGCCATCGCGCAGCGCATCACACACCGCCCCCGCCGGGCCCGCGGCGTCGTTGTCGACCACCCACACCGCCACCCTGACCCCCTCCTCCCCGACCCGCTGCCCGGCCACACTCTGCAACGCCCGCCGCAACCCCTCCGGGCGGCGGTAGGTGGGGATGCAGACGTGGATGCGGGTCGGCGCGTGGCCGGCAGGTCGTTTCATACCAGCCGGCGGTAAAGCGCCCCGGTAAGGTGGCAGCCGATGTACCAGGCGCTAGCCAGGGGGCCCGCTTGCTCCTGGTGGCGGTGAATGGCCCAGTTGGCCGCCAGGCGCCCGGGGAGGTTGCGGGACAGTGAGCCGGGGCGCACCCGGTAGAGGGCGGTGACCTCTCCGGCGGACTCGGCATGGCCGCCGTTGCGCAGCAGCGACAGCCAGAGGGCGTAGTCCTGGGAGCGGCGGAAGCCGTTCATGCGGATGGTGCCGGCCCGTTCCCGGTCGATGGCCACGGTGAGGCAGGCGATCCAGCAGCCACGGCGCAGCCGCTCGTAGTCCAGTCGCTCCGGCACCCGCACCACGCGGTTGGTGCGCTCACCGGCGGCATTGATCTTCTCGAAGGGCGAGTAGACCAGCACCGCGTCGCTGTGGCGCAGTTGGTCGGCCTGCAGCGCGAGCTTGTGAGGCAGCCAGCGGTCATCGGCGTCGAGGAAGGCGACGTAGCGCCCGCGCATCACCTTGAAGGCCTCGTTGCGCGCCGCCCCCGCACCGCCGTTCTCACGCCGGCGCACCACCCGCACCCGGCTGTCCACCCGCGCCCGCGCCAGGGCCCGCTGAAGGCCCTGGTCGGTGGAGCCGTCGTCGACGATGATCTGCTCCCAGTCCTCCAGGGTCTGCGCGGCCACGGAGTCCATGCACTCGTCGATGTAGGCGCCGGAGTTGTAGAGGGGCGTGATGACGGAGAACAGTGGCTTCGCGGGCATATTCCGTGGGCTTCCCTGTTTATACTAGAGCCTAGTGGTAATTCACCCGCAACGCGACCACCGAGGCCACCGACACCCGGCATGCCCCCATCCAGCCCCCTTCCGGACTGTTCCGTGATCGTCCCCGTCTACCGCCAGTGGGACGCGGTGCGCCCGCTGCTGCGGGCCCTGGAGGCGCAATCGCTGGGGCTCGGGTGCTTTGAGGTGGTGCTGGTGGACAATGCCCCGGCCCCCTGCCCGCCCTACCCGCAGGCAGATCTGGACCTGCGGGTCATCCACTGCCCCCGGCCCGGCGCCTACGCGGCGCGCAACGCCGGTCTGGCCGACGCCGCCGCGCCGGTGCTGGCCTTTACCGACGCCGATTGCCGGCCTGGGCCGGACTGGCTGGCCGAGGGCCTGCGGGTGCTGAATGGGGGTGACCCCGGGCCCGACCTGGTGGCCGGCGCCATCGCCCTGCAGCCTGCCGACCCGGCCCGCCCCAATCTCTACGAGCAGTTCGACCTGCTGACCGGCATGCGCCAGGCCCGTTACGCCCGGCGCGGCTACGGCGCCACCGCCAACCTGCTGGTCCGGCGTGCGGTGTTCGAGGTCGTGGGCCCCTTCGATGCCGGTCGCTACTCGGGGGGCGACGCGGAGTTCTGCCGCCGGGCGGTGGCCGCCGGGCACGCCCTGCACTACGCTGCCGGGGCCGTGGTGGCGCACCCGGCCCGCGACAGTTGGCCTGCGCTGGCCGCCAAGGCCCGTCGGGTGAAGGGCGGCCAGATCGTCAACGGCCCCTACTGGCGGCGCGCCCTGTGGCTGCTGCGCACCCTGGCGCCGCCCGTCGACCACTGCGCCCGCCTGCTGCGCCATCCGCGTCCACCGGCCGCCCCGGCCCGCCGACTGCGGCTCTGCG
This sequence comes from Alkalilimnicola ehrlichii MLHE-1, assembly GCF_000014785.1. Taxonomy (NCBI): domain Bacteria; kingdom Pseudomonadati; phylum Pseudomonadota; class Gammaproteobacteria; order Chromatiales; family Ectothiorhodospiraceae; genus Alkalilimnicola; species Alkalilimnicola ehrlichii. Next base: position 2,670,486 of record NC_008340.1, read on the forward strand.
GCCTGCGCCTGGGCCTGTGGGGGGTGGAACTGGCCGAGGTGATCCGCCTGAGCACCGGCGGCCGCCCCCGGCGCGGCTGAGGCAACGACGGCCCAGCGAGGCGATAATCATTCATGGCCCCGCCCCACTCGCGGGCCGGCAGAAAAGGACAGCATGCCCGAGATACTGCGCAAAACCCTGGACCTGCTCACCGCCCGCGAGAAGCGCCGTGGCGCGCTGGTGCTGGCGATGGTGGTGTGCATGGCGTTGCTGGAGACGGCGGGGGTGCTGTCGGTGGTGCCCTTTCTGGCGGTGCTGGGCAACCCGGAGGTGGTGCACAACCAGCCGTTGCTGGCGGCCGCCTTCCGCTGGTCCGGGCTGGAGCGGGTGCAGGCGTTTCTGATCCTGCTGGCGCTGCTGGTCTTCCTGCTGCAGGTGGTGGCGGCGGGTTTCCGTATGCTCACCCATTTCGTGCTCAACCGCTATATCGAGGGCCGCCGCCACAGCCTCAGCCAGCGGCTGCTGGAGACCTACCTGCGCCAGCCCTACACCTTCTTTCTCAACCGCAACAGCGCGGACATGACCAAGAGCATCCTCTCGGAGGTGGACATGTTCGTGCTGACGGTGATGCGCCCGCTGCTCTTCGCCACCGCCTACGCCATTGTCGCGCTGGCGATGATCGCCCTGCTGCTGTTCATCAACCCGTTGCTGGCCCTGGCGGTGGCGACCATCGTCGGCGGGCTGTACGCGCTGATGTTCCTGTCGGTGCGCGGCTGGCTGGGGCGGATCGGCCGCGAGCGCAGCCAGGCCAACCGCGAGCGCTTCGCCACCACCAGCGAGGTGCTGGGCGGGATCAAGGACATCAAGCTGCTGGGCCACGAGCAGGCCTATCTTTCGCGCTTCCGGCCGGCTTCGGCGCGCTTCACCCGCCACCTGGCCACCAGCGAGACGCTGGCCCAGATCCCGCGCTTCGCCATCGAGACGGTGGCGCTGGGCGGGGTGTTGATTCTCACCGTGGTGCTGATGGCCACCCACGGCGACGTGGGCGCCATGCTGCCCACCCTGGGGCTGTACGTATTCGCCGGTTACAAGCTGCTGCCGGCCATGCAGCATATCTATGCCGGGGTCAGTCGCATGCGCTTTTCCGGTCAACTGGTGGCGGACATCCACGACGACCTGCGCGAGCGCCCGCGCCTGGCGCCCATCGACGGCGCACCGCCGGCACCGTTGCGGCCGCGGCGGGAGATCGCCCTGGAGGGCATCGATTTCACCTACCCCCAGGCCGATACCCCGGCCCTGCAGGGGATCGACCTGCACATCCCGGTGGGCCGGACGGTGGGGGTGGTGGGCAGCTCGGGCGCGGGCAAGACCACGCTGATCGATGTGCTGCTGGGGCTGCTGCTGCCCCAGGCGGGGCACATCCGGGTGGATGGCACCGCCATCGATGACCGGCAGCGCCCGGCCTGGCGGCGGGCGTTGGGCTACGTGCCCCAGCATATCTTCCTGAGCGATGCCAGCGTGGCGGAGAACATCGCCCTGGGGGTGCCGCTGGAGCGCATCGACCACGCCGCGGTGGTGCGCTGCGCCCGGCTGGCGCACATCCACGAGTTCGTCTCGGGGTCGCTGCCCCGGGGTTACGACACCCCGGTGGGTGAGCGGGGGGTCCGGCTCTCCGGTGGCCAGCGCCAGCGGCTGGGCATCGCCCGGGCGCTCTACCGCGACCCGGCGATCCTGGTCTTCGACGAGGCCACCAACGCCCTGGACAACGAGACCGAGCGGGAGGTGATGGCCGCGCTCTACGGCCTGGCGCGCAGCAAGACCATCATCATCATCGCCCACCGGCTCTCCACGGTGGAACGCTGCGACCACATCGTGATGCTGGAGCAGGGCCGGATCATCGACAGTGGCACCTTCGCCGAGCTGCTGCACAACCCGCGCTTCCGCCGTCTGGCCCAGGCCCGGCCGGGCGAGCCCGCCACCGGATGAGCCATGCTCCACCTGGTCACCCGCGCCGACTGTGATCACACCGCGCGCCGCTTCCTGTCGGCGGCGGGCCGCCGCCTGCGCGGGGTGCGCTTGCTGCACTATGAAACGCTGCTGCGGCGCCGGCGCGCCCCGTTGGGCCATTACATCTTCACCGATTACGACCGGCTGACCGGCGCCGACGTGGACGCGGTGATCGCCCTGGCCGACGCGCTGGCGGCGCGCCGGCCGGACCTGCGCCTGCTCAACCACCCGCGCCGGGTGCTCGAGCGGGTGCCCCTGCTCTGCCGGCTGGAGGCGCTGGGGCGGAACGATTTCGGCGTGGTGCGGCTGGACACCGGGGCCCGGCCCCGGCGCTACCCGGTGTTCATCCGCAGTGAGGACGGCTGCGGCGGCCCGGAGACGGGGCTGATCCACGACGAGGCCGAGTTCGATGCCGCGCTGCGCGAGCTGGACCGCCGCGGGCTGACGCTGAAGCGGCGGATCGCCGTGGGCTTTTGCGCCGAACCCGACGCGCAGGGGCGCTATCGCAAGTACGGCGCGATGAACATCGGCGGGCGCATCATCCCGCAGCACCTCCATTGCAGCACGGACTGGAACGTGAAGTGGGGCCAGACCCGCTACCAGGCGGCGCTGGCGGCCGAGGAGGTGGACTATCTGCGCGATAACCCCCACCGGGAACAGTTGCTGGAGATCTTCCGCATCGCCGGCATCGATTACGGGCGCATCGACTACGGCTTCGCCCGCGGCCGACTGCAGACTTACGAGATCAACACCAACCCGGCCCTGCCGCGCTTTACCAGCCGCCATGGGCTGCGCGCCGGCCGCCACGACCTGATCCGGCCGGCGATGATCGAGGCCTTCCAGGCCCTGGACGATCCGCCGGTGCCCCGGGGCCGGGTGCGCTTCCGCTGGGCGGACGACGGCGGGCCGAGCCTCTCCGCGCTGCGGCGCTCGATCCTCTACCGCCGGCTGCGCCAGCTCTACCACCGCTGGCTGTAGCGGGCGACGGGCGACCGTGCGCCCGGCCCGGGGGTGGACTAGGGTGAATGGATGACCACACCGCCCCAGGAGGGAGCATGCGCCGTCCAGACGAGGGCACCCTTGCCCGTATCGCCGAGGCCCTGGCATTCACGCCCACGGCAGCCTACTCGGCCCCCCACGATTACCCGCACGCCGCGAACACCTTCGAGCCGGCGCCCCGGCTGGCCCGGGAGCGGGTGGACGCGGACGTCTACCGACTCTATGCCCATGTGCCCTTCTGCAACTACGCCTGCTCCTTCTGCTGCTACGCCAAGAAAGTGGGTGTGGAGCGCGAGCAGATGGCGCGCTACGTGGCGACCCTGAAGCGGGAGCTGGAGTGGATTCCCGAAGGCACCCCGGTGAACCAGTTCTTTATCGGCGGCGGCACCCCCACGGCGCTGCCCGCCGACCTGCTTGATGAACTACTGGGCGCCATCGCCGGGCGGATGCCCTACCACGGCGACCCGGTGCACACGGTGGAGGCCTCGCCGGAGTCCATCAGCGACGCCCATCTGGCGGTGTTGCAGCGCCACGGGGTGCGGCGGGTGAGCATGGGGGTGCAGAGCCTGGATGATGAGGTGCTGGATTCGGTACGCCGCAGCCACGGGCCGGATCTGGCGCTGGAGACCTGCCGGCGGATTATCGATGCCGGCCTGATCCTCAACATCGATCTGATATACGGCCTGCCGGGCCAGACCCACGCCGGCTTCCGGCGCGATTTCCAGCGGGTGGCGGACGCCGGGGTGCACGCGGTGACCGCCTACAACCTGCGCCTGAATGAACGCACCCCGGTATCCCGGGCCCTGAGCCCGGGGGAGCGGTTCGACATCGCCGGGCTGATGGGGTGGCGGGCCTTCGTCCGTGACACCGCCGCCGAGTTCGGCTTCTCCCAGACCCGCTGGCATACCTTCAAGCGCCTGGACACCATCGCCGCCCGCCACCAGTGGCTGCCCACCGCCGGGGCGGACATGCGGGGCCACCAGTTCGGCATCGGCATGAGCGCCCGTTCGTCGCTGGGCCACAACGTCTACCGCAACCACCACAATCTGGAAACCTACATGGCGCGGGTGCGGGACGGCGAAAGCCCGGTGCAGGAGGTGATCCGCCTGGGGCCGCAGGACCTGCGCACCCAATTCATCGCCCGCAGCCTGGGCGACGGCCAGGTGCTGTCCAAGGCCCGCTACGCCGAGGTGTTCGGCAACGCCATCGAGGCCGACCACGGCGAGACGCTGGCCCGGTTGGCCGCCGGCGGGCTGTTGGCCGACACCGAATCCTCGGTCAGCCTCACCGAGGACGGCCGCCTGTTGCACGACCTGGTCACCCTCTCCTTCTACCCCGGGCCGGCCCGGCAGCGGCTGCTGCAGCGGCTGGACACCTTCCAACTCACCGATCTGAGTGACCGCCGGCCCCGGCCAGCCCTTCAATAAAGCGCCGGGCACCGCGGGCCCCGTCCAGATCGACGCCGGGGTCCGCGGGCGGCGCGTCCCGCAGCGCCCGCAGCTCATCGGCCACTGCCGCCACCGAGAAGGCCTCCGGGCGAAGCAGCCGCGCCAGCCCCCGTGCCTGCAGCCGTTCCGCCCGGCGTAACTGGTCGGACATGGCGGTATTGGGGACCAGTAGGGCCGGCCGGCGAAGCTGCAGCAACTGAGCACAGGTGTTGTAGCCGGCACAACTGATGGACAGCGCCGCCCCGCGCAGCCAGGCGCTGTACGCTGGGCCGAAGGGGTGCAACGACAGCGCCGGCTGCCCCGCCACTGCGCGCGCCAGGGCCGGGTCCGGCGGGCCCAGGCCGCTGAACAGCGCCAGCGGCAGATCATCCAGGCCGGCCCGACGACGGATGGCCGGCCAGTGCGCCGCCAGCCGGGCGAGCAGCGCCGCGGCGTCGCGCCCGCCGCCGATGCTGGCCACGGCGTAGGGCGACGGACCGGCAGTGGCGCCGGCCGCCCCTGCCGGCGCATCCGGGGCCAGGTCCGGACCTGGTGGGACCAGCCCGGTATGGCCCACCGACAGGCGGATGCGGCCGGCGGCCGGAAAGGCCTCCTCCAGCCGGCACAGGCCGGGGTCGGCGTGGACCATCACGGCGTCGAACCACTGGTGCAGCCGCGCCAGCACCTCCCGGACGTAGTCGCCGGCCGGGACTGGCTCGTGGCGGGTCTGCAGCGGGATATCCCGCACCGAGCAGACGGCGAGCAGGGCCGGGTTGCGCCGGCGGGCGGCCGCCAGCAGCCCGGTGACCTCCGCCCCCAGGCCCCACTTGCTGAAGGGGTAGTGCTCGACGATGACCACGTCCGGGGCCAAGCGGGCCACCGCGCCGGCCAGCCGCCGGGCGCGCTCCGGCCAGACAGCGGCGGCGGGCCTGCCGTCCAGGGTCTCCAGCCGGCCCTCCCGGCGCCGGAGGCGGGGCAGTGCCAGCAGCCGTCCGCCACCGGGGTCGGCGCCGGGAATGGACCGACCGCCGTCGCTGAGCCAGACCGTGTGGTGGCGCGCCAGCTCCCGGGTCAGCGCGAGGCCGCGCATGTAGTGGCCGACCCCGCTGAGGTGCTGGCAGTGGAAGAGGATGCGCAGGCGGGTCACCGGGTCGCGCTCAGGGCTGGAGCAGCGCGATGATCTGCTCTTTGAGCGGGCTGTAGCGCACGTGGCTCATCTCGATGGCCTCGCGCAGCAGCCGGCGGCCGTCGCCGAGCTTGTTCCGCTCTTGGGCGAAGCGGATGACCCGGTTTTCCGCCTCATCGCGGATCACGCCCATGGGATCCAGCCCGTCGGCCACCCGCTGCGCCTGCTCCAGCAGCAGGCGCCGGTAGAGCACGATGCCCTTGTCCGAGGCCACCAGCCGCTCGCGGGTGCGGTCGGCGATGGCGCCCTGACTCACCCAGACCATGATGTCGCCGCCATCGACGAAGTCGACGATGTAGTCGCCGTGCTCATCCCGCCAGGGCACCGGGTAAAGGGGGATCTCGCGCTGGGGCGGCGCGCTGCGGCCCTCCGGCGGGAGGTAGCAGGCATACCAGTAGTGGCGGGTGTGGGTGTCATCCATCGGCACGCGGAACTGGAAGCGGTGCTGGTTGCCGGTGCCCACCCTTAAGGCGCAGGGGAAGATCAGCGGATGGCCGGTGCGCCAGTCTTCGTCCTCCTCGCTGCCCCCCGCCACGATCCGCCGCTTGATGATGCCGTACTCAAAGACATCGAACCCGATGCGCTGGTGGTGCTTAAGGTACTGGGTGGGGGCGGGCTCGCCGCGCTCGCTGCGCACCCCGGCCAGGTGGTGGCCGTGGAGCCACTCCACGTGCGCCGGGTCGACGCTGTTCTCCATGATCTGCAGCCAATTGCAGGGCAACTCGGCGACACCGATGTCGCGCAGGGCATCGTCCTGCAGCAGCAGGTCGTAGCGGGGCAGCAACGGCGCGGGATCGGGCCCGATGTAGGCAAACACCAGGCCGCCCAGCTCCTGGACCGGGAAACCCCGGGTGGCCGCGCGCCGGAGCAGCGCCGGCTTCTGTCGCGGCTCGGCGGGCATGGCCAGGCAATGGCCGTGGTGGTCGAACTTCCAGCCGTGGTAGGGGCAGGCGATGCCCTCCTCATCCACGTGGCCGCACCGCAGGGAGGCGCCGCGGTGGGTGCAGTGCTCGTCGATCAGCCCCAGCCCGCCGGCCGGCGTGCGGAAGAGCACCAGGTCCTCGCCCAGCAGCCGGCGGGCCAGGGCCCGGCCGGGACGCACCTCCACGCTGGCGGCCAGCGGCCACCAGTAGCGGCGCAGCAGCTCGCCCATGGTCGTGCCGGGGCCGATGCGGGTGAGGGTCTCCTGGCGCTCCGGGGTCATGGCCGCCCCTGCCCCCGCGCGCCGCTCTCCGGCGCGCCACCGGCTTCGGCACCCGGGAAGCGCCGGCGCAGCCCCTCCGGGTCACCGGGTCGACCCTGGACCAGGGTGAGCCCGCTGGCCACCGGCAGGGTGAACAGCTCCAGCCCGGGATCGGCGCGCAGGGCCGCCATCAAGTCGCAGACGCTGTGCTGGTAGGCCCGGTCCTCGCCGTAGAAGGTGCTGGTCCGGCGTACGGTGCTGTCGTGGAACAGGGTGATGGCGCCGGTATCCAGCTTGGGGAGGAAGGCCAGGTAGTCGTAACAGGCCTGTGCCGCGGTGTGCAGTCCGTCCACCATCAGCAGCCCCACCGCGCCCAGTCCGGCGTAGGCCGGGTCGGCCGCGAAGGACTGCGTGGTGTGGCGGTGGTGGCGCACGTTGGGTGTGCCCAGGGCGTCGAAATGGGCCTCCACGGCGCCGGGATCGGCCCAGAAGCCGTCGGCGAAGGAGGGGTCGATGAAGTGGACCTCGCCGCGCTCCTGGTTGTCGTTCAGCGCGCGGGCGATGACGCTGGGCGCGAAGCCCCGGTAGGACCCGATGACCACCGCCCGCTCCGGCCTAAGGATGCGGCCCAGGGCGTAGTAGAGCCAGCCCAGGCCCAGGTTGTGGTCGGCCAGGCGCTGGCCGTGCCCCATGCGCAGCAGATCCGGCTGCTCGAACAGCCGGCCGATGAAGCCATCCAGGGTGGTGGCGGGGTCGGTCATCTAGGGTGTTTTCCCGGCATTGGCGGTGAATGGGTTGGAATCAGGCCTTCTAGGACTAATCGACCATGGGCCCACCGCTGTCAAGCGGTTGCGGCCCGCCACCCGCGGCTCAGTGGGCGTCATCGCCCGGGCCCGGGTCGTCCGGCGGCGCGTAGACGGCCTGCGCCCGGGTGTAGAACAGCGGGTCCCAGACGCCGTGCTCCGGGGGGCCGATGGCGGAGGCCTTCCAGCCGCCGAAGGGTGCCCGCGGGTCGATGGCCGCGCCGGCGCCGTTGAGTCGCAGGAGACCGGCCTGCGCCTGGGCCAGGAAGCGCCGCTGCACCGCCGGATCGTTACTGTACAGGGTCGCGGCCAGCCCCTGGGGCACGCCGTTGAGCCGGTCCAGCGCCTCGTCGAGGTCCGCCACCGGCACCAGCACCACCACCGGGCCGAAGCTCTCCTGCTGCATGCACTCGGCGTCCGGGGGCAGGCCGGTGAGCACAGTGGGGGCGTACCAGTTGCCCTGGGCCCAAGCCGGCGGCACCCGGCCGCCGCAGAGCACATTGGCGCCCGCGGCGCGGGCGCGGGCGACGATGCCCTCGATCCGCGCCTGCGCGGCCCGGGAGACCAGCGGACCGACAACGGTGTCCGGCGCCTCCGGCCGGCCCGGGCGCAGCGCCTGCACCCGGGCCAGGAAAGCCTCGGTGAAGCGGTCCAGCACCGAGGAGGCCACCAACAGGCGGCGCACCGCGGTGCAGCGCTGGCCGGCGAAGCTGAAGGCGGCCCGGGCGAGTTCCCCGGCGGCCCGTTCCGGGTCGGCGTCGGCCATGACCAGGGCGGCGTTGTTGCCGCCCAGCTCCGCCTGCAGGGGCGTGCCGTGCAGCGCGCAGGCGGCCGCCACCTGGCGCCCGGCGGTGATGGAGCCGGTAAAGCTCACCGCCTGCACCCGGGCATCGGCGGCCAGGGTGTCGCCGGTGGCCGCCCCGCCCTGCACCAGGTTCAGCACCCCCGGGGGCAGGCCGGCGTCCAGACCGGTCTGCATCAGCATCCGCGCCAGTTCCGGGGCCTCCGGCGCCGGCTTCCAGACCACGCTGTTGCCCCAGCGCAGGGCCGGTCCGATCTTGCCCAGGGGCAGCGCCAGCGGGTTGTTCCAGGGGGTGATGGCGGCCACCACCCCCCGGGGCCGGTGGCGCACGCTCACCCCCGGCGCCAGGGCCCCGGGCGGGGTCGGTGCCATGGGCTCGAGGCTGGTGGCCAGCAGGGCCAGGGCGTAGTCGAACTCCGCCCCGGCCTCGAGGGAGGGCTTGCCCACCTCCCGGATCAATGCGGCCACCAGTTCGTGGCGCTGCTGTTGAAGCCGCGCTTCCCAGGCCTTCAGCATGGCAATGCGCTGGCTGTCCGGCAGTGCCGCCCAGCCCGCCCCGGCCGCCCGGGCGGCCTCCACCGCCGCGCCGACCAGGGGGGCGTCGGCGGCGCCGGTCCGGCTGAGGATCCGCCGGTGGTCACAGGGGTCGTGGCGGGTGAGCTGCTCCGGCGCGGCCGCCCGATGCCATTGCCCGGCGATGCAGGCGGCGGGCTGCAGGTCGCGCCCGGGTGTCGGCCTGCGCGTTGCCGCCCCGCCGTCATCCGGCTCACCCAGGCGCGCCCGGATGTCCGCCGTGGTCAGCGCGGCGCAGGCCCGATCCGCTAGGTGCCTCAGCGCCAGGCGGGCGTGCAGCGGGTCGTAGGAGGCCACCGCATCCACCGCCAGCCAGACCTGGAAACCGGCCTGGTAGGCGTCCAGCACGGTGGCCTGGACACAGGCATGGGTGTGCAGGCCACTGACGACCACTGTGTCCACGCCCTGCTCGCCCAGCCACGCCGCGGTCCCGGCCCCGCCGAAAGCACTGTAGTAGGGCTTGGCCAGGACGGCTTCACCCGGTGCCTCGGCCAGGGCCGGCGGTGGGGCCGCCCCGGGGGTGCCGCCGACGCAGGCCCAGTGGGCCCGGCGCTGCCAGTGGGGCATGCGGTTATGGCCGTCCGCGGCGATAAGGGTGCGGACATGGCACACCGGCAGGCTGCGGCGACGGAAGCCGTCCAGCAGCGTCCGGGCCTGCCGGATGGCGGCCCCGGCCTCGGCCGCATCAACCCCCCGGTCCAGGTAGTCCTGTTGCCAGTCCACCAACAACAAGGCGGCACGCATGGTCAGGCCCGCGCCCCCTGCAGTACTTCGGTCAACGACGCGCACAGGGCCTGGCCCATGGCCCGGGTGCCCACCGCGGTGGGCTGCGCGCCCTGAATATCGGCGGTGCGCACGCCCCGGGCGAGGGTCCGGGCGATGGCCGTCTCCAGGGCATCGGCCAGTGCCGGCAGGCGGAAACTCTCGCGCAGCATCATGGCCAGCGAGCAGACCTGGCCGATGGGATTGGCCCGGTCCCGGCCGGCCAGGTCCCAGGCGGCACCGTGGGCGGTCTGGTAGACCGCCTGGCCGGCGGCGCCGTAGTTGCCGGACCAGGACATGCCCCGCGAGCCCATGAGCAGGCTGCCGCAGTCGCCCAGGATATCGCCGAACATGTTGGGGCAGACGATGACGTCGAACTGCCGGGGGTCGGCGATGAGCTGGTAGGCGGCGTTGTCCACCTCCAGGGTCCGGCAGCGCACGGCGCCGTGCTCGCCGGCGACCGCGGTCAGGGCGTCGTGCCAGAGGGCGCTGATGGCAGGCACGCCGCCCGGTTTGGTGACAACGACCAGGTCACCGCGCCGCTGCCCGGCCAAGCGGAGGGCCGTGCGCAGGATGCGCTCCACCTCGTCGGCCCGGTAGCGGCAGACCTGGTAGGCGCTGCGCGCCGCACCCTCGCCTTCACTGCCCCACTCGCCACAGTAGAGCCCGCTGGCATTCTCGCGCACGATGAGGACGTCCGCCGAGCGGGCGGCCTCCGGGCGCAGCACGCCGGCATCAGCCAGGGCGGGCCAGTGGCGCAGCGGGATCAGCTTGCAGTAGAGGTCGAAGTGCCGGCGCAGGTCGTAGACGAAGCGCCCGCCCCCGGGGCCACAGAGCACCGCCCCGCCCTGAGCGAAGACCTGAGCGCAGAAGTCGCGCACCTCCGGGGTCAAGCCGCGACCAGTGAGGCGCTCGGCCTGCCGGCCGATGGGCCCGCCGGTGCGCACCTCGAAGCGCTGGCCGGTGGCCTCGCCGAGGAGCCGCAACAGCGAAAGAGCAACGTCGATGACTTCCGGGCCGACGCCCTCCCCCGGCAGCACCCCGACCAGAAAGGCCTCACCGCGCTCCGTGCCCGTGCCACGGGGCGGTGCATGGTCGGTGCCGGGGTGCGACGGGCAGGCTTCGGGGTGCACGGGCTGCGCTTCTCCTCGAGGCAGTGGCGTTCGCGGTGACGGTGGCCCGGCGCCGGAGCGCCCGCCGTTGTCGAAAGCATAGTCGGGCGGGGACCGGGGTAAAGCGCCCGCGCCGGGCTTGGGGGCCGCGCCCGTTCAGGGCAGACGCGGGGTGCGCCGCCACTCCCGGCCACGCCAGAGGTCGGCGAGACGGTCACGCAGCGAGCGCGGGTCGTGCAACGGCACCGGCCGGCCCGAGGCGGGCCCGTCGATCTCCGCCATGGCCGCGATGAGCTGCCGCTGGGCGCTGCGGTAGCTGTCGAGACGAATGGGATAGGGGTGGGTGCGCAGCCGCCCCACGTGGGGGTTGGTGTTGATCTCATAGACCTGGGGCCGGCCGCCGATTAGGGCGAAGTCGGCCCGGCCGTAATCGATATGACCGGTCTCGAAGGCGGGCGCGAGTGCATCGGCAAAGGGATTGTCGTTGACCAGCCGGAGCTCATCCTCGTACAGCGCCTGGCCGGCGATGCCGTTCTGGCCGTATTTCGCCGCCCAGTGATCCTGGTGGGCGCACAGCGCCGGGACGATTCGCCCGCCCACCCGGTAAGCGGCCAGCTTGCGGTAGAGCCCGTCGGCCACCGGCTCGGCGTGGAACTGGACGACCATCAGCTCGCGGCGGGGTATCCCCCGGTCGATCGCCTCGGCCACCGCCTGCGCCAGGGACTCGGGGGTGTCCAGGCACCCGGTCAACGGGCCGCGGTGGGCGGACTCGGTGCGCAGGAAGACGGGGTACGCCCCGTCCGGCGGCGTCTCATCGACGCGCCAGACACCGAAGTCGTTGAACCGCCGGGCATGCAGATCGCGCAGCAGTTCGAAGCGTGAGCGCACCCGTGCCGGGTCGTTGAGCACGCACGCGCCGGCCTCGCGCAGTTGCCGGTGGATCCGCCCGGCCATCTCCAGGTCCCAGAAGTTGAGGCGGTCGAAATCGGTGAAGATGTAGGTGGCACGAGGCAGCCGCCGCCGGCGGAACAGCCGGTGGTAGGACATGACCCGGAAGTCGAAGGCATCGGATTGCTGCAGCGGGCGGTGGGTGTGCGCGTGCGCCTGGGTGCTGAACAGGACAATCATCCGGTGGCGTGGTCCATGTACGCTTTGGCGTTGGCCATGAGGGCGCGCCCGTGCCGGCTCAGAAGGCCGTGGGCGGCGACCACCTCGTGGCCGGCGCGGAAGTTGGCGGCGTCCTCCGCCATGGCCTGGCGCGCACCGGCCCGCTCGGCCTCGTCCAGCAGCCCCGAGTCCAGCAACCGGCCCATGGCCCAGTGCATGCGGGCGGAGACGAAGGTGGCGTGGTAGATGCCGTCCATGGGCCGGGGGTCTTGGCGCAGCGGCGAGGGGTAGAGCTCCTCGTCATGATTGAGGACCAGCGGGGCCTCGGTGCAGAAGCCGAACAGCAGGCTGTGCGCGCTCTCGTGGGCGATGACCTCGGCCATGGCAATGCGGTCGGGATGCGCCCCGGCGTTGAGAAACAGCGCCCCCCAGAGCTGAAAGTGGGAGCCGCCGTGGAACTCGCCGGCGTCATGGTCGCCACCGGCCACGCCGACCACGTGGTGGACGATGGCCTCCACCTCGCCGGCCAGCTCCGGCGCGGCCTGCCGCAGCAGCCCAAGGCCCTCGTGGTAGCGCTGCACGAAGGCCGTCTCCAGTTCCGCCGGCGGCGGATGCAGCGTCAGCCCCGTCGGCATCTCCGCCATCATCTTATCCTGGTAGAGGCGACTGGTGGCGCACGCCGATGGCGGTCGCAGCCCCTCGACCCGCTGGCCATCCGGCAATGGCGGTTCGTTGCCGATCCTCTGAAAGGCGGTCCGGGCCTGCGCCAGGTCGCCGTCCAGCAGGTCGATGACCAGGTCGTAGTAGCGGCCGAACAGGCTCGGGGCGTGCGCCTGTCCCGTGGCGAGCCGGCTGAGCAGGGGATCCAACGACAGGTCGGGCAGCGGGGTGTGGGCGTTGAAGCGCTCGAAGACGTACCCGAGGCTGGCGCCCAGCTCACGGTGCATGGCCTGATCCAATTGCCCCGCCCGTTCCGGATCGGGCTCGAACCCATAGTGCACCGTGGCCGTCACGCGCCACTCCCTTGCTGTTGTTACTCGGTTGTCGCGCTCGGTCCCGCCGGTGGTCAGGTGACCTTCATGCCCACCTTGCCGCCGACTTTCGCCCCGATGGTGGTGGTCCGGTCGAGTACCTTGTCGCCCACCTTTGCGCCGGTTCTGACGCTGCTGTCGAGCCGGAAGCCCAGCAGGCGGCGGGCATCCAGATTGATGCCGTCGGTCTTGTCCATGGTCGATCCCCTCAGGTTACCGGCCGTCCGGCCGGGGAATTGTTATCAAACCTCGCTTCAAGACTAGCCGGCTGCGGGATCAACGCAAGGCAGCGGGGAGGATCAACCTGTACTAATAGGGTAAACCGTCTAGGCTTGCGCAAAAGTGACAACGCCCAAGGGGATCGGCGATGACGGCGCGCCGCGTGCAACTGCTCAAGGTGGTCTCGGGGCTGGATATCGGGGGGGTGCGTAGCGCAGAGCTCGGTTTCACCGCCGAGTTGCAGGCGCGGGGGGTCGGCGTTGGCGGCGTAATCGTGACCGGGGGCGCCATGGCCGCCCGTTACGCCCGGCTGTTTGACGGCCACTGGCTGCTGGACACCCGTCTGCCCGAGTTCCGAGGCGGACGGTGGGAGCGGCTGCGCCGAACGGTGGTAAACCTGGGGCGCAGCCGGCAGGGCGCCCGGCGGCTGGCCGGTGACCTTCGCGGGACCCGGTGGGCGTCGGCGGGCACGGTGGTGGCGGTGCGCCATGCGCCGCTGCTGCCTCTGGCCGCGCTGCTGGCCCGCCGGCTCGACCTCCCGTTGCTCTGGCACATGCCCAACCCGGTCCACGACCGGCTCGGCCGGGCCTATTTCCAGGCCCTGCTGCGTCTGGCCGGCGGCACGGCGGTGGGCAATAGCCGCTACACCCTGGCCAGCCTCGGCGCCGGCGATGGCCCGGTGATCTATCCCGGCTTCTCCCCCGCCCGGGTGGCCCTCGACGAGACCGCCCCCGAGCTGCGGGCGTCGCTGGGCATCCCGGCCGCGGCGCCGGTATTCGCGGTGGTGGCCCGGCTCACCCCGGACAAGGCCACTGACTGGGTGCTGGCGGCCTTTCTCGATTCGGCGGCCTTTCGCAACGGGGCGCATCTGCTGATCGCCGGCGGCCCGCTGGACTCCCGGTTCGCCCTTGACCTAAGGGCTCACGCCGGTGAGGCGGGCGACGGCCGGGTGCACTTTCTCGGCGAGGTCGAGCAGGTGGCGCCGGTTTACCGGGCCGCGGATGTGCTGGTGGCGGGCCGGCGCACGGTGGAACCCTTCGGGATCTCGCTGGTGGAGGCCATGGCCTCGGGACTGCCGGTCATCGCCCCGGGCGGCGGGGGGCCGGACGAGGTCGTCACCGACGGGGTGACCGGGTGGTTGCTGCCGGACCGGGGCGTGGCAGCCTATACCCGGGCGCTGGACCGCGCCTGGTCGGACCGCGCCCGCTGGCCGGTGATGGGTGGGCAGGCGCGCACCGCCGCCGCGCCGTTCAGCCTGGCGCACCAGGCCGGCCGCTACCTGCAACTGGTGCGGGCGGTGCTGGACCCGGACGGCGACGACCCGGCGCCCATGGTGAGGGCGCGTTGAAGACCGATGGGGGACGACGTGACGGACAGCATCGCCGTGTTACAGGCCCGGACCACCTCCCGCCGACTGCCCGCCAAGGTGCTGCTTCCGGTGGGGGGACTGCCGCTGGTGGTGCTGGCCGCCCGGCGCGCGGCGAACACCGGCCGGCGGGTGCTGGTGGCCACCTCCACCGATCCCTCGGACGACGAGCTGGCGCGGGTGGTGCGCGCGCATGGGCTGGCCTGTGCGCGCGGCAGCCTGGAGGACACCCTGGGGCGGTTCGTCCAGGTGCTGACCGATTACGCCGATGACACGCTGGTCTTCCGCCTGACCGCGGACAACGGACTGCCCGACGGGCGCCTGCTGGATGACCTGGCCGACGACCTCCACCGGCGGGACCTGGACTACCTGGCCTGCAACGGGGCGCCCTGTGACCTGCCCGACGGTTTCAGTGCCGAGGTGACCCGGCTGCGGCACCTGCGCGCCGCCCACCGCGGGCCCACCACGCCCTACGACCGCGAGCACGTCACGCCCGCGGTGATCCGCGCCCGGGGACAGGCCTGGTTCACCGGCTACGCCGGTCGCGGGCTGGCGGGCCAGCGCTGCACCATCGACACCCTGGATGACTACCTGGCCGTCTGCCGGCTGTTTGTGGGCTACGCCGACCCGGTCGGCACGCCAGCGACGCGCCTGCTGGAGGCCTTGGCCACCCCGGCCCGCGATGCCCATGCCTGAGACCGGATTCACCGCCTACCGGGAACTGGAGCGACGCCTGCAGCGGTGTCACGGGGCGCATTATGCGCACTACCCCCACGCCATGATGACCCTAGACCGGGAGTTGCGGAACGTGCTGGTCCAACGCCCCTGGCTGGCCGAGCGCAACCTGGCCCGCTATGCCCGGCAAGCCCTGGTCCGGGCACTCTATGGCCGGGTGCAGGACCACGCCCTGGCCCGGCACCCGCCCGGACAGGGGCGCCCCACCTGGCTGGTGGAGTTGCGCAAGTTCCCCGCCCTGCGCCGCGCCCTCGACCGGTCGCGGGATGCCGGGGTGCACTGGGTGCCGATGGGCGAACGGCCACGCTCACCCTGGGCGCTGCTGCGACCCGAGGCGGTCAGCGTGGATGCCATGATCAGCGGCTATCCCATGAAGCGCTGCTTCGCCCGGCTGCGCCGCCGGGGCGTGACGCCGCTGCTGGAGGACCCGGCCTTCATGGCCCGGCTGGAGCACCTGGCCCGGGCGGGGCTGGAGAACGCCACCCGGCACCTGCGGGCCATGAACGTGACCGCCGTGATCACCACCGGGGACGCCGGGCCCGCCCCGCGCCTGCTCTGTGCGGCGGCACGGCGGCTGGGCATCCCCTACCTGGTGGTCTGCCACGGCTACCTGCAGGACCCCAACCTGGTCTCTGTCTGTCCGGTGCATGCGGATGCGCTGCTGGTCTGGTCTGCGGCACAGCAACGGCAGCTGCGGACGGTGTTGCCGCCGGATCAGGCGGACCGGGTGCACTACTTCGGCAACCCCTGCGCGGACGGCCGCCGGGGCACCGGGACGGGTGATGCGGTACTGATCGCCCTGGAGCCGCAGGAGGCGATGGCCGCCGCCCCCCGGCAGGCGGAGCTGCTCTCCCGCCTGGTGACCCAACTGCAGGCAGCGGGCCGGCGGGTGGTGGTGCGCCCCCACCCCAAGAGCCGGGCGTGCGCGCAGACCCGGCGGCTGATCCAGGACTGGGGCTGCGAGGCCTCCCGGGGCACGCTGGAGCGGGACCTGGACGAAGCGGCTGCGGTGGTGGGCGCCAACACCAGTGTCTTGTTCGAGGCCGCCACCCGGGGGGTTCCCGCCTTCCAGGTGGCCGAACTGGCCCGGCTGACCATCGAGGGCGCCCGGCGCCGGCCGCTGGCCGAACTGCCGGCGGCCGTGGCGCAGCCGGCGGGCACGGGACCGGACACCGCGCCGCCGCCCGGGGCGGCCGCCTGCGCCCGGGGTCTGATCGAGCTGATCCGACACCACGGGGCCCGCGCCCCCGGGGAGCGGGCGGCCCATGGCTGAGCCCTGGCCGAACAGCGGGGGTTGGCTGATCCGGGCGGATGCCGCCCCGGCCATCGGCATCGGCCATGTCAACCGCGCCCTGGCCCTGGCCCGGGCGCTGGCCCCCCGGCCGGTTCTGATCGCCACCCGCCGCGATGGGGACTACCGCCTGGGCTACCAGTGGCTGGCGGAGTCAGGCCGGCCCCTGTGCCCACTGGACGGCGAGGCGGACTTCCTCGACCTGCTGCGACGTTGCCGGCCCGAGACCCTGTGCCTGGATATCCTCGACACCGGGCGCCGGGAGATGGGGGTCTACCGTACCCTGGCACGGCGGGTGGTGAGTTTCGAGGACCTGGGGCCCGGGGCGGCATTGGCCGATGTGGTGATCAACGACCTCTACGGCCCCGCGCCGGGGCAGGCCCACGTGCTCGCCGGGGTGGAACACGCCCTGCTGTCACCGGCCTTTGACGACGCCTCGCCCGCCCCCGGGGCCACCCCGGAACGGGCGGAACGGTTGCTGCTGCTGTTCGGGGGCACCGACCCCGCCGGTCTGGTCCACCGCTGCCTGGACGCCCTGGGCCGGCTGGCGCTTCCGGTTCGGGTGGAGGTGGTGGTGGGGCCGGGCTGGCGCCGGCGGCGGATCCGGTTGGCGGACTGGGGCCTGTGTGGCCGTGTCCACCGGGACGTGCAGGACATGCCGGCGGTGATGCGAAACGCCGACCTGGCGCTCTCCAGCGCCGGGCGCACGGTCACCGAGCTGATGGTGATGCGGGTGCCCACCCTGGTGCTCTGCCAGAATGAGCGCGAGTTGCGCCATACCCACGCCAGCGCCCGCCACGGGGTCTGCAACCTGGGCCTGGGCCGGGCGGTGCCGGTGGACCGGCTGGCGCGGGAGATCGCGGCGCTGGTCGCGGACCGGGCGCGGCGCGAGCAGATGCGGGCCCTGGCGGACCGCGCCGTTCGCGGGCGCAGCAACCGTGCCATTGTGGCGCGAATCGACGGCCTGCTGCAGGGCCGGTCACGACGGCTGGACACGGGAGTGACGCCATGACGGAGCTGCATATCGACGGCCGGGCCATCGGCCCGAACCACCCTCCTTACGTCATCGCCGAGGCAGGCGTTCATCACTACGACAGCCTGGAGCTGGCCCGGGCCTATGTGCTGGAGGCCCGCAAGGCGGGCGCCGACGCGATCAAGTTCCAGACCTATACGGCGGACGAGCTTGTGACCCGGTGGGCCCCGCTCTACTGGACCGACGCACGATTCGAGACCCAGCACCAGGTCTTCAGCACCAAGCGCGGCTTGAGCCCGACGGAGTACCGGTCGCTGTTCGACTACGCCCGCGAGCTGGGCATCACGCCATTGTCCACGCCCTTCGACCCCGCCTCGGTGGACCTGCTGGACGGCCTGGGGATGGCCGCCTTCAAGGTGGCCTCGGCGGACATCACCCACCGGCCGCTGCTCCAGGATATCGCCGGCAAGGGCAAGCCGGTGCTGTTGTCCACCGGTGCGGCGTCGATGGCGGAGGTGCGTTCGGCGCTGGAGGTGCTGGAGTCCGAAGGGGTTCCGGTGGCCCTGCTGCACTGCTCGCTGGCCTACCCCACCCCGGTGGACCAGGCGAACCTGTCGCGGCTGGGGCTGCTCGCCGAACAGTTCCCCGGGCGGGTGCTGGGCTATTCCGACCACACGCCGCCCCGGGATTCGGCACTGCCCTGCCCGGCCAGCGTCCTGCTGGGCGCCCGGGTGATCGAAAAGCACTTCTCGCTGAACCGGCACCTGGCCGGGGACGATCACTACCACAGCGTGGACCCGGACGGTCTGGCGCGGCTGGTGCGCGACTGCCGGGATGCCTGGGCGATGAGCCGGCCAGCGGCAGAGATCACCGCCGCCGAGGAGAGCGCCCGCACCCAGGCCCGCCGCAGCGTGGTGGCCGCCACCGATCTGCCCGCGGGCACCACGCTCGCAGCCGGGCACCTGGCCTACAAGCGGCCCGGCACGGGGGTGCCCCCGACGCAGGCGGAGGACCTGATCGGGCGACGGCTGGCCGTGGACCTGGCCCACGATGAGCTGATCACGCCGGACAAGCTGGCCTGACGAGCGCGCTCACCCGGCCAGTGCCTCTCGCAGGCGCGCCAGCGGCACCTGGATGTCGGCAGTCAGGCCGCCCCCGGCACCCGTTGCCGGACAGAGGATGGCGCGGTAGTCCAGGCCGGACTGGGCGGCCAGGTCACGGAAGCAGGGGTTGCGGTGGCCCTCGGGGACCAGTTCCACCACCCGGGTACCCGGGCGGCACCAGACGAGGTTGGTGAGCGCCGCACCGTGGGGCGCCACGATGACCTCGGCGTCGGCGAACAAGGCCTGCTGGCGGGGCACGCTCAGGCCGCTGCACTGGTGACTCTCGAAACCCGACTCATCCACCAGCAGCCGCTCCACCGCCGCCTCGTTGGCCGCCTGCCGGCGAGGGGCATCGCGCCGCGACAGGTAGATGCGACGGCCCGGGGTGGTGACGGCCGGCGGCCGCCACCCGGTCAGCTCCCGCAGCGCCCTCGCCAGCCAGACCGGCGACACCCAACTCCCCCTGCTCCGCACCGGTACAAGCGCCTGCTCCGCGGTCAGCGCGGGGTGGTCGGCAAAGGCCACCACCCGCTCCTGGTCAATGCCGCACAGGGCCAGGGACTGTTGTTGCCAGGGGTAGCCGCCATAGGCCATCAGGAAGCTGTCGACCCGGCCCAGGTCCACGCCGGACTCGCGCAGAAACCAGAGGTCGGCGAGGGTGTCCGCCCACCAGTGGTAGTAGTTGTTGCAGCCGGGATCGTGGTTGCCGAGGACGGCGACGGTGCCCAGCCGGACAGCCGGGCGGGCGGCGCGGCCCAGCCGGGCACTGTAGCGCCAACCGCCGCGCAGCAGATGGCGCAGGGCCGGGGCAGACTTCGGATAGCGCACGGGCCGCCCGCCGCTGGTGAGGATGACGGCGCGGCGCCGCAGCGGGTCATGCGCCAGTTGCGGGGCCGGACTCGGCAGCAGGATCAACGGCCGGCGCACCCGCCCCACCCCAACCGGCGCGATGGGGGGCGTCTGCCGCCAGTTTACGGCCTGGTCCACGGCCCCGTCGCCGGCCTGCTCGATGGCGTGCAACGGCACCGGGCTGGGCTGCCAGGCGCAGGCCGGGTGGCTATTGAAATCGGTGCCCAGGAGCCGATCCACGGCCCTGACCCAGGGCGACATCTCAGCCCTCCTCAGGGGCCCGGAAGGGCAGGCCGGCGAACTGCTCGATATCACTGAGCATGGCCCGGTGGCGCTTCTCAGCGACACCGCTGTAATCCTTGAGAATGGGAACGGTCGTACCGTCCCGCAGGACGAGCAGCGGCCGGACCTGGCGTTGCCGCCCCTGCTTGCGATAGCGCACCTGCAGGGTGGTGTGATCGATTCGGGCCAGTGGCCAGTCCTGCTGACGCCGGCCCCAGATCCAGCGTCGCCCGAGGCTCAGCCGGTCCCGTACGCGATCGACCGCCAAACGGCGCTGTGGGGCGCCCCAGAGCAGGCCATACAAGGCGAAACCGCCAAGCAGCCCGGCCACGGCCAGAACATAGCGGTGATCCTGATAGCGCACGGTGAACGCGCCCCGGGGCGTGTCCAGGTGGGCGTTAATCGCCCGCTGGATCTGTTGCAATTCGCTGCGCCGGTTGAGCGCGCCGTGGTGCAGGGTCAGCGGGATGGGTTCCCCACTGTGCGGCTGCAGTTCCACCCGAACGCCCGGCGGCGCGGGCAATGCCCGCTCGCGGCGGGCTCGGCTCTCGCGCAGCACCGCCCCGGACAGGCTGTCGGCCCGTAGCGGGTGGCGGGAGAGCGGCGCCCCGATCGGGCTCTCCCTTATCAGCATGCCCTCGTCGTCGACGAAGGACAGAATGCCGCCCGAGGGTACCGCCACCAGCAACGAAACGGCCCCGAGCAGCAGCAGACCGAAGAATATCAACTTGCCGGTGAAGCCATTGTGGTACTCCAGCCGGCCACCCATTTCCCTTCTCTTCCGCATAGGCACTCCCCTGCCACTAAACGAACGCACCCCGCCGCGACGGGCCACACGCGGTGACCCGGATCACGGCGGGGTGCGTGATCGTAGTACAGCTTGGGCGATCAGTTGCCGTCGTCAAGCACCCGGCAACGGATGTCGTAACGCCAGGCGGTACCGGACTGCGGGCCGATGACCGTGATCTTGAAGCTGTCCACGGCCCCCTTCATGAAGATGGCGTCGGCCTGGCCCCGACCCGGCCCGGCGATGCCCCCGGGATAGAGGGGATCACCCTCGTAGCGGGAGGCGCCCCGCCAGCCAGTGTCGTGCACCACGGCGCCGGCCGGGTACTCGACGATGTACTTGTCCGGGATGGAGTAGGCGTCGAAACGCAGGTCGAAGACCGCCCCGGTGGGGATCTCGCTGATGTCCCAGTTGTCCACGGTGACGCCCTGGCCACCCTGGTCCGCGGCACGCCAGACGTTGCAGATGTCCAGCTCTTCGTCGCGCTCCTCCACCTCGCCGATGGTCACCACGGCACTGGAGTCCGCCAGTTGGCCATCCTCGCCGCTCAGCGTGGCCACAAGGCCGTAGGCCCCCTCCTGCCCGTAGGCGTGGGAGATGGTGGTGCTGGCGGTGTTATCCGCCCCCACGCTGACCTGGGTCGACCCGCTATTGCCGTCACCGAAGGCCCAGTCGAAGGTCACGGTGTCCACGTCGGGCGGGATGCGCACGGCATTCAGATTGAAGCTGTACTGCACCCCCACTTCGCCATCACTGAGGCCCGGCGGGTCGATGCGCAGGATCACATCGCTGGAGACCTCCACATTGGCCGGATTCTCCGCCGCATAGGGGAAGCCCAGGGCACCAAACAGGCCGTCATAGACACGGACATTCATGGCGTAGACCCCTGCCTCTTCCGTGGCGGGCACCCAGGTTTCAGTGGCATTGCCGTTGCCGTCGTTGCTGGCCTGGGCCACCACCTCGCGGGTCCACGGGGCATCGTTGGCCTGGTCGGTACGGAAGGCGACAAAGTCGGTATCCAGGCTGCCGATGCTTTGGCCGGCGCTCACCTGCAGGGAGAGGGGCTCTTCCACCTCGACCTTGGCCGGTGCCGCCTGAACCTGGGGATTGGGCGACTGCAGCAGCGAGCGATGGATATCCACCAGGTTCACGTTGGTGGAGACAAATCCGCTGATGTTTGCCGCCCCCGGCACCCCCATCCGATCAAGAATGCGCTCAAAGGCCTTGATGCTGTCCAGCAGGGGGCCGAAGCCGGCCTTGCCCTCAGCGAAGAACGACCACCGCGGGCCCCGATAGTCTTGCTCCTCCGAGTCGAAGGGGTACGTCATGCTCAGGTCTGAGCCGCCCCCGATCTCCAGGCCAACCAGGCCGGTGCTCGCCAGCTCCCAGCGCAACACCCGAACGTCCAGGTTCAGAGCGGCACCCATGTAGGGCCCCACGCTGGCGGAAAACTCATTCTCGAGGCCGCCGCCAAGGTTGGCGAAATCGACACCATCGCCGAAGGTCTCGAACTCGTTGATACCCCGAAAGCCTTGGACGCCGGTATAGCCAATGCCCAACTCCATCGAAGCACCCTGGTCGAGTTCTATCCCGCTCAGGGAGAGCTCACCCGCCTGATAGCTGCCCGCCACCTTGAACCCTACTGAAGGCTCCAGGCTGGGGGTGAGCAATACCGGCCCAACCACCGGCACGGCGGCAAAGGGCACGGAACGAAGGCCCCGGCTGCAGTTCACGTCGGCGCTGCCGCCCCCGGAAAGCGTGACACCGCCCAGGCTGGCGTTAAGGTGGCCCTGCCCGTCCAGGTAGATGTCAAAGCGGTTCAGCGAGCGGTTGCTGATATCCAGATCCACCCGCGGGACCAGCGCGTAATTGTGGTTGATGCTCAAACCGGTCACGCCGATATTCAGCACGCTGCCGCCGAGTTTGCACTCCAGGCCACCCTGGATTTGTTGAACGGCCGCACCGCTGACCCGGTCTTCCGCGGCCGCGCCCGACACGCCGGCACCCTCCGGGCGCCCGTCGTCGTGCCCGTCTTCATCCAGCACCCCGCCATAGTTCAGGGGCGTGCCCTGAGCCTGGATGCTCAGATTCTCGAAGGCGTCGGTGAGCTCGGCCGGTTCGGTCTCAAGCACCACGCGATTGCCGTGCACCGTGACCTCGGTGACCCGGTCCAGCAGACCGGCCCGGTCGCCACTGACCAGCACGTCACCGGGCGCCAGGCCCTCGGTCTGCTCATTGCGCTGCAGGACCACCCGGGCGGTCAGCTCGTCCTCGTCGGTGAGTCGGTCGTCCACCACCCACCCGGCATCGACGTAGAGCGCACCGGGGGCCAGGTCGGCGATAGCGGCCAGGGCCATCACCGGCTCCACGCCCTCGGCGGAGAGCTGGATATTGGCCGACCCGATGGTGTGCGTCAGTGCGGTGATCCGGCCGCTGGCGTCCACCCCGATCAGATCCGGGTTGGTGGATTCGTACTCGATGGTGGCGGTTCGATCGACGCGGCCGTTATCCAGTACGACGTAGGCCTCGATCTCCGCGCTGTCCCCGGCGCCGGAAAGGATGATGGATTGGTCGGAGACAATCTCGATGCGTTCCGGCTCGCCCCCCAGGCCCCCACCGAAATCCTCATCCTCGACACACCCGGCCATTAATACTAGAACAAGTAAAATAATTAGCAGTTGGATGAATCTGCTTAATCGATACACAACGTCCTCCTTGAGCCCGGTCCCCCGGGCCTGTAACCATTATTCTTAAGGCTTCTTAAAGGTTTCCCTGATACCCGCCGAGCGGCGGACGGCCTGTTATACACCGCCTTGGGTTCCGCGGTAAATACCGAGAAAAGGCACCTGTAAAGGAAGCCGACATTCGCGAAGAAACGCCTATTGATCAAGAAGCATTAATTAAAAACACGCGAGAAAAATCTGTCTTTTCTCCATAGAGGCAAGGGCCGTCCCCTCCCGTGCTTGCGAGCCCCACGCCCCGCTACGCGGGCCCGACTCAACGAGGAACGGCGCTCCCCGTCATCGCGAGGGCCGAAGGCCACACCCCCGTCATCGCGAGGGCCGAAGGCCCGTGGCGATCCAAGCGGCGTATGGACTGCCGCGTCGCTGCGCTCCTCGCAGTGACGGGGGAGGCGCCCCCACCGTCATCGCGAGGGCCGAAGGCTTTCCCCGTCATCGCGAGGGCCGCGGGCCCGCGGCGATCCAAGCGGCGTATGGACTGCCGCGTCGCTGCGCTCCTCGCAGTGACGGGGGAGGCGCCCCACCGTCATCGCGAGGGCCGAAGGCTTTCCCCGTCATCGCGAGGGCCGCGGGCCCGCGGCGATCCAGGCGGCGGGTGGACTGCCGCGTCGCTGCGCTCCTCGCAGTGACGGGGGAGGTGCCCCCACCGTCATCGCGAGGGCCGAAGGTTTTCCCCGTCATCGCGAGGGCCGAAGGCCCGTGGCGATCCAGGGCGGTAGACTGCCGCGTCGGCTTCGCCTCCTCGCAGTGACGGTGGGGTGGTGCAATCACGGAATCGGGAGCCCGCAATGGCGGAGTGCGGGGCCTTGCAATGACGACGAGACGACTCCTGGCAATGACAGCTTATTCAATATTTCCTTAACAGATCTCCGCATTTAATGAGCTCACGGGCGTAACGCCCGGGGCACCAGCTATTGCGGCCCATGGCTCTTGATTTCTGCCCACCAGTGGTAGAGTAAGGCTCATGAACAACCTGCTCACGACCCTGCACACGGCGATGGACGAGGCGGCCCATCGGGTGATGGCCATCTACGCCGATCCCGACCGCTTCGATACCCGGCGCAAGGCCGATGACAGCCCGGTCACTGCCGCCGATCTCGCCGCTCACGACTGCCTGGTGGCGCACCTGCGGGCGGTGGCGCCCGACATCCCGGTGGTGTCCGAGGAGGCGCGCCCGGCCCCTTGGTCGGAACGGCGTCATTGGTCGCGCTGCTGGATCATCGACCCGCTGGACGGAACCAAGGAGTTTCTCAAGCGCAACGATGAGTTCACCATCAATGTGGGACTGGTGGAGGGCGGCCAGCCGGTGCTGGGCATGGTGGACGCCCCGGCCCTGGGCGAGCGCTATTACGCCATACGCGGTGAGGGGGCCTGGCGCCAGAGCGCTGGGGCCGAGCCGCGAAGCATTCGGGTGGTGGAGCCGCCCCGGGCCGGCGACCGCCCCTGGCGGGTGGTGGGCAGCCGGTCCCATGCCTCGGCGGAGACCCAGGCCTTCATCGAGCAGCTTCCTGAGGTGGAGTTGGTGCCCATGGGCAGTTCCATGAAGGTCTGCCTGGTGGCCGAGGGCCGAGCCGATCTCTACGCCCGTCTGGGCCCCACCGGCGAGTGGGATACCGCCGCCGCGCAATGCGTGCTGGAGGAGGCGGGCGGCTGCCTGCTGAGCGCTGAGACCGGCGAGCCGCTGCGTTACAACGAGCGCGAGTCGCTGATCAACCCCTGGTTTATCGCCTGCGCCCGCCCCGACCCCGCCTGGCAGTTGCCACACGTCCCCCTGGCCGAGGCCCGTTAATCTCGATCGATTACTAATCCCATCGTCTAGACTGATTATTGAGACTCGGATTCGATTGAGGCCGCCTGCACCCTCCCCGGGTGCGGGCCAAACAGGGGATGCAGCGCATGGGGCAGGCACTGTCGCGGTTCGACGAGGACCTCCGCAAACTGGCGCGGTTTGTGGAGGAGACGGAATCGGCGGAGCGGGGGCTGACCCAGCTCTCGCAGCTGGTCAGCCATGCGATGGGCTGCCGGCACTGCTCCATCATGCTCGTCAAGCACGACCCGGACAGCGGCGAGCCGCAGCTGCGGGTGCAGGCGCACCACGGCGACCTGCCCGAGGCGGCCTACGACGACGCCCAGCCCCTCGGCAGCGGCATCGCCGGGCGCGTGGCCAGTTCCGGCAAACCGCTGCTCATCTCTGATGTGGACCACTCGGAGTTCGCCGGCCTGGCCCTGCGCCAGTCGGGGAAGGGCCCGGACAGCATCTCGGTACCCATCGTGCTGGAGGATGAGGTGGTGGGGGTGATCAACGTGGACAGCCCGGAGGGCGGCCGGCGGCTGGGCGAGGATGACCTGCGGATGGCCTCGATCCTGGCCCTGGTGGTGGCCAAGTCGCTGCACATCCAGCGGCTGCGCGGGTTGCTCAAGACCCACTTCATCAAACTGGCCCTGGCCCGCGCCCGCGCCGAAGGCAACGGCCCGGTCACTCACGCCCCGGAAAAGGTCGCCAAGCTGATGGCCCGCACCCTCTACCAGGAGATGGACAAGGCCGGCTTCTCCCGCGACCACATCCTGACCGCCGCCACCGAGATCATCAGCCAAGTCAGCGACGCGATGGACACGCGCTGACAGACTCTCCCCTCTCCGTCGTCGCGAAGGCCGGGTAAACACTCCCACCGTCATCGCGAGCCCCCCTTCCCCGCTGCGCGGGCCCGAATCAACGAGGAACGGGGCACCCCTGTCATCGCGAGGGCCGAAGGCTTTCCCCCCGTCATCGCGAGGGCCGAAGGCTTTCCCCCCGTCATCGCGAGGGCCGAAGGCCCGTGGCGATCCAGGCGGCGCTCGGCACGACCGCGGCATACACCGCTATCGGTCGCGGTGGTTAGGGTGATCCCGTTGCAGTTTATCCAGGGCCCGCTTGACCGATCGTTGATGTGAGCGGCCCAAGGCACGACGGATTTCCAGGGTGCCCACACCAATCGCCAGCAGCGCCACCGGGGCCAGGATGACGCCGATGAGCGCAATAATGCCGGCGACCTCATCACGCAGAGACAGCACCAACCCGGCTATCACCCCCACCGCCAGCCCGCCGGTGACTACCACCAGCACTTTGACACGAGGCGGTTGCTCCTTGACCCACCACAGCAGTGGCGCTACTAGCAATAACGCTAACAGTTCCCAGGAACTTTCCGGCAGAGTCATGGCGTTAGCTCATCCCTGGAAAACGAGTTGTCGCTGCTTTCGGTCCAATACCTCGTCCCCTCTGCGAAGTTCAGCGACCACGGTATCCCGCACGCCGGATTCTGCCCCGGGCACAGTCATGGCATACCTTTGATCAGGTTGGATAGAGAACGTCCGGCTTGCAGAATACCCGTCAGTCCCCTCTACACTGAAATGGATGCTCATCTCCGGGGCCTCGTCACAATCGACCCCAAGCTCGATACGATATGACTGACCCCGGCCCGGGGCCGACGGACTCAAGATCAGCTCATGCAGATGCGCATCCTTTCCGTCTTCCAACTCCAACTCTACGACAGCCGGTTGGCTGCCCGGCTCCGCGATGGATACCGCACCTGTTTCCGTCGTGCCGGCACCGCTGTACCGCGCCTCTACCATCACGGGGAAGTTGTCGTCCGGCCCCTTACGCATGTGCACTAGATCATTGCCGGCCTTATACAGCTTGACGGTGCCGTCAATCATCCCCTTAACTTCGGTGATTACCTGCCACACTCGCTTGACTCGGGGTACATTCGCTAGCAGCAGGACCGGCAGCCCGATCTTCGGAAAGGCCAGCAATAACCGAGTGACCGCGGCCACAAGGGTCTTTTCGGTTACAGCAGAGGCAACCTCATTCAAGGCAAAATTAAGACCACCAGACGCCAGCACTTCGCCAACCGTGGGAAGGTCATCCAGGCCAACTTCACCATAGAAACCGTCCTTATCAACGTCGGGCTTCAAGTCGATATGGACGCTAGGCGGTCGCAGCCAGTCCAACGCGATTGGGGGCACGCCGGGGCCGAAGCTGACCCTTCCGTCAATCTGCATTGCAGCATCAGCAGCCACCACGGCGGTTGCCTTACCACTGAATACGAGTCCGCATGCGCCCCTGGCCTGAACCAATATCTGTTGGCTGCTAAAGCTGCTAGCGAACAGACTAGCTTGGCCCATGACTGAGCCGCTGTCCGCATTTAGCGTCTTGACGGTGATCCCCTCACCACCACGGGGAGCGTGCATCAGAGTTGCAGCGTGGACCGCATTCCCATTGCCATCGTCCGCTTCTTCTGCTTCCTGCTCGGCCTTCGCTAGTGTACTGCTATACGATTCGCCCTTACCAAGGTCACTGAACGTGAAGGCAACGTCGTCCTCTAGCTGCTCCAACTGCAGCCTTATGCCAGCGTTTTCCAGTTGTAGATCCAAATGGTCATCATCGACGACCAGCACTGTATTGTTCATGGGATCTACAGGGTCATTGACGACAACACGCCGGATGGCAACCACATTACCCGCTTCGTCACGGTCACCATAATAATGCGTGTAGGCTCCCGCTTTGGACTCCATAAACAAGATGCGCCCTTGCGGGTCGTCTGGGTAGAACGTTAAGCCTGCCCCGAATACTTCATTCTCCTTTAGGGCGGGACCATCTCCCGATTCAGTAGACTCCTCGTCGGTAACACACCCCACCAACAATGGTATGACCGGCATTGACAGGGTTCCTGTCAATGCCTGGAGCAGGCGACGCCTTATCTTGTTGACTTCCTTGCCCATTTTAGCCTTCCTTGTGTATTCATCAGATAATCCGAAATTGATCCGGTCAGCGGAGTATAGCCCACAAGCAAACAGGTGAGAGGAGACTACGCTCCCTAAATCACAATGCTGTGGCCACGCGGGGTGCCAACCGCAGCTTGGACTGACGCGTCGCTTT
Organism: Alkalilimnicola ehrlichii MLHE-1; assembly: GCF_000014785.1. Classification (NCBI taxonomy): domain Bacteria; kingdom Pseudomonadati; phylum Pseudomonadota; class Gammaproteobacteria; order Chromatiales; family Ectothiorhodospiraceae; genus Alkalilimnicola; species Alkalilimnicola ehrlichii. The sequence continues at coordinate 2,698,718 of NC_008340.1, forward strand.
GCTTCTCGCAGTGACGGGGGGAGACGCCATCCCCGTCATCGCGAGGGCCGAAGGCCCGCGGCGATCCAGGGCGGTAGACTGCCGCGTCGGCTTCGCCTCCTCGCAGTGACGGTGGGGGAGGTGGCCTCCTCGCAGTGACGGTGGGGGAGGTGGCCTCCTCGCAGTGACCGGTGGGGGGTGGTGCCGCCGCCCCCGGGGCGGTTACGCAGGGTCCAGTGTGCGTAACGTGTGCCGGGCGATCATCAGCTCTTCGTTGGTGGGGATGATGTAGGCCGGGATGCGGCTGTCGGTGGTGGTGATGCGCCCGGCGTTGTGGGCGTTGGCCTCCCGGTCCAGGGTGATGCCCAGCCAGCCCAGTTGCTCGCAGATGGCGGCGCGCACCGGGGCGGCGTTTTCGCCGATGCCGGCGGTGAAGACCAGGGCGTCCAGCCCGCCCAGGGCGGCGGTGAGGCTGCCCACCTCGCGCACGGCGCGGTAGACGTAGTACTCCACCGCCTCGGCGGCCTCGCGGCGGTCGCTCTCCAGGAGCTGGCGCATGTCGGCGCTGATGCCGGACAGGCCGAGCAGGCCGGAACGGCGGTAGAGCAGGTCCTCAATCTCAGCGGCGTTCATCCCTTCGTTCTGCAGCAGGTAGAGGATGACGCCCGGGTCGATGTTGCCGCAGCGCTGGCCCATGGGCAGGCCGTCCAGGGCGGTAAAGCCCATGGTGCTGGCCACGCTCTGCCCGCCGTGCAGGGCGCACATGCTGGCGCCGTTGCCCAGGTGGGCGACGATGGTGCGCCCCTCGGCGGCTTGCCGGTCATGATCTGGCAGCACGGAGGCGATGTACTCGTAGGACAGGCCGTGGAAGCCGTAGCGCAGGACCCCCTTGTTCTCGTACTGGCGCGGCAGGGCGAAGCGCTGGGCGACGCGCGGCTGCTGGCGGTGGACGGCGGTGTCGAAGCAGGCCACCTGGGGCAGATGCGGGCGGACCCGGGCCACGGCGTGGATGGCGCGCAGGTTGTGAGGCTGGTGCAGCGGTGCCAGTTCGCAGAATCCGTCCAGCCGCTCAAGGATGTCATCGGTGATCCGCACCGGGTGGCTGAACTCCGGCCCGCCGTGAACCACGCGGTGGCCGGCGCCGATCAGGTCATGGCCCTCCAGCCTTTCCTCGAGCCAGCTCAACGCCCGGTCCAGGGCCTCATCATGCCCATCGGACTCCGGTAATTCCTCGTGCAGCAGGCGTTTGCCCTGGTCGTCCTTGATCTGCAGCGAGCCGATGCTGGCACCCAGACCGTCGGCCTGCCCCCGGTAGCAGGGGGTCGGCGCCCCGCCGGCCACGGTGTACAGCGCAAACTTGATGCTGGAGGAACCTGCGTTGATGACGAGCAGGGCCTGGGTCATGGGGGGCCTCCGCGTGGTTCGTACTGTTTATGGTTGAATCGTCATTGTGACGGGCAAGGCGTTGAAGTGATAGGTACGCTGCTGCTCGCCATGATGTTATGGATTGCTTCGCTGCGCTCGCAATGACGGGGGTGGCACCTCCCCGGCCCTCTTGATGAACATGGCCAGACGCTGCGGGCGCCCCCTACCCTCACTGCGAGCGCGGCCCCACCCCCACCGTCACTGCGAGGAGGCGAAGCCGACGTGGCAGTCTACCGCCCTGGATCGCCGCGGGCCTGCGGCCCTCGCGATGACGGTGGGGGCGTATCCCCCGGCCCTCGCGATGACGGTGGGGCACCTCCCCCCGCCACTGCGAGGAGCGCAGCGACGTGGCAGTCCATGCGCTGCCTGGATCGCCGCGGGCCTGCGGCCCTCGCGATGACGGTGGGGGCGTATCCCCCGGCCCTCGCGATGACGGTGGGGCACCTCCCCCGTCACTGCGAGGAGCGCAGCGACGTGGCAGTCCATGCGCTGCCTGGATCGCCGCGGGCCTGCGGCCCTCGCGATGACGGTGGGGGCGTATCCCCCGGCCCTCGCGATGACGGTGGGGCACCTCCCCCGTCACTGCGAGGAGCGCAGCGACGTGGCAGTCCATGCGCTGCCTGGATCGCCGCGGGCCTGCGGCCCTCGCGATGACGGTGGGGGCGTATCCCCCCGGCCCTCGCGATGACGGTGGGGGCGTATCCCCCCGGCCTGCGCGATGACGGGGGGACGGCTCCCCCCGCCTAGCGATGACGGTCGGCGGCCTTTCCTTAGAGATGAGCCAGGCCCTTGCGCTTGCGTTCGGCCACCAGCAGGGCGATGGCGCAGGAGGCCAGGCGGGCCACTACGTCGTCGGCGCGGCTGGTCAGCACGATGGGCACCTTGGCGCCCAGCACGATGCCGGCGGCCTCGGCGTCCGCCAGGTAGTAGAGCTGCTTGGCCACCATATTGCCCGACTCCAAGTCCGGCACCAGCAGGATGTCCGCCTGCCCGGCCACCTCGGAGCGGATGCCCTTGGTGCGTGCGGCAGCGCGGGAGATGGCGTTGTCGAAGGCCAGCGGCCCGTCCAGCAGGCCACCATGGATCTGCCCTCTGTCGGCCATCTTGCAAAGCGCGGCGGCATCCAGGGTGGACTGCAGATCGGGGTTGACCGACTCGGTGGCGGAGAGGATGGCGGCGCGCGGCTCCGGGTTGTCCAGGGCGTGGGCCAGTTCGATGGCGTTCTGCAGGATGTCGCGCTTGGCCAGCAGGCCGGGGTGGATGTTGATGGCCGCGTCGGTGACCAGCAGCGGGCGCGGGTAGGTGGGCACGTCCATGCAGTAGACATGGCTGACCCGCCGCTCGGTGCGCAGGCCGTCGCGCCGGACCACCGCGCCCATGAGCTCGTCGGTGTGCAGCGAGCCCTTCATCAGGGCCTCCACGTCGCGGTTCTTGGCCATCGCCACGCCCTGCTCCGCCGACTGGTGGCTGTGCTCGGTGGCCACCAGTTTGAATTGGGAGATGTCCAGTTCCGCCTCCTCGGCGGTGGCACGGATGCGGTGCTCCGGCCCCACCAGGATGGGCACCAGCAGGTTGTGTTCGGCGGCCCGCACCACCCCCTCCAGCGACAGGGCGTCCACCGGGTGGACCACCGCCGTGAGGATGGGGTCCAGGTCGTGGGCCAGGTCCAGCAGGCGTTTGAGCTGGCGGCGCTGGCGCCCCTTGGTCTGCAGCTCGGCCTCTGCCGGAGAGATCTGGGTGTGCTCCCGGCTGAGCTTCTCGGTGGGCGCACGCACGATGTAGATACCGCGCAGCACGTCCTCGCCATGTTCGTTCACACACTGGCAATCGAGCATCACCTGGCGGTCGCCCTGCTTCTCGTGGACCCGCACGGTGACGGTGACCGTCTCGCCGATGCTGACCGGGCGCAGGTGGGTGAGGTGCTGATCAATGAACTCGGTGCCCGGCCCGGGCATCTCGGTGGTGACCAGGGTGGCCACCAGCCCAGCGCCCCACATGCCGTTGGCGATGGCCTTGTGGTAGAGGTCGCTGCGGGCGGCATCGGCGTCCATGTGCTCGGGGTTGAGCCGGGCGGAGCCGCCGGCGAACAGCCGCAGGTCGTCTATGGTCAGGCGCCGGATCAGGGTCGCCTCGTCCCCGACCTGCAACTCGTCGTAGGTGTGGTTCTCGATCTGGCTCATGGCGTCGGTTGGGCCCTTATCAAGTGGGAATGTCCGCGGTCAGCCGGTGACGTGGTAGCCGCCGTCCACCGGGATGAGGGTGCCAGTAAGGGTACGGGCCTGGTCGCTGACCAGCAGTGCGGCCAGCGCACCCACATCGCCCGGCTCGGCCAGGCAGCGCAGCGGTGAGCGACTGCGCGCGGTCTCCATGAGGTGGTCAAAGCCGGCCAGACCGGAGGCGGCGCGGGTGTCCATGGGGCCCGGCGACAGGCCATGCACGCGGATGCCCTTGCCGCCCAGCTCGTCCGCCAGGTAGCGGACGCTGCACTCCAGCGCCGCCTTGGCCGGGCCCATCAGCTGGTAGCCGGGGATGACCTTCTCGGCCCCGTAATAGCTCATGGTGAGCAGGGTCCCGCCCTGGTCCATCAGCGGCTCGGCCAGGCGCGCCATGCGAATGAAGGAATGGCAGGAGACGTCCATGGCGGTGAGAAAGCCGTCCACGGATGAGTCGGTGAGCCGGCCGTGCAGGTCCCGCAGGGGCGCGAAGGCAATGGAGTGGACCACGAAATCCAGCCGGCCCCACTGCGCCTCGATGGCCTGGAACACGGCCCCCAGCTCGCCCTCCTGCTGCACATTGCAAGGCATAACGATGGGCGCCTGCAGTTCCTCGGCCAACGGCCGGACGTGCTTCTCCGCCTTTTCATTCAGGTAGGTGACCGCCAGCTCAGCGCCCAGCTCCCGGAAGGCCCGCCCGCAGTGGTAGGCGATGCTCTGGTCGTTGGCGATACCGACCACCAGGCCTTTTTTGCCGGCCAGGGACAGGAACGGCTGCGTCATAGGGGAATCTCCTGTGGGTCAGTCCATAAGGACGTATTTGCCGGGGGCGTTGCGCTGCGGCCGGTAGCCGCGCACGTCGGCGCCCATCTGCGGCGGCTTGCCCTTGTTGCCCGAATGCCGCGCCAGCCAGCGGTGCCACTCCGGCCACCAGGAGCCCTGTTTGCTGGGCACCTCGGCCAGGAAGTCATCCGGCGCCAGGTAGGGGTCCTGCACCTTGCGGCAGTGGACCTGATAGGTGCGCCGCGGGTGGCCCGGCGGGGTGACGATGCCAGCGTTGTGGCCGCCGGTGGTGAGGGCAAAGGTGACGTCCGTGCGGGCCAGCCGGTTGATCTTGTAGACCGACTTCCAGGGTGCGATGTGGTCCTTGGTGGTGCCCACGGCGAAGATGGGGGTGCGCACGTCCCAGAGGTGGATAGGCTGGCCGTCTACGTCGTAGCGCTCCTCCACGAAGTCGTTGTTGAGGAAGAGCTGGCGCAGGTACTCACTGTGCATGCGGTAGGGCAGCCGGGTGGTGTCGGCGTTCCAAGCCATCAGGTCGATCATCTCGCTGCGCTCGCCCATGAGGTACTCACGGACCATACGCGACCAGATCAGGTCCTTGGAGCGCAGCAACTGAAAGGCGCCGGCCATCTGGTCCGAGCTCAGGTAGCCGGCATGCCACATCATGTCCTCCAGGAAGGTGACCTGGCTGTCGTCGATAAACAGGTCCAGCTCGCCCGGCTCGGTGAAGTCACACTGGGCAGCAAAGCACGTCAGGCTGGCCAGGCGGTCGTCGCCCTCGCGCGCCATGGCGGCCGCCGCGAGCATGAGCAGGGTCCCGCCCAGGCAGTAGCCGGCGGCATGCACCTTCTGCTCCGGTACGATGGTGTTCACCGCCTTGAGGGCATCCATGATGCCCATCTTGCGGTAATCCTCCATGCCCAGATCGCTGTCGTCGGCGGAGGGGTTCTTCCACGACATCATGAACACCGTGTGGCCCTGGTTGACCAGGTACTCCACCAATGACTTGCCCGGGCGCAGGTCGAGGATGTAGTACTTCATGATCCACGCCGGCACGATGAGCACCGGCTCCGGGTGGACCCGATCGGTGGCCGGTTCGTACTGGATCAGCTCGATCAGCCGGTTGCTGTAAACCACCTTGCCCGGGGTGAGCGCCAGGTTCTCGCCCACCTTCCACTTCTCCATGCCGGCGGGGGGCTCGCCCTGGATTCGCCGGGCGGTGTCGTCCCACCAGTTGCGCAGGCCGCGATAGAGGTTGGCACCCCCCTCCTTGGCGGTGGTCTCCATCAGTTCCGGGTTGGTCCAGAAGTAGTTGGAGGGCGAATAGATGTCGAGGATCTGGCGGCCGAGGAAGTTGACCACGTCCTCATGGTGGGTCTCCACGCCGCGGATGTCGGTGGTGGCCACGTGCCACCACTGCTGGGTGAGCAGGAAGCCCTGGTACCAGACGTTGAATGGCCAGCGCTGCCACTGGGACGCATTGAAGCGGGTGTCCTGGGGCAACGGCTCGATACAGGGCGGGTGGCGCTCGGCGCCGTTGGCCGCGCAGCGCATGGCGTAGAGCGACAGTCGGGTGGCCTTGCGCCAGGCCTTCTCCACCAGTTCCGTTTGGCGGCCCGGCGAGATACCCATGTGAATGGCCCAGTCGACATAGGCCAGCCCCAGGGAGGCCGGGGAGAGACCACCGGTGACCCGCCCCATGCCGGCGTGCAACAGCCGGTCGATGGGGTGAGCGCCGCGACCGGTATCAACACGTTCGACTTTATCGTGGGTCATGGCTGAATCCCCTGCTCTCTGCTCGCCAAAGGCTTATACACTAAGGATGTTGCAGCGCAGCGGTTGTTGCAAGGGGCAGAATGATTACGGCCGGTCGCGCTCGCCTTCATCCGGGCCTACCACCCGCACCGGGAAGGGATCGGTGACACTGCCGGCGTACAGGGTGCGGTGGGGGAAGGGGATCTCGATGCCCTCGCGGTCGAAGGCCTCCTTGATCTCGATCTGGAGGCTGTTGCGCATCTCCAGGAAGTTCTCGCGTTGGGCCCATACGTTGTATTGCAGGTTCAGCGCCGAGTCGCCGAAGCCCAGGAACAGGAACTGCGGCTTGGGCTCTTCCAGGCAGAGCGGATTGGCGCTGGCCACCTCCTCCAGTACCCGGCGCACGCGCTTGATGTCCTCCTTGTAGGCGACGCCGATCTGCAGATCGAGCCGGCGGATGGGGAAGCGCGACAGGTTCGTCATCTCGGTCTTGATCAGGGTCTCGTTGGGCAGGCGCACGAACAGGTTGTCGAAGGTGCGCAGTTTGACCGAGAGCAGGTCGATGGAGATAACCTCGCCAATGGTGGTGCCCACGCGGATGGTGTCGCCCACCGAGAAGGGACGTTCCCAGACCAGGAACAGGCCGCTGATGAGGTTGGAGGCGGAGGTCTGGGAGGCGAAGCCGATGGCCACCGAGATGATGCCGGCGGCGCCGAGCAGGACGCCCAGCTTGAAGCCCATCTGGTGCAAGGCGGAGGTGAAGGCGAGCACCAGGATGCCGTAGAAGATCACCCGGCGCAGGATGAGCCCCAGGTGGCGGTCCAGGTGGGTGGTGGGGATGCGCCCCACCAGGCCGGCGAGCACCCGCCCGAGCAGGAAACCGCCGACGAGGATGAGCGCCGCGCGCACCATGGCGCCACCGAGCCCGGCGGTGAAGAACTGGACGATGGCGTTAAACCAGGCTTCCATGGTGCCCCCTCACGGAAAGACTGCAAAGAACGTTATTGTGCGGCTGAATGGGCCATCATTGCGAGGTTCCACACACCGGCGCTGTGAAGTGGCACACCGTCACGGCGAACCCCGAAGGGGCGCGGCAGTCCAGGCGGCGGGTGGATCGCCGCGTCGCTGCGCTCCTCGCGATGACGGGGGGTGGTGGTGCCCCCACCGTCACGGCGAGCCCTGAAGGGGCGTGGCAGTCCAGGCGGCGGGTGGATCGCCGCGTCGCTGCGCTCCTCGCGATGACGGGGGGTGGTGGTGCCCCCACCGTCACGGCGGGAAGGGCCGCGCCCCCACCGTCACGGCGAGGAGGGCCGCGCCCCCGCCGTCACTGCGAGGAGGCGAAGCCGACGTGGCAGTCTACCGCCCTGGATCGCCGCGGGCCTTCGGCCCTCGCGATGACGGGTGGGGCGCCCCCCTCGCGATGACGACCGAAAACCCGCAGCCCTCGCCATGGCAGCCCCGCTGTTCTTCCCTGATTCGGGCCCGCGCAGCGGGGCGGGGGGCTCGCGATGACGGGGGAGGGGGTGGTGGTGGGCACCTCACGATGACGGGGCGTGGGGGCGCCCCCACCGTCACGGCGAGGAGGGCCGCGCCCCCGCCGTCACTGCGAGGAGCGAAGCGACGTGGCAGTCTCCCGCCCTCAGCCGCGTAGTAATTGGGTGAAGGCGCGGAAGGCGGTGTGTTGGCGGCCGCTTTGGCGGGGGGCGCTGAGTCGGGTGCCGCCGTGGCATTCCCGCGGGGGTTGGTCGGTGAAGCGCAGTTCGGCCAGGTCGCCGTCGGCGCGGCGGGTCAGCCCCACCTCCGGCGTCCACAGGTGGTCATCCTGGTCCGCGTACAGCGGCAGCCAGGGCATGGGCACGTTCAGCCGGTCCAGGGTCAGCGGGTCGGCGGCCTGGTTGCGGATCTGCACCGGGGTGATGACCCGGGCGGGGGAGCGTGCCTGCTCGGCCAAGGTGAGCCGGAAGCGGCTGCGGGTGGCGTAGCAGATCTCCCCCTCCATGTTCGAGGGGCCGAACCAGGTGTCGGAGGGGCGGTAGCTGGGTTGCTCCAGCATCCGGTGCTGCCTCTCGCCCAGGGTCACCCGCACCCAGACTGGCGTGGAGACGTACACCCGCACCGCCTCGCCACCGGGCACGGAGACCGGGCTCACCGGCCGCGAGACCACCGCACGGTCGGCGGGGAGCAGCTCCAGGTGGATGCGGGACTCGGGGGTAGCGAGCACCACCCGGTGCAGTTGTTCGCCCTCCGGGATCAGGGCCGGGTCGTCGCTGTGCACCATTTCGAGGCGGTCGAGCCAGGGGTCCGGGTCCTGCTCGCGCAGCAGCCGCCACTCGTTTAGGCCGTGGTGCACGCGCAATCGCATGGGCCCCACCAGCCACTGGCGGGTGAAGCCCTGGGCGATGTTGAAGTCGCCGTACCAGCGGGCAACCCGACCGCCCGCCGCCTGACTGCCACTCATGGTGTGAACCTGCCCTCCAGACGGATCGGGTAAAGCCCGTCGCCGTCCGGCCGGCCGAGCATCCCCAGGGCCTGGCGCAGTTCACCCGGGGCCTGCTCGCTGTGCCCCACCCGACCCTCCAGGCGCCAGCGCAGCGCGGGGTCGACGCTGACCCGGGCGTCCAGGCGCAGGGGGCCGCCGTGGTCCTGCAGCTGGCCCTCCAGCTGGCCGTCGGCGCCGGTGAAATTGCCGGACAGATCCCCCAGCGGCAGGGCCATGGGCGCCTGCACCGCCGCTGCGTGCCACAGCAGGCGGCCGTCCAGCGAGGCCACCCGCCCGTCCGGCTCGAGCCGGGCGGCGTCCAGCCGGCCGCGGAAGGTGCCGTCCAGCGCCACCGGCCCCATGGCCGCATCGCCCACCCAGTGGCGCAGCCGCGCGGCCTCCAGGCGCAGCCTGACGTCGCGCAGCTCGACCCCACCGTCCGGCGCGACCAGCGCCCGGCCCTCGATGTCGGCCCCCGCCTCGCGGAGGTGGAAGCGCAGATCGGCCTGCCCGCGCAGCAGACCACCCGGCTGCACGGTCCAGCTCAACCGCTGCGCCTCATAGTGTTGCCAGGCGGGTTGTTCCAGGGTGCCGGACCAGACGGAGCCGGACGCCCCCGCCCAGCCGGCCTCGGGGGGCAACCAGCCCTGGCGCTCACCCAGTGCCAGGGCGGCGCCGGCGGGCCAGTACCCGATCAGGAAGGCGCCCCAGGCGAGCAGCGCCAGCAGGAACCAGCCGGTGTAACCGAGCAGCCACCGCCTCATGATTCGGACTCCAGGGTGAGGCGGGCGTTGACCCGGCCGGGGGCGTCCAGCGGCTCCAGGCTGAGGGCGTGGACCCGCACGCCGGTCTCGGCGAGGGCGTCCAGCCAATAGAGCATCTGATCGAAGTCCGCCCGCTCCAGCCAGACCCGCACCCGCTGGTCACCGTCGGGCTGCAGGCGTTCCAGCCGCTCACCCAGGCCGTAGTCGCCGGCGCTGCGGTCCACCCGGCCCAGCAGGGAGTCGGCCCGGCCCTCGCCGGGGACGGCGGTGGCCCCGCCGGCCTGGCGCACCCGCTCGGCGGCGGCGGCCATCCAGGCCTGCTGGGCACGGGCCTCGGCCACCTCGCCACGCAGGGTCTCGGCGCGGTCGGAGAGCGGCAGCCAGATGCCGCCCCAGGGCAACAGCACGGCGAGCACCAGGGCCCCGGCCAGCAGGATGCGCCGCTCCCGGGGTTCCAGCCCCTGCCAGTGGGCGAGCAGTCGCTCCTTCATGCCTCCTCCCGCTGAATGGTGACCCGGCCGGCGATGCGCTCACCCCGGCTGGCCGCGGAGTGGATCTGCACCTGCCAGTCGCCCCGCGCCTCCACCGCCTCGCGCAGCCGCTCCAACGCCTGCACGCTGGCGGCGTCCAGGTCCAGTTCCAGCCGCTGCTGGCGGAAGGCGAGGCTGCGCAGCCGGGGGGCATCGTCGCCGGTCAGGGCCGGCGCGACCGCATTGAGCACGGCGATGAAGGGGTCGGACCGGCGCTCCGGGCCGCCCTCGCCACCACCGTCCAGTTCGGCCAGTGCCCGCTCCATCTGCACCCGCGGGTTGACCACCCGGCTGTCGGGGAAGGTGTCGCGGAAGATCTCCACGGTCTCGGCGCGCAGGGCCTGTTCGGTGCGCTCCAGGTTGCGCACCTCGGCATAGAGCATGACGAATTGCAGGCCCACCCAGGCCAGGGCCAGGGCCGCCACCGCGCGCCAGGGGCGCAGTCGCCGGAGCCACTGCTCGCGCCCGCTGAAGGGGCCCTGGAGCAGATTGATCGCCTGGTGCGGATCGAACAGGGGGGCCAGGGCGCGCAGCGGACTGTCGGCCGCCGGCTGCTCGCTGACGGTGAGGGTGTCGGGCAGGGCCGCGCGCAGGGCCTCGACCTGCCCGGGGGCGGCGCCCGCCGGGTGGAGGGCCAGCCCGGCGGGGGCGCCCTCATCGCCGGCCTCACCGGCGGCCTGCGCCTGGGCCAGCAGCCGGGGCAGGATCAGCGGCCAGGCGTCGGCCTCCAGGGCCAGTCCGGCGCGCGGCCCGGTGCTGAGCCAGCCGGCCTGGTCGCCCAGGATCAGGCGCCAGTCGTCGTCCCCGGCACCGATGGCCAGTTCCAGCGGGGTGATCGTATGCAGTTCGAGGCCCTGCTCGGCGGCCCAGTGCAACCAGGTGGCCATGCGCTCGCGGTCGATGACCGCGGCGCTGTGGCGTCCGTCGGCCTCCGGCCGGCCCAGGGCGAAGTGCAGCCGGTCGGGATCGGCGGCGAGCTGGTCCTCCAGCGCCCAAGGCAGCGCCTGGCGGGCCCGCTGGCGGTTACGGGTGGGCAGCGTGGCCCGCAGGACGCTGACCTCGCCGGGTGGCAGCAACAGCCACACCCGGGCGCCCCGGGGCAGCCGGGTGGCGAGGTCGCCGGCCGGGGCCTCGCCGTGGTCGCCCACGCGGCCGTCGGCGTCCAGCAGGCACCATTCCACCGGGTCGTCCGCGGTGGGTGCGGTGGGTAGCAGCAGGCAGTATTGACTCATGGCCCCATCATACCCCCTGCCCCGGTCAACAGGCACGCAGCCGGCGCAGCACCACCTCGCCGGTGACGGCGTTGACGATGCTGCACTGGCGGTAACGCCGGTCGGCGCTGTCGACGACGATGTGCAGGCGCACCCAGTCCGGGCTGTCCTGGCCCTCGGTGTCCGGCGGCTGGTCCGGGTCCGCCTCGGTGGCGGCCAGGAGCCGGTCGGGGGCCCGGCGGGGGTTGATGGCGACACCCTGCGCCGGCACCGCGGTGACGTAGGGGCGCAGGGCCTGGAACAGCTCGGGCGTCACCCCGCGGACCAGGGCCAGCTCGCTGGCGGTGGCCAGGCGGGTCCCCGGGTTGCTGTAGGGGGGCTGCTGGCCGGCGTACCAGGGGTCGTGCACCTCCGGGTCCATCCAGTCGCGCAGGGCGGCCAGCACACCGTCCGGGTCCACCGCACCGAGTCCGTGGTCGGCGGCCACGTCCTCCAACAGCCGGAGGAAGGTCTCGGCGCTCGCCTCGTCCTCGGGGTCGGCGAGGTTGTTGAGGTTGAACCGGCAGTGCAGGTCCTCGGCCACCACCTGCACCGCCTGACCGTCCAGGGGCACGACCACGGGCGGCGTGCGGCAGTCCTCCCAGGGCACCGCGTCCGGGTTATCGGCCAGCAGGCGCAGGGCCTGGGCCGCCAGGGCCTCGCCGCTGGCGGCGTGCCAATAGGCCTGGTCGTGTTCCAGCAGGTTGCCGGTGCGGCGGATGTCCAGGTGCTGGCGGGTGGTCATGGCGACGGTGGCGATGGTGGCCAGCGCCACCACCAGCAGGGCGGTGATCAGGGCCACCCCCCGTTGCCGCCGCCGCGCCATGGCTACTCCGCCTCCACCGCCTGCTCGGCGACGGCGGCGAAGGGCGCCAGCCATTGCCGCACCCGCGCGCGGAGCTCCTCGTCCTCGGCGATCCGATCGGCGATGGCCGGGCTGAAGTGGTAATAGAGGCTGACCAGCTCCTGCCCGGCACGGCTGGTCAGCAGGGCCTCGTCGCGGAACTGGCGCAGGGTGGCCACGGGCGCATCCCATTCACTGCCCCAGGCGGCGGTGGCAATGAAGCAGCCGCCACCTCCGCCACCACCCCCAGTGCCGTTGTCTCCGTCCGGGGCGCCGTTGTCGCCATTGCCGTTATCGTCGTTGCCGTTGCCGTTGTCGTCGTTGCCGTTGCCGTTGTCGTCGTTGCCATTGTCGCCATTGTCGTCGCTGGTCGCCACGTAGCTCGCCGAACCCGAGCAGGCGCGCACACTGGCCCGCTCGGCGCAGACCCGGTAGGTGATGGTCTCGCCCTCGTCCAGTGCCGGGGAGACGACGGCCTCCTGGTCCCCGCTCTCCAGGGTGACCCCGCCGGTGGCCTGGAAGTCGGCGTCCGCATCGTCGCAGCCGTCGCCCTCGCAGTGCTCCAGCGCCAGCGCATCGAGCTGATAGCTGTTGTTCAGCCAGGTCAATTCCAGCTCCGAGGTATCGGGCAGCGGGTTGATCCGCAGCCGGCTCGGGGCGAAGGGCGGCAGACCGGCCAGGTCGACGGTGAGGGCGTCGTAGGCGTTCACGATGCCGCCGGTGGCGGTCAGCCCCTCCCAGTCCGGGCTGGCATTCAGCCGGGCGGACATCAGGAGGCGCTCCCGCACCGCCTGGTAAGGGGTATCGACGCCGTGCTGGGCCAGCACCAGGCCGGCGATGCCGACCACGTGGGGTACAGCCATAGAGGTGCCCGAACGGAATTCGTAGGGGTCTGGCCGGTCCGGCCGGTCCACCACGGCACTCAGGATATCAACGCCGGGCGCGGCCAGGTGGACGTCGGTCTCCCCAAAATTGGAGAAACTCGCGCGCTCGTCGTCCTCGTCTGAGGCCGCGACCGAGATGATGTTGTCCAGCCGGTAACTGGCCGGCCAGAAGCCCGTCGGCTCGTCCGATTCCGTGTCATTCTCCTCACCCGCGTTCCCCGCCGCGGCCACCACCAGGACCCCCTGCTCACCGGCTGCCCGCAGGGCCGCCTTGAGGGTGTCGTCCTCGCCGTCATCCCGGAGCGGACTTTCATCGGTGCCGAAACTGGCGTTGATGACCCTCACCCCTTCATCGACCAACGCCTCCACGGCCGCAATCACGTCGGCAAAGGACCCTTCGACCCGGTTCGGGCCAGCGACCTCCAGCGCGGCGTGGCTGTACAGCGAGACCTGGAGATTCACGCCGGCCACCCCCTCCCCCTCAGCCGCGATCACGCCGGCGACATGGGTGCCATGATCCTCCGGCTGAGAATCGTCGAACTGGGAACCGGTCCCCGCCACGTTCTGCTGCAGATCGGGATGGGCCGTATCGATCTCGGTGTCCACCTGGCCCAGTCGCACCGCCGGGTCACCGGTGGTCAGGTCCCAGGCCTGCGGCACATCGATGGCCGGCAGGTTCCATTGCTGGTCATAGAACTCGGGCTCCGGGTCGAGCTGGGCGGCGTAGACCCGGTAGTTGGGCTCGACATAGGCCACCGCCGGGTCCTCGGCGTAGGCGGCGATGGCCTCCTCCAGGCTCATCCAGGACGGCAGCCGAACATGCTCCGCGTTACCGGTGCGAAAGCGCCGGACCACATTGGCGCCCACCAGGGCATGAGCCGCCCGCATACGCGGCTCGGTCTCCGCCGCGTCCCCGGCCGGCCGGATCAGCAACTCCCCCGGCACACAGCAGTCCGGGTTGTCCCGGACCGTCTCGATCAGGGTGCGGGCCGAAGCCGGCAGGGCCGCCAACCGCTCCGCTGAGAGCGCGGCCACCCGCCGGTCGTCCTCCGGCGGTTCCAGGCCTCCGCTCAGCAGCGGGGGCAGCAACAGTGCCGCGACCAGCGCGGCGGCCATCCATGCAGTGAAGAGGCGCATCTTCATCGGTCGTTCTCCTTGCGCGGGAGGGCGAAAAGCCGGGTCACCGCCCCGGTGTGCTCCGCTTCCAGTTCAATCTCGACGGCGAGGGGCAGGTCCGCATTGGGCTGCTCCGGTGGGGGCCAGGCCCGGCTGGTGGTCCGCTCCCCGTCCAGGCCATGGTAGTGGAAGACGAAGGCGAGTACCTCCACGGTGTTGCCGGCCACCTCCCCCAGCATGGGCACCCGGCTTTGCGGCTCATCCATGCCGCCGTCCACGGTGGGCCAGAGCAGCCGGTAGAGCACGCCGTCCTCCAGCTCCCAACCCACCCGTCGCAGCTCCGAGCGCACGCCGCGACTGCGCGCGCCAGCGCTCACCAGTTCCAGCCGCGGGGGCAGGCGCAGGTCGTCGAGCATCAGCCCGGGGCGGCGGTCGCCGTAGGCATCGCGCCGGGGCCGGTCCACCACCTGGTGCAGATCCCGCTGCAGCATGGCGAAGGCCAACTGCATCTCATCCAGTCGCTCCGCGGCCCGGTCGGTGTGCGCCCGGGCGTCCAGCACCGAGGTGAGGCCGCCGTAGGCCATGGCGGCCAGCAGGGAGAAGACCGCCATGGCCACCAGCAGCTCCAGGAGGGTGAAACCGCGCGACCGGTCAGAGGCCATCGAAGCCCCCCTCCTCCAGGTCATCGATCGTCCCCAGGCGGCCCCCCTCCGGGACCAGCACCACGCGGGCGGTGGCCAGGGGCTGTTGCTCGCGCGCCTGGTCGCGGTGGACCGCCACCTCCAGCCGGCGCAGCCCCGGGATGCCCGGCAGGCCCTCCAGCTCCGGCGCCCAGGGCGCCATCGTCGCCCGCCAATGCCAGTCGCGCCCGCCGAGACGCTCGACGCCTTCGGCGGGGCCGGACTCGGGCAGTGCCTCCAGCCGCGCCTGGAAGCGGTTGAGCTGATTGGCAGCCACCCAGTGGGCATGGGTCCGGTCGCGCAGATAGGCGGCGTTGGCGGCGTTCTCGCTGGCCACCTTGACGGCCGCGCCCAGGGCGGTGGCCAGGATGGCCAGCGCCACCAGCACCTCCAGCAGGGTAAAGCCCCGTTGCCTAGCCATCGGGCGCCTCCGTGTGCAGGCGCAGGCGCCCGGCCATGTCACCGGTGACGACCCGGATCCGGTCCGGGTCGCGCTGATCGCGCAGCGTGAGCTGGAACTCCGTCACCTCGCCGGTCCCATAGAGGTAGAGGTGGGGGTCGGGCTGTTCGGGCCGGTAGTCCAGGCGGACGTCCACGCCCTCCAGGCGCAACGCCAGTTCCATGTCCTCCGGCTCCAGGTCGCGGGGCCGGAGCTGGCGGTCGCGGTCCACCGGCAGCCAGGTGGTGAGGCCGTCCTCCACCTCCACCTCGTGCAGGAAGTGGTAGCCGTGCCGGGTCACCCCCACGGCCAACTCCGGGCCGCCGAGCATGACCTCCTGGCGGGCGAGGTCCACCAGGCTGATGAAGCGCCGGGCCTGCTCCTCCAACTGGCGGTCGCGGCCGCCATCGCCCACGGAGAGCACGGCGAGGCCGGTGAGCAACCCCAGGATGATGATGACCGCCAGCAGCTCGAACAGGGTGAAGCCGGCGCTGGCCTTGGCGGGGCGGGGCATCATCCGGCGTCAGTCCAGCGCCCAGTTGCCGATCTCCGCGTTGACGCCGGAGCCCCCCGGCTGACCGTCGGCACCGTAGCTGAAGATGTCGATGTCGCTGTGCTCGCCCGGGTTGAGGTATTGGTAGTCGTTGCCCCAGGGGTCCTTGGGCAGCCGGTCCAGGTAGCCGCCCTCGCGCCAGTTGCGCGGCTCGGGATTGCCGGTGGGCCGCTCCACCAGCGCCTCCAGGCCCTGGTCGGTGCTGGGATAGACGTTGTTGTCCAGGCGGTAGAGGTTGAGCGCGGACTCGATGGCGCGGATATCGGAGCGCGCCTTGCTGATCCGGGCGTCGTCGGGACGGTCCATGATCCGCGGCACCACGATACCGGCGAGGATGCCGAGGATGACCACCACCACCATGATCTCGATGAGGGTGAAGCCGCTTTGCCGTTGTCTAGCCATCATGCACTGGGACTCCTCAAGGGGTTACGGGCGCCACTATTGCGCCAACTGCCACTATTGCGCCAACTGCCACTATTGCACCAACTGATTGAGTTCGAAGACCGGCAACAGGATGGCAAGCACGATCACCATGACCACGCCGCCCATGAGCAGGATCAGCAGCGGCTCGAACAGCCCCAGGAACATGCCGGTGAGGCTCTCCAGCTCCCGCTCCTGGTTCTCCGCCGCCCGGTCCAGCATCTGCTCCAGCTTGCCACCGGCCTCGCCGCTGGCGATCAGGTGCACGGTGATGGGCGGGAAGTAGCCGGTCCGTTCCAGGGCGTGGGCCAGACCGCTGCCCTCGCGCACGCGCCGGGCGGCCTCCTCCACCCCGCGCCGCATGGGGTCGTTGTTGACCACCGCGCCGGCCACCCGCAGCGCCTCCAGCACCGGCACGCTGCTGGCGGTGAGGATGCTCAGGGTGCGGGCAAAGCGGGCGGCGTTCACCCCCCGGGTCAGGCGCCCGATCAGGGGCAGTCGCAGCAGCAGGCTGTGCAGGGCGTAACGGGGCCCGGGCCGGCGCAGGATCCGGGCCAGCACCAGCAGCCCCACGATACCGCCGATCAGGCCGTAGAGGGCATAGTCGCGCATGAAGTCGCTGGTGACGATCAGCGACTGGGTGAGCAGCGGCAGATCCTGACCGATGTGGTCGAACACCCCCACCACCTCCGGCACCACGTAGGTGAGCAGGGTGAGGGTGACGCCGATGGCCATGACCGTGAGGATGATCGGGTAGAACAGCGCCATCTGCACCTTCTGGCGCATCTGCTGGCGGCCCTCGGTGTATTCCGCCAGCCGCTCCAGCACGATGTCCAGGTGGCCGGACTTCTCGCCGGCGGCTACCGTGGTGCGGTAGATATCGGGGAAGACGTGGGGGAAATCGCCCAACCCCTGGGCCAGGGTGTGACCCTCCAGCACGCGGTTGCGCACCGCCAGCATCAGGCTCTTGAGGCGGGGCTTGTCGGTCTGCCGGGAGACGGTGCGCAGGACGTCCTCCAGCGGCAGGCCGGAGCGCACCAGGGTGGCCATCTGGCGGGTGATCAGGGCCAGATCGGTGGCGCTGACCCCGCGGGTGAACAGCGGCCGGCGCACCGCACGCGCCTCCCGCTCCACCACGGCCTGCACGGCCAGGGGCGTAAGCCCGCGGTCGCGCAGTTGGGCGCGGACGTGACGCGGGGTGTCCCCCTCGAGCACACCCTTGCGCTGGCGGCCGCCCGGATCCAGTGCCTGATACTCGTAGGCGCCCATGCCCTATGCCTCGCCGGCCTCCCTGGCCCGTGGTGGTTCGCTGTGTGTGCTCATTCAGCGCAGGATACCCCACCCTGCGGCGGACCGTGAAGCGGCCTGACGGCCCTGCCGCGGTGGCCAGCCACGGCCTTGGGATATGATGGCAGGGGAACGGACGCATGCCGGTGGCGATAGGGGGCGATGGCTTGCAGGCGAACCCGCTGTACCCATTCAAGGATTGGTTGTTTCTGGCCGCACTGGCCGCCGGGCCGGCCGGGGCGCTGGCCTGGGTGATATTGACCGGGGAGCGGGCCGGCGACGGCAACCTGCTGACGCCCTGGCCCCTATTGATGCTGGTGGTGGTCTACCCGGTGCTCGAGGAGCTGGCCTTCCGCGGGTTGATTCAGGGGCTGCTGCTGCGTCCGCACTGGGGCCGTTACCGGGCGGGCCCGGTGAGCCTGGCCAATGCCCTGACCACCCTGGCCTTCGCCCTCAGCCACTGGCCCCGCGGCGGGGCGCTGCTGGCGCTGGGGGTGATCCCACCGGGGCTGATCTTCGGGTACTTCCGGGAGCGGCACGACGGGCTCTGGAGCCCGATCCTGCTCCACGGCTGGTATAACCTCTGCGTGATCACGGTGACGGCGACCTGGCCCGCCTGAGCGGGCGCCGCGGGAAGAAACAAGCGGCCGGCGGGGGATCCCGCCGGCCGGTGGGTGGGTTAAGGGGGCCGGGGCCCCGCGCGCTCAGGCGCGGTGGCGACGACGGCCCAGGATGACGCCGAGCAGGGCCAGGATGGCCAGCAGCGGCAGGGTCGGGTCGGCGGGGCCACCGGCACTGTTGCCCGCCACGCTGCAGGCGGAACCCCGGCGGGTCATCTCGAACTCCTCCTCATCCTCGTCCGTGATCCGGTCCGGTTCCGCGGGCTGGTCCGAGCTGATCACCGAGCCGGCGCTGACCTTGTAGGTGCCCTCGTCGGCGGTCTCATCCTCATGCTCGACCGTGACCACCAGGTCCTGCAGCTCCGCACCGCCAACCATACCTTCGTCATTGGCGGTCTCCAGCCAGTCCCGATCCAGGACGGTGTAGAGGTAGCCGTTGCGGGCGACGAAGTCCTCATCGTCCAGGCTGAAGGTCAGCAGCACCTCGCTGCCATCGCCGGTGTAGATCGTCACGATGGGCTGCATGCCCAGGCCAAAGGATGCCACCCGCAGAGAGACATCGCCCTCGTCCGGGACGCTGGTACCGACCAGGCGGAAGCAATCCCTATCGCTGGCGGCATCGATCCGCCCCGGGATAGTCGTGTTATCGGCCTCGAGCGGCGTGCAGGCGCCCGGCAGGGCGGGATCATCCGCGTGATCGTCGTCCTGAAAACCATCCACGGTGAACTGCGTGGTCGCCACGCGCTGGAAGTTCTCCGGGATCGGCTCCGGATCCGGGGCCTGCACCTCCATGCCATTGATGTCCGGCGCCGGGGCCACACCCCCGTACACGAACTGGCCGGTCCCGGCCTGGTTGTCCACCCGGACGCGCAGCTCGTGGGTACCACCCTGCCGGTAGTTCACCACGGCCGAGTAGATGCCATCACCGGCCTCCGCGTCACCGTTCTGGCCCTCGTCGTTGAGCGGCACGGTGGTGACGTTCCCGTCGGGATCGGTCAGCTCGGCGACCACATTGACCCCCGAGACCATCCGCCCGGCGGAGATCGCGGCCGAGATCAGCGCGGGTGACGGGTATTCCACCGTGCTGCCACCCAGGGTACTGACCCGCACGTCAAAGGTCCGACCGTCCGCCGGGTTGGCCACCACATTCAGGAGCACCTCCACTTCACCGCCGGAGGTATTCTCCCCGGTGTCGACGGTCCAGTCGCCGACGCCACCCGCCGATACCGCGTCGCGGTCCACGGTGGCGAGGCAGGAGACCTCATCGGCTGACTCGTCGCAGCTGAACGGGATTCCGGTGTCGTTGCCGTCACTGTCCAACAGCGTGGGGGACAACTGGTCGGCACTGCCGGTGAAGTTAAGGAGCACGGTCATCGAGCCCAGGGTGGGGTCCACGGTGAAGGTGAGCCGCTCGTTGGCGCCCGCAGCGACCGGCTGCGACTCCTGACTCAGGTTGACCGCATCGGACACGGCGGCGTTGGCCGCCAGGAAGGCCTCCTGGATCTCGGCCAGGGTCGTGGGTGAGGCGAAGAACTCACCGCCGGTGTTATCGGCGAGCCGCCGCAACACCCCGGTGGGTGCGAAGCTGCCATAGCCGAAGGCGATGATGGGGACGTTGGCATCCTGGTAGGCCTGGACGGTCTGCGGCTCTGTCGCAGCGGAGCTGTTGTCGCCACCATCGGAGAGCAGGAAGGCCACCTGCCCGGCATCGGTATCGTTGGCGGCGCTGTAATCCTGCAGTTCGTCCAAGCCCAGTATCAGGCCATCGAACATGGCGGTCAGCCCGGAGGCCGGGAGGCTGTCGATGGCGTCCTTGAGCTGGTCCTTTTCCGCCGTACCCGGGTCCGGGATGGCGATCATGGGGTGGACCACCGAGGCACTCGCCGAGAAGCGCACGACGCCCATGGCGGTACGGCCAGGCTCGACCACATCCACCAGGGTCCGACCGGCTGTGCGGGCGTTGATGATGGGAGCGCCGCTCATGCTCCCGGAGGTGTCGACAATGAGCGAGATCTCCAGGTCATCGTCCATCCAGACGATCTCCAGCTCATCGCGGCAACCGTGATCCATCTGATCGAGCTGGGTGACCACCCAGTTATCCGCCGCCGTCGGCGCCACGGCCTCCAGGGCCGTATACCGGGTCCGGTCAGGCTGAACGGTCTCGTTACCCTCCTGTGGATCGTCGGTGGTGGGTTGGACCAACACCTCCCAGCCGCTCTTGCCGTAGACCCGGCCCTGGGCGGTATCCTCCGGATCGCCGATGTTGTCACTGGTGGAGTGGTTCAACCACTCGTAGTTACCGCCGCGGGCCTGCCACTGGCTGTTCATGATGGCCGGGCTGGTGGGCACATCGCCAACCTGCGGGAAGGTATCGCGATTCTCCGCCGGGTCGCGCCCCTCGTACTCATCATACAGGGCAAGCACGTAGTGGCCCCACTCGTGCCCCAGGGTGTAGCCGGCGCCCTCGGCATCGGCCAGCATGTCGTAGTCGCAGCCATTACCGCAGCCGTCGGGGAAGATATCCCCCATCCAGATGTGCCGCCCGGCACTGCCGAACCCCGCGATACTGGCCCGCGGCCACTCCTCCTCGTTCCAGATAATGTCGGCCCGGGAGCCGTGGCCGCCGTTGGTGAAGACCCGCACGGTACCGAGCTGGCTGGCCCCGTTGCTCTGCTCGCAGACCGAGTCGGCGAAGTGTTCGATCACGGCCTCGTAGGGATCCCGCTCGTTTTCGGTCTCCGGGTTGTTGTGCAGGGAAATGGTGATATCGAAGACGGTCGTGCCGGCGTCCGTGGAGGCCCCCACCACCCGGTCGCTGCCCGCGGCGGTGAGGCCCTGGGCGCTCGCCGGGGCCGTATCGGCACCGATCCGCGCCTTGGAGAACCAGGAATCCCCGGCGGAGAGCGGTGCGCTGATCATGGCGGCGCTGAGGCCGGCGCAGAACAGCCCGGTGTACCAGGACCGCCGTTTCTCGACATGGCGGTCGACGTGTCTGATGTTCATTGCGTTCTCCTCTTCCTTCTTTCGCCTTTGCTCAACAGAATCTGCTCCCTGCTTGTTGGCTACGTCCTGTTCGATCAGTCGGTCAGTGCCGTTGGAAGATCTGGACCAGACCCGATGCCTCCCCCACGGCGGCGCGATAGGCACGCCCCGGTTCTATTCCGAGGCCCGCGAGATCGTCCGTGCCACAGGGGGCGAGGGGCACAAAGCGGCCCGGGTTGGCCTCGGCCTCCTGCAGCTCAGGGTGGTCAGCCAGGGTGTCTGCCGAAACCGCCACCTGGGGCGACCGGCGCGCGCCCTCCGGCGCGGGCAGAAATTGGAGGTAATGACCCTCCGGCTGTTCAGTGAGGGACACCTCAGCGGTCAGTACCTGGAGCGCATCGGCCAGCGCCGCGAGGGCCTCAGGCAACGCCTCAGGCTCCCCGCTCCCGATAAAGCGCTTGCCCGCCGGGCTCCGATAAGCGAAGTACAGCCGTGTCGGCCGGAAGTCGGAGATAGGCCCGTCCGCTTCCGGTCGGGCCAACGTGTGATCGCCGGTGAGGTACTGCGAGAGGGCGTGGAATCGCGCCGGTGCAATGCGACCGGAACGCACCTCCGGAAGGGCGCCATCCGTGCGGTAGTGGGCCGTCTGGAGTCGACCCGCGGCATCCAGGCGCACGGTATGGCCGTCGGTATGGCGGCCACCCAGCCCCCCTTCAATGCGGGCCATGTAAACGAAGGCCGCCCCGGGTACGCCGCCATCGGCGTGCACCGGGGCCACAGGCAGTCCAACCGCGGCCACCAGGCCCAGCATCACCCCCAGGGCCAGCCCCACACACCACCCCCTGTCGGGGAAGCGGTGCAGCCGATTCGGATCCGTTGGAGTGATCAGGCACATGGTTACCGCCATTGGCCTCTCCGTTCCGCAATCTGCAGGCACGCAAAGCGCATCACCACACTCTGCGAGCCGCAGCTGGGCATCCCTGCAGCCAGCCCCACAATCCAGCGGAGGGCGGGGTGCGCCAAACGAGGTCTACGCACCGACCGCCTCATCCCTAAGGTGGTCGGCGCGCAGCCCGGGAACCTCCTTCAAGTCGTCAGCGTGACTTCAATCTGCGCGACGGCGACGGCCGACCAGGGCGCCGAGCAGGGCCAGGACGGCCAGCAGCGGCAGGGTCGGGTCGGCGGGACCCGCCGCACCGGTACCGGTCACGCTGCAGGCGGAGCCCCGGCGGGTCCGTTCATGCTCCTCGTCGTCGGGGTCGTCCACCACGCCGTCCAAGGCCTGGGCAAGGACCGTGTTGCAGTCACTCTCGTCGGTGGTCACCGCGAGCCCCTGGAAGACCTCAGACTCGTCGTCATCGTTGGCCCGCATCTCCACCTCGATCTGCACATAGCGGCCCTCGACGCCATCCGGCAGCGGCTCTCCGGGCGTGAAGACCTGGAAAGGGGCGGCTTCCAGGGCCTCGAGAGAGTCTGCGGCACGGATGCGGTAGGTACTCTCCGCGTTCTCGGGGGACTCGGTGATGCTGACGCAGCTATCGGCCCAGACGTACTCCGGAATGTCCTCCTCCTGGGTTCCACCCACCTGAGCCGCGGCCACCGTGCCGCCGCCGGCCGCGCCGAGCACCTCTCGCACGTGGCCATCGACAATGATCCGGCCGATGCCCGTGCGACGCCCGAGGCCCCGGGTACCCAGGCCCGTCGCATCGCTATAGGTGTAGGGCCCGGCACCGGAGAGGAAGACCCCGAGGGGCTCGCCATCCTCGCCGCGGTACTTGGACAGGCGGTCATGATTGACGTGAATGGCCCAGACATCGCCGTTGGCGTCCAGCACCACGCCACGCACATGCCCGGTGTCCTCCTGCGCCGGGGACTCCCAGATCAGATCGCCATCGGGGGTGTATTTGGCCACGCCCCCGGCAGAGGAGTCGCCCACCACGACATTGCCGTCGGGACCGTAGGCGATCCCCAGCACGCTCATGTTGTCGTCACTGGGGTCATCGAACTCCTCCGTTGCCTTATTGAAGCGAATGAAGGGGTTAACGCCCAAGAAGACGTAGTCGTCGGAAACGGCAATCCCGTAATTGGACCCGAACCCTGAATGACTGTGTCTGGCCACCCACTCCCCGGTGTTGGTATTCAGCTGGCCCAGGTCACTGCCGAGGGCAGCACTCCAGAGCATCCCGTCCCCATCCACCAGACAGCCATAGGGGGTATGGCCTTCCGTGTCGATTGGCCCCTGCAGCACCTGACCGGTGTCGCTGTCCAGCTGGTAGTAGGCCTGCCCCCTGTACATGCCCAGCCAGATCTGACCGTCGTTGTCGATGCACAGCGAGCGCCCCAAGTCGTTGTCATTGCCCACGGTGACGTGCCAGGCGATCCGGTCGTCCTGCAGGTCCTCCGGATCCACCCGGCCGGTGTTGTTGGTGTCCTCCAGGGGCATCATCTCGGTGTCCGGGTCGATCATCCCCTCGCCATCCTCGTTGCGCGAGGTGTTCACCTGGCCGTCGCCCGCGTGGTCCACCGCCTCTTCATTCAGGATCTTGAGCACGGCGGGCGGCCGTCCGTCAAAGTGGCGGTTGGCGACATAGACATTCCCGCGGCTGTCCACCGCGGTACGGGAGGGCGCGGGGCCACCCCACGGGGAGCTGCTGGCCTGCTCGGGGAAGAAGGTCCAGTAGCGCGCCAGTTCCACCCCGGTGTTGGTGTCAATCTTGGACACCGAGGCCTCACCGGCATTGGCGACCCAGATGATGGGGAAGGTGGAGACCTCCTCGCTCACCCGCATGACCCCATTATCGAACAGCAGCCCATTGTGCGTGCCGTTCTCTTCGATATCCTGGGGCAAGACCACGATACCTGCACCGTGACTCGCTGTGCTAGCTGCCAGCAGCAGGGCGCCCACGCTCGCACCCAGGCCAACCCGGCCAACCCGATTCTTGATTAACGGTTTCATTTCCATCCTCCTCAGCAAACCGGTGGAGCGGCCCCGTTCAGGGCCCCGCCCCGCCCCAAGTTAGTCACTGCCCTGTGCGGGGCGAATGCATGTATGCGGGCTGCGCAAACACCAGCGACGGCTCCGCACCATCGACCCGACCGCGAAACAATTCCGCTGCACCGCCCTTTTGCGACACGAAGACAACCTCCCCCCCATCATTTGGCAGCCAGACCGGCTGAGCCAGCTGTCCGTCAAGGGTGGCGACCGTTACCGGTCGGCCGTCATCGGGGAAGCGGGAGGCGTAGATATTGGTCTTGGTCTCCTCCGGAGCGGGGGTCGCCGTGGAGGCATAGACGAGCCAGTCCCCGTCGGTGGACCAAACCGGGAAACCCCGTACGTTGCCCGGGGCGGACGCGACCTGCTCCGAGTGGCCCTCCTGAACGTGCAACACGTAAAGTTGCACCTCGCGGCGGTTATCGGTGGAGGCGGTATAGGCCAGGTAATCGCCGCTGGGGTGCCAGGCGAGGGACTGCACATTCCCGGCATGCCGGTCATTGGGCACCAGGATACTGTGCCCGTCGTCCTCAAGATCGATCACCATGATGGCATTGCCACCCTCGCCCCCGGGCCGCGCGATGACAGCCAACTGCCCCCCATCCGGCGACCAACGCAGGGCCTCCGGAGAACGCACCGCCTCGCTGAGCAACCGCGCCTCCCCGGTGGCCAGGTCCAGTAGGAAGACCCCGCGCGGACTGACCCGGCTGGAGGTGAAGGCGAGATAATCGCCGGAGGGGTGCCACTGGGGCATGAAGTCCATGCGCTCGCTGTGGGTGAGACGTTGCTGGTTGCTGCCGTCTGCGTCCATCAGGTAGATATCGCCGTTGCCGTCCCGCCGGGAGACAAAGGCAATCCGCTGGCGGTCAGGCGACCAGCGCGGGTCCATGTCGGAGTGGGCCGGATCGGTCAACCGGACAATCGCGCCATCATTAAGACTGGCCGAGTAGATGCTCTGTGCCCCTTCCTGGTTGGAGACGAAGAGCACGGCCGCGTCATCAGGCTTATCGTCCGCCGCCAGGGCCATACCCGGCAGGACCATGAGCCCGACCAGGAGGCCCAACCACCCTTGTTTGCGCTTACTCACTAACAATCACCCTTGTCTCGGCCAGCGGGGCGCCCGACGGGGAATAGGCCCGGAGCCGGTATTCGCCCGGCGCCATCCCCTCCAGCTCGAAGCGCAACGCACCGTCCTCATCGGCCCGGATCGATTCAATGGTGTGACCACCACCCTCCCGGATCAGGTCCAGGTGCAATTCGGCCTCCGGCTGAAAGTTACCGCCCTGCACCACTACGGTATCGCCCTCGTACAGCCCACTAGGAACGGTGAGAAAGGCACTTTGGGCTGTCACTATTCCCGGCAGGACGAGCGCGCCCGCAGACAACCAGGTCATCAGTCTTTTCATCGGTCTTCTCCTACACCACGGTCTTTTGCTACGGCCCCGTGACCACCGGCATTGGCGCCAACGCCTGTCTCCGGGCCCAACTCGGAACCGCCCCAGTACATCCTCACCACCCGGAACCACATCGCCTGTATATGCGCACCGTATGAACCGAATGTGGCCGCCACACGAAACAACTACACCCCATTATGTCGGTATCCGCAATAGCCTGTTTCTGGATAATAGCGCAGCCCCTGAAGATTGCACTAGCGTGAATAACACCCAAACAACAGTTCTGTCAGTTTTTTTTACGCAGCCAGTGGAACCTTGGCGCATCCAAGGGATTCTGACTAATTATTCAACGTATCGCCCACCGATTCCCGACTGTCAAGTGAGGGAACATCGGCAGGGACCAATGTGGGCAGGAAGTGCCTGAAAGGGCTGTTAACAGGCCCGGCTATTCCTCGCGGGTGACCCGCAGGACCTCCTCGACAGAGGTCTCGCCGGACAGCACCCGTCGGACGCCGTCGGCCCGGATGCTGGGGGTGAGGGTGCGGGCGTGGTGCTCCATCTGCTGCTCGCCGGCGCCGTCGTGGATCATGGTGCGCAGGGTTTCGTCCAGGGCGATGATCTCGTAGATGCCGGTGCGCCCCTGGTAGCCGGTCTGATGGCAGGCGTCGCAGCCGACCGGGGCGTGCAGGGTGGGTGGGTGTTGCGGGTCCAGGCCCAGCAGTTCGCATTCCGTGGCATCGGCGGTGTAGGGCTGGCGGCACTCCGGGCAGAGCAGCCGCACCAGGCGCTGGGCCATCATGCCCAGCATACTGGAGGAGAGCAGGTAGGGTTCCACGCCCATGTCGCGCAGACGGGTGACCGCACCGATGGCGGTGTTGGTGTGGAGGGTGGAGAGCACCAGGTGGCCGGTGAGGCTGGCCTGGACGGCGATCTGTGCGGTCTCCAGGTCGCGGATCTCGCCGATCATGACCACGTCCGGGTCCTGGCGCAGGATGGCGCGCAGGCCGCGGGCGAAGGTCATGTCCACCTTGGTGTTCACCTGTGTCTGGCTGACCCCGTCCAGGTAGTACTCGATGGGGTCCTCCACCGTCATGATGTTGCGCTGCCGGTCGTTGATCCGGCTGATCGCGGCGTAGAGGGTGGTGGTCTTGCCCGACCCGGTGGGGCCGGTGACCAGCAGGATGCCGTGCGGCTTGTTGACCAGATCGGCCATGCACCGCAGGGTCTTCGGCTCCATGCCCAGGTGGGTCAGATCCAGCCGGCCGGCCCGCTTGTCCAGCAAGCGCAACACCACGCGCTCGCCCTGCCCGGCCGGCAGCGTGGAGACCCGCACGTCCACGGCGCGGCCGGCCACCCGTAGGGAGATGCGGCCGTCCTGGGGCAGGCGCTTTTCCGCGATGTCGAGCTCGGCCATGACCTTGATGCGGGAGGTGAGCAGCGGGGCCAGGCCCACCGGCGGCTGCAACACCTCGCGCAGCACGCCGTCCACCCGGAAGCGCACCGTCATGCGGTGCTCGAAGGTCTCGATGTGGATGTCGGAGGCGTCCTCCTTGATGGCCTCGGTGAGCAGCGCGTTGATGAGGCGGATGATGGGCGCATCATCCTCGCTCTCCATCAGGTCCTCGGGCTCGGCCAGTTGCTCGGCGACGCTGTGCAGGTCCAGGTCGTCGCCGAGGCCGGCCATCATCTCGGCCGCTTCACCGGCGCTGCGCTCGTAGCACGCCTGCAGGTACTGGTTGAAGGTCTCGTCATCCACCTCCTCCAGGGCCAGCGGCCGCCCGAGCTGGCGGCGCAGTTCCACCAGGGCCTGGGGGCTGACGTCGGCGCGGCAGGCGATGCGGGCCGCCGCGTCGCTCCAATCCAGCGGCACGGCACCGTGGCGCCGGGCCCAGTTGAAGGAGACCGGACGGTGCTCCGAGACCGTGGGCGGCGGCCCCTCACCGCCCTGCAAGGCATCCAGTTGTTCGTCCACCGCGCTCATGGTCGGCAGCATAACCCACGGGGGTGGGCCGGTGAAGCCGGCCCTGCGACAACTCGCTGCATGTCCGCTGCAACCGGTCGTGGTTCAATTACAATTGGAATTGCGACATTGTTTAATGTTCGCGCGGACATTTCCCATCACGCGGCTATTGAGCCAGGGGTACCAAGATGAAACTAATACGTTCGTATTGGGCCGCATCATTTCATCCCCATTCACGTCCTTCGTTACCGTTTTTTTCATTGCTGACTTTCGTCATTCTGGGGCTGGCCCTGGCCGGGTGCAGCAGCTCCAGCTCATCCGGTGACCCATCGGATGAGGAGGATAACGGCTTTTCCGTCAGTGTGAACGTCCGCGGGTTGGACTTGGCCATTGATCCCGGGACACCGCTGATACTGAACGACCAGGCCGAGGAGGCGCTGACCATTGAGGCGGATGGCAGCTATGCATTCTCCGCCGAGCTGGCGTCCGGCGACAGCTATGGGGTCGAGGTGACGCAGCAGCCCAACGAACCGCGGCAATTCTGCTTCATCGAGCGTCAGCAGGCCGTCTCCGGCGAGATCACCGGCGATGTGACCCTCAACGTGGACTGCGGCCTGGCCTACCACGGGCTGTTCCCCGGCTGGGGGGTGGGCGCGACTCCGGACGACGGCTCGCTGCGGCCCCTGCAGATCGCCCCCGCCACGCTGGTGGCCCTGCGGGTCGACGGCCAGGACGAGATTGCCGTTGTCGATCCCTGCCAGGTGGAGACCCGTGGTGAGGTGACCCACGCGGACGGTACCTACGACCTGTCAGTGACCGCGGCCACCGCCTGTGACCCCACCCTGTTCCTGAACACCACCATGACGGAGGAGGCGTTCACGGCGCAGATCCCGGAGGGCATCGACGAGTTGCCCGACGAGCTCGAGCTGAGCCGTTTCGCCGGCCCCGACCGCGGCCTGCCCACCGCGGCGCTGGGGCATGCGGTGGCGGATGCCGAGGCGCAGGATCTGCTCCAGCACAACCGCTGGCTGCTCGCCGGCCTCACCGCCCGCCAGGCGGACGCCATGGCCGCCGAGGAGCTGCACGGCACGTGGGGCCTGGTGGCGCTCACCATGGAGCTGAACGACGAGGCTGAGCCCCAGTGGGTCCGCCACAGCAGCCTCAGTGTGCCGGCGATCATCGGCAACGACGGCAACGGAGATCTGCTCCTGAACGCGGACGGCTGGCAGACGCTGACCGCCGCCGTGCAGGCCATTCAGGACGACCCGCCGCCTCCGCCGATCACCCAGGGCTTCACCCAGGGGGCACCCGGCGATGGCTTCAGCGACGTTCCGTTGACCCTGAGCGCAGATGGCCGCTTGCAGGCCGGGGACAGCCACGGTTTCGTCTCCGCCGATGGCGACTTCTTCGTGCTGATCCATTCCGAACCCACCCCGGAACAGGTCCGGGCGGACGAGGAGAACGGGCTGGGTGAGGGCCAGGGCGCCCACCAGGTGCTGCTGGGCGTGCGGCGCGACGAGAACCTGGTCTCGCTGGACGGGCGGACTTACGCCCTGTTCGGCCCCTCCTGGTTCCTGGGCACGGAGGAGGACGGTGACTCGCTGCAGGGCGTGGCCGAGTTCGAACTGGCGCCCTTCCTGGAGGGCACGGCACTGAGCTTCTCCGAGGGCGAGGTGACGCTGACCCTGGAGGAGGAGCAATGGATCGCGCCCTTCGGCGGCGGTGCCCTGGACATCGACAGCGACTCCGACTCACTCGCGGGACTGCCCTATACCATTGGTGACAATGAAGGCGACAAGCCGCAACTGATCGAGATCGACCTGGGCGATGGCTTCGGGCCCGATCGTGACAACTACCTCACCGGCTACGCCCACGGCAAGCTGCTGGTACTCGCCCTGGGCGTCCGCGACGGCACCCAGGAGGAGGAGGCGGCGAGTCTCAGTGCCGAGATCAACCTGCTCGGCCTCATCACCCTGAGTGCCGACGCCACGGTGAACGGCGACGATGACGCCATTCCGGCGGAGGACGTGAGTGTGGGCACGCTGATCGGCATCTGCGTGCAGGGCTGCAACAACGAGTTCTGACGTTGCCGCGGTGCCACCCAGGGCTCGGCCGGCGTCTCAGGGCGCCGGCCGTTTTTTTTGACGGAGCGCGGTGAGCCGGTACGGCCGCCGGCCCACCGCCGGTTCAGTCCAGAAAACCCTGGCGCGAGGGGGGCGGCAGGGCGCCCCGCGAACGGCCGGTGGGGCCGGTGCTTTCCGGCCGGTCGTCGTAGGCGGGCGGCAACGACATGAACTGCTCCGATTCGGCCAGCACCGGCGCGGCATCATCGGGCATCAGCGGCACGCCCTCGTCGCGAAAGCGCTGCTGCATGGCGCGCATGCGGTTGTAGGGCTCGGCGGTCGCGCGCTCCTGCGCGGCGGTATCGCGGATGATCACCGGGCGCAGGAAGACCATCAGATTGCGCTTCTCAACCTGGCTGCGGTCGTAGCGGAACAACCGCCCCAGACCCGGCAGGTTGCCCAACAGCGGTACCGCTTGGCTGCGGGTGCGTAGCTGGTCGTCGATCAGCCCGCCCAGGACCACCATCTGCCCGTTCTCCACCATCACGCTGGTCCGCACGCTGCGCAAGTCGGTGACCAGGTCCGCCGCCCCCTGAATGCCGCCGCTGACGCTGGAGACCTCCTGTTCGATCTCCAGCTTCAGGGTGTCGCCCTCGTTGATCTGCGGCCGGATGCGCAGTTGCACGCCCACGTCCTGACGCTGGATGCTGCTGAAGGCCTGGCCGGAGTCCTCAATGGCCCGGCCGGTGATGAAGGGGACATTCTGGCCGACGACGATCTCGGCCTCCTCGTTGTCCATGGTCATCAGCGAGGGGGTGGAGAGGATGTTGCTGGCGCTGTCACCGGACAGGGCGCGGATCAGCGCCGCCACCTGGGTCGAGCCCCGCAGGTCGCCGACGCCGATGGCGGCGCCGTCGCCGACCTGCGGCAGGTCGGCGGTGCTGCCGTCGGAAATGGCCCCGGCAGCCCGGATGACGTCGGCGATACCGCCACCGGCGCCGGCGGCCCCTCCGAAGTTGATCAGCCCGACGCCGCGGTCCTCGGACAGCACCCCCCATTGCACCCCCAGCTCTTCCACCCGGTCCTGGGAGACCTCGGCGATCACCGCCTCCACCAGCACCTGGGCGCGACGGATATCGAGCCGGTTCAGCACCGAGCGCAGCGAGCGCAGCACGTCCGCCGGCCCGTTCATGACCAGGGCGTTGGTGCTGGAATGGGCGCGGATGTCCAGCCCCTGGCCACCGGCGTCGTTGCCCCCCCGACTCTCCAACAGGCTGGTGCCGATGCCCTCCAGTACCGGCACCAGCTCCTCGGCATCGGCAAAGCGAAGATAGACCACCTGTGCCGTGCCCTCGGCGGCCACCTCACTGTCAATCTGGCCGATCAGGGCGCGCACCAGCAGGCGGCGCTGGCGGTCGCCGGCGATCATCACACTGTTGGCCCGCTCATCGGCCACCACCCGCAGGCGGCGCCCCTCGCGCTCCTCGTCCTCCAGCTCGCGTACCATGCGCACCACTTCGCTGGCGGCGGCGTGCTCGAGCTGGATAACCTCGATCTCGCCCTCGGTGTCCCGGTCCACCCGGCCGATCAACACCTCGAGCCGGTCCACGTTGGCGGCGGTGTCGGAGATGATGAGACTGTTGGCCGGGCTGTAGGCGGCCAGGTGGCCGTCCTGGGGCACCAGCGGGCGCAGCACCGGCACCAGCTCCGCGGCGTTGACGTGGTCCACCCGGATGACCCGGGTGACCGCCTGGTCCCCCAGGCTTCGGGTGGTATCACCATCACTGGGGATACGGTCCTGGCGGGCCTGGGCACGGGGGATGATGCGCACCGCCTCGGGGGTGGGCACGGCGGCAAAGCCGTGGATCTTGAGCGCCGAGAGGAAGACCTGATAGAGGCCGTCAGCGTCCACCGGGGTCTGCGAGACGATGGTGACATCGCCCCGCACCCGCGGGTCGACGATGAAGTTGACCCCGGTCTCCTGGGAGACCAGTGCCACCACCTCGCGCAGGTCCGCATCCTGGAAGTTGAGGGTGATCCCCTCGTCCTCTTCGGCCAGTACCGGCCCGCAGAGCAGCAGCCCCACCAGCAGCACGCCGGCCCCGCAGCCGAGCCAGCGCCGCGCCCCCGCTATCAGCTGAATCATTGCAGCTCCACTATCACGGTTTCCATCCGCCCGTCCCGGCGGACATCCAGGGTTATCCGGTCGGCGGTCGCCAGGCTGCCCATGAGTTCCCCCATCCGCGCCGGGTTATCCAGACCCACGCCGTTGACCGCCGTCACCACGTCATCATCCCGCAGTCCGGCCTGACGGAACAGCGCCTGGTGCTGGACGGGCTGCAGCCGGTAGCCCTGCAGTCGTCCGCCCTCCATCACCGGCCGGACGTTGACGATATCCCACAGCCGTTCCGGGTTGCGCGTGAGTTCACCGCGCAGGTCGGACAGGGCCTCGCGGTCCACATCGCCCCGCGCGGCCGCCGGGAGCACCCGGGCGGCATCCGACCCACGCCCGGCCTGGGTCCCGGGCACATCGAAGTCGGCGCTCGCGAGCAGTTCGGCCACTTTCCGGGGCAGGCGCAGCAGCTCGTGGCGGCCGTCACGGCGCAGCACCACCCGGTCGGTGTGGACCTGGACCAGGGTGGCGCCACCCGGCACCTCGTCCGATACCCGGAAGACCTCAGTGCGGCCCCGGCTGGCGATCAGCGCCGCGCCCTGGCCCTGGCCGCCACGGGCCAGCACCCCTTTCAGCTCCAGGTTGAGCCGGGTCTCCGGGAGTTCCTCGGTGGCCAGGACGGCGTCCAGCTCGTCGTCGTCCTCGGCCTGCCCCAACAGGTGCAGGCGGGCCACCGCCGCCAGGCGCGTCTCGCCGGCATCGGCCTCATCGCCGCCAGGCGCGGCAGGCTCCTCCGGCCCGGACCACGCCGCGGCAGGCACCTCCTGGGCCGGGCCGTAACCGAGCAGCCACCAGGTCAGGCGGGCACCCCCCTGCGCCAGCAGAATCACCAGCAGCACCGCCAGCAGCCAGCGCAGCCAGTGCCCGCCACGCCCGGTCAGCAGGCCGCCGGCAAAGGCGCCCAACCGCTCGACCCCGGCAATACCCAGCCCTCTGTATCCTGATTCGGCCGCCATGATCACCTCGGTGAATGAGTCCGCAGCATACCGGATGACCGGCAGGCCTTGAAGGGACCTGACACGCGTCGCATCGGGGCCATGAACATGCTGTAATAGGCGGCGTTCATCCTGGGCGACTCTCGGAGTGTTTCACGATGCTGTGGCGTACCTCCCCGGTACTGGTTCTCCTGTTACTGGTGCTTTCCGGCTGTGCCACCACTTCAGGGCCGGACGACCGCCGCGCCGGTACCGCGGCGGAGCAGTACCGTGCGGGGGTGGCGGCACTGGACGAGGACGACCGGGCGGCCGCGCGCGAGCGCTTCGAGGCGCTGATCGAACGCCACGCCACCAGCCGCCACGCCGGCCAGGCCCGGGCGGAACTGGCCTGGCTGCATTACCGCGCCGGCGAGTTGGACGCCGCCCGGGAGCAGGCCTCCCGCATGGCGGAGACCCACCCGGACCACCCCAGTCTGCCCTACGCGCTGTATGTCGCGGCCATGGCCGCGGAGCAACAGTGGGAGGACAGCCTGGCACGGGGTGAGCCGGATCAGCGGCTGGCCCGCCGCGCCTTTGCCGATTACCGGGCCGTGGTGGACCTGGATGCGGAGGACCGCCACGCCGGTCTGGCCCTGGAGGCGATGAGCGCACTGCGCGAGGCCATCGCCCGCCACGAGCTGGACCTGGCCCGGACCCGGCTGGAGGATGGGGCGGCAGACGAGGCGCTGGACCGCGCCCGCTACGTGGGTGAGCACTACCCCCGTTCCGAGACGTTGGGCGATGCCATGGCGCTGCAGATCAATGCGCTGGAATCCCTGGGGGAGCAGGACAAGGCCGGCGAAGTGCGCCGGATGCTGCGCCTGCATCAACCGGACCATCCGGCGGTGCAGGATTAGCCCACCCCGCTGAGGTGATCCAGCACCCGGGACATCGCCGGGTTGAAGCGCGCGGGGTCCTCCATCTGCAGGAAATGCCCGCACCCTGCCAGGCGCTGCTCCTCAATCCGACCGGCCCAGCGCGCGCGGGCGCTCTCCGGGATCAGGTCACCGTTAATGGCGTGCACCGGGCATTCCACCCGCTCCAGCACCGGCGCCGGATCCCAGGCCAGCAGTGCCTGCCAGGCCGGGAGCACGGCGGCCACATCCACCGCGCTCATCTCCCGGCTCAGGCGTGCCTTCAGGCTCGCCGGCGTCCCGGCGGTGCTGGTCTGCTCCAGCAGCCCCTGGATCGCGGCGGGAAAGTCCGCCGCGAAGGGCGCGTAGATGGCCTGCCGGGTGGCGGCATCCAACCCGCCATAGTCGATCACGAAGGTGTCCACCAGCAGCACGCCGGCGACCCGGTCGGGTCGCCGGGCAGCCAGTTCCAGGGCCACCGCACCGCCCATGGAGTGCCCCATCACCACAACGCCCTGCAGGTCCCTCTCCAGCACCAGGGTCTCCAGGTCCTCGGCGTAGCGCGCCGGTGAGCGCGGCTCCACGGGCCTGTCGGAACACCCGTGCCCGGGCAGGTCCGGCAACACTACCCGGTGACGGCCTGCCAGGGCGTCCAACTGATCCGCCCAATAGTCCGACCGGCAGGACCAGCCGTGCACCGCCAGTACCGTCGGGTCGGGGCCGTCGACCCAGCCATGGCGCATCACCGCGCCGTCTGCGCACAGGGTCTCACCCATATTAGTGAACTGCTTCACAGCCAAGCCCTCTCCAAGGGTGCCGGAAAATCCGTACAGCGCTACTCTGTTTGTGGGAAGACTAGACCAGCGTCGCGAAAATGGCAGTGGCGAACCGGCATTGCGGCGCATTCCGGAGCCGGAGGGGGAGTGGGGCGTTGAGTTCGCAATGGGTTAAGGTGAAGGGGCGGTGCCTGTCCACGCTGGATGACCTGGTCGAGACCCTCTACACCGCCGCCGCCTCGTCCCTGGGCTGGGATGAGTTCTTGCAGGCGGTGGTACGGGCCAGCGATTCGCGCTCGGCACGCATGCTGATCCTGAACGCGGACGCCGACCAGGTGACCAGCAGTATCCAGTGGCAGATTGACCCCGGCTATCACCAGCGCTACGTCGATTATTACGTCAATGCCTGCCCCTGGCGCCCCGAATTGCGCCAGAAACCCCCCGGCCGCCTCTACTCCACCTACACCGACTTCAGTTGCCCTCAGCCCGATTATTATCGCACCGAGTTTTTCAACGACTGGGCCGGCCCACAGGACATTCACCATGGCGCCTGCGGCACCTTTTATCGGGACGGCGACCAGACCCTGCAACTGCTGGTGCAGCGCACCCGGCGCCAGGGCCCCTATCTGGCACAGGACATGCGCCTACTCAACGATCTGATCCCGCACCTGCAACGGGCGGTGCTGATACAGCGCCAGATCGTCGCCTGCGAAGGACTGCACCGATCGGTCTCGGCCGCGGCCCGGCTGGCACCGCTGCCCTTTGTGCTGTTCAATGAGCAGGGGCGGGTGGTGCACCTGGAACCCACCGCCGAGGCCCTGATCGACAACGATCCACGCCTGCAGCTCCACCAGGCCCGGTTGACCCTGACCGTGCCCTGCCAGGGGCCACACCTTTCCCACCTGATCCGGCAGGCCATCCGTGCCGCCCTGGGCCATACCTGGTCCGCCGCCGGTGGCCTGCTCCGGCTGGATGCCCAGGGCAAGCAGCCGCTGAACCTGCTGGTGGCACCGTTACCCCCGGAAGCACGCCCCTTTCACCTCTGCCCCTACCCCGCTCACGCCGCACTCTTTCTGCATGACCCGGCACAGACCCGTCAGGTGGACCAGGGGTTGCTGGCGGAGCTCCATGGATTGACCGAGGCCGAGGCCCGGGTGGCGGCCGAGCTGGTGACCGGCGCCTCGCCAGGCCAGGTGGCGGAGCTGTTGGGCGTAACCGACCACACCGTGCGCACCCAGCTCAAGTCGGTCTTTCGCAAGATGCGCGTCTCCCGGCAGGCCGATCTCGTCCGGGCGGTGCTCACCGGCCCCGCCTACCGCTGCGCGCTCGGCCTGCCGGGTTTCTCCCTGGTACCTCGCCACTGAATCGCTTCCCCATTCCGGTCACACCCGGGTTTCACCCATTTGGGTGATGCCGCCGGGTCGCCGGGCCCGCTATAAGCCCGGGACACGGCAACAGCGGGTGTGCCGTGGACCATCCGTGGTTGAATCGAGGGGAGAGACCATGAAACGGCTATTACTGATCGCGCTCACCCTGTTGCTGAGCCTGGCCCTGGCCGGTTGCTTCAGCAGCAGCAGTAGCAGCAATGGAACGGACACGGACAACGGGGCCCCGGAGAACGGGGAGATCGACAACGGCGTACCGGGTGAGGATGAGAACGGCGACGCGGACATTGACGAGATTTCCGGCGAGGCGCTGATCGGTGCCGACTGGGCCACCGTCGGCGCCACCGCACGGATCGATGACGACAGGCTGGTGGCGGCCCAGACCAATGGCTTGGTCCCGGTGGCAGGCGGCACCGTCCAGCTCATCGAACTGAACGACAATGGCGAACCGGTGAGAACGGAGGGTGACGCTGGTGAGGTGGTGGTGCTCGCCGAAGCCTCCATCAGTGAAACCGGCAACTACTCCATCGCCCTGCCGGATGATGTGGCACTGGGGGCCAATATGGCCCTGCGTTTCCAGGTCCCGGAAAGCGATCAGTACCTCCGGGCCGCAACCACCGGCGCAGAGGTGGAGATCAGCCCGGTCTCGGAGTACGTGCTGCGCCGCCTGGCGGAGCAGCGGGTGCGCCTCAGCCGCCTGGATACCGGCACCCTGCTCAACCTCACTGGCCAGGTACGGGATAACGCCACTGATTTCGGGGCCACACCGGAAAGTTGGGCGGAGACCGTGATCGAAGAGGTGGATCAGGACTTCTCGGAGGCAAAGGATGCCCGCGACATCGACATGATCGCCGGGGCGTGGCACCTGTTGGACTTCAACCTGTACGTCGGCGCCTGGAACGACGCCCCCCAGGAGGAGTTGGCCGCCGGGACCGGGTTGTTGACCCTGGATCTGAGCCCCTCCGCGGAGGACCCCCGCGACGGGGACGTGACCATAATCGATGACCTGTTCGTTTTCGGCTCACGCCGTGGTGAGTTTGTCCACACCGAAATCGCGGTGGACAGTGGACTGAACGAGGCACTGCCCGGGATCGCGCAATTGGGCGACACCGACCCCCGGCTCTTTGTCTCGGCACCCGCCGAGGTCCATTGTGATGATGACAACGGCGGGTTGATCTTCGTGTGGGGTCCGCAGGCGCTGACATTCAATCCGGCCGGCGTGCTCGGTGAGGACACCAGTCTGTTTGCCGGCAGCCTGGTGCGCACCGAGCGCATCTTCACCTTCGACACCCAGGGCAACTGTGTGGTGGACGCGGACAACCGCACCGCCACCCGGGCAGAAATGCAGGTCAACGTCCTGGCCCGGGGCGACGGCCGCGCGCTGTCCGCCGCGGAGAACGTGACCTACGGAATCGTCGGGCTTCAGGTGGAACTCCCGGAAAACGACGAGCAGCCACTGCTGCTGGGCCGCATTGGCACCTTTGCCTTCGGTGACCGGATCAACGGCGAGATAGGCGGCGATGCCCGGCTGGACGAATGGGAGGTGGAGCTGTTCGAGGGGCGGATGGAGGAAGACGCCCTGGGTTCCGAGTTCGACATCACCCTGCACGACACCGGTAGCGGGCCGCTGCGCCTGGCCTTCGAGGGCGATGACCCGCAGGACGGCCTGGACGCCACCGTGTCGGAAGATGGCGGTCTGTTCTCCATGGTCACCCTGGTCGGCGACGAGGACGAGGCCAGCCCGGGCCTGTTCCTGGGCGTCCCCTTAGGCAGCCCGAGCGACGACCCGATACCCACGGGCCGTTACGCCTGGCAGGGAGTGGATGCGGAGTTCAACGAGGGCGGTAACGTCCTGGTGGCCCGGTACCGGGGGACGATAGAAATCGCCTCCAATGGCAACGGCGGCACCCTGACCCTCGTCGAGCTGAGCGAGCGAGCAGCAGAGGTGCAGGGCGGTGCGCTGCAGTGGCGCCAGGAGGAGGAGGCCGACATCGCCTTTGATATCAGCCCGGTGGGCACCAATGGCCGGATCGTGGTGGACGCGGGAGACACCGTGATTGAGGGCTACGCCTCAGCGGATGGCGACACCGTCGTGCTGCTCCGGCGGTATGCCGGCCCTTCCCCGGAGGGTGAGCCCGAGGC
Source organism: Alkalilimnicola ehrlichii MLHE-1 (assembly GCF_000014785.1). Taxonomy (NCBI): domain Bacteria; kingdom Pseudomonadati; phylum Pseudomonadota; class Gammaproteobacteria; order Chromatiales; family Ectothiorhodospiraceae; genus Alkalilimnicola; species Alkalilimnicola ehrlichii. The sequence goes on from NC_008340.1 coordinate 2,736,434, forward strand.
CGGCTTCGGCCTGTGGATCGGCACCCGCATCGACGACTGACGTCCGTCCCGCCGGCCTTTCCCCGGCCACCACCCTCGGTGGCCGGGGCTTCCTACTCCACCGCACGCTGTCACGCTAGTCATCCGGATCGCGCAACAGCGCCATCGGCGACTGCCGGTAGTGCGCCCGCGTGGCCAGTGCCCCGGCGACCCAGACCAGCACCGCGCCCCCCGCCGCTCCCAGCATCGGCAGCCAGGGGTTGAACCGGTAGTCCAGGTCGAACAACGGCCCGGCCGCGCCCCAGCCGGCCACCCCGGCGGCCAGCCCGGCCAGCCCCCCGCTCAGCGCCCCCAGCAACAGGAACTCACCCCGCGCCATGCGCCGGATATGCGCCCGGCTGGCCCCCAGCGAGCGCATCAGCGCGGTCTCGAACCGGCGCTGGTCGCCCGTGATCTGCAGCGCCGCCAGCAGCACCAGCACGCCGGCCACCAAGGTCAGGGTGGCCATCAGCTCCACCACCCGCGAGCCCTGGCGGATGATATCGCGGGCCGCCTCCAGGATCACCCCCAGGTCCACCGGGGTGACGCTGGGGAACTGGCGGACCAGGTCGGCGATGACCCGCGCCTCGCCCTGCGGCAGGTGGAAGCTGGTGATGTAGGTGGTGGGGGCACCCGCCAACAGCCCCGGGTTGCCGATGACGAAGAAGTTCACATTGAAGCTGTCCCATTGCACCCGGCGAAGGCTGGTGACCTCCCCGCTCACCTCGCGGCCGCTGATGCGGTAGGTGAGCGTGTCGCCCACGTCGACCCCAATGCGCCGGGCGATGTCCTCCTCCACCGACCACTCGGGCCGGTCGCTGTCGCGCTCATCGAACCAGCGGCCGCGGACGACCCGGTTGTCGTCGGGCATCGCATCGGTGTGCGAGAGATTGAACTCCCGCGAGACCAGCCGCCGGGTGCGCGGCTCGGCGTACGTCTCCGGGTTGACCGCCTCACCGTTTATGCCCACCAGGCGCCCCCGGATCATCGGGTAGAGTTCAGGCCGCACGCCGGCCTCCTCCTGCAGGAAGGCCTGCAGGCTGTCCACCTCGTCGGGCTGGACGTTGATCAGGAAGTAATTGGGGGCCTGGGGGTCGACACCCCGCTCCCAGGTGGCGAGCAGGTCCTCGCGCACCACTGACAGCAGGAGCAACGCGGTCAGCCCCAGCCCCACGGCGACGATCTGCAGGGTGGCAGTGGCCGGCCGGCGCACCAGCCCGGAGAGGGTGGTGATACGGGCCCGGCGGGTCCGGCGCAGGCCGTAGACCACCGCGGCGGCGATCAACCCGAGGGCGCCCAGCCCGGCCATCACCGCCGCAAAGACCGAGACGGCCAGGCGCAGGTCGCCGCCCTGCCACCACATGAGTGCGAAGATGACCACCAGCGCCACCGGATAGGGCAGCCAGCCGCGCAGCACCCCGGCGCCGGCGTCCCGGCGCAGCACCCGCAGGGGTGGGACATCCCGCAGGCGCAGCAGGCTGGGCAGGGCGAAGCCGAGCAGCGAGGCCAACGCCACCAGGATGCCGGTCACCGCAGGCAGCGGCCCGGGGCCGGCGAGATCGTCGGGCAGGTAGTCGGCGAGCAGTTCCACCATGCCCAGGTGCAGGCCGTAACCCAACACGGTACCCACCAGCCCCGCCAGCAGCCCCAGCCAGAGCAGCTTCCAAGCGAGGATGGCGGTGACCTGGCGCTGGGTGGCCCCCAGACAGCGCATGATGGCAATACGGTCGATCTGCCGGCCGGCGTAGTGGCGCACGGTGAGCAGGATGGCCACCCCCGCCACCACCACGGTGAGCAGCGCGGCCAGCCCGAGGAAGCGCTGGGCCTGCTCCATGACCGAGCTCAGGGCCGGGTCGCCCTCTCCCGGGGCCTGGATTTCCGCCCCCGGGGCGTGATCGGTGAGCCACGCCTCGTAGCGGGAGAGATCCGCCGGTGCGCCCGCCAGCATGAGCCGGTAGCGGATGCGGCTGCCCTCCTGGACAAGGCCGGTCGCTTCCAGGTCCTCCCAGTGGATCAGCACCCGCGGAGCCAGGTTGAAGAAGCCACCGCCACGATCCGGCTCCAGGGCGATCAGCCGCTCTGCCCGGAACGCCCGGGCGCCCACTTCCAGGGTATCGCCCAGGCTCATTTCCAGGAGCGGCAGCAGGCGTGGCGCGACCCAGGCAGTGCCAGGCGCCGGCGGCTGCCGCACTGCGCTCTGCGGGCCATCGGGCCGGTCCCGCAGTTGCAGGCTGCCGCGCAGCGGGTAACCCGACTCCACCGCCTTCAGGGAGACCAGTTGGGTGTGGTCGTCGGCCAGGACCACGCTGGGGAACTCGGCGCTGCGCACCACCCGCAACCCGTGTTCGCGGGCCTGCTCCACCCACTCCAGCGGGATGGGCTCGTTGCTGCGCACCACCCGGTCGCCGCCCAGCAGTTCCGCGGCCCGGGCGTCGGTGGCCTGGGCCACCCGGTCGGCCAGCCAGGCCACCCCGGAGACGGCCGCCACGGCGATGATCACCGCCGCCAGCAGCAGGCGCAGCTCGCCGGCACGGGCGTCGCGCCAGAGCAGGCGCAGGGCCTGGCGCCAGGGTTTCATCCGGCCTCCAGCCGGCCGTCGGCCAGGTTAAGCATCCGGTCACAGCGCCCGCCCACCGCCGGGTCGTGGGTGACCAGCACCAGGGTGGTGCCCTGCTCCTCGTTCAGCCGGAAGAGCAGATCGGCCACCTGCTCGCCGGTGCGGCGGTCCAGGTTGCCGGTGGGCTCGTCGCCCATCAGCACGCTGGGCCCGGTCACCAGGGCACGGGCGATGGCCACCCGCTGCTGCTCGCCGCCGGAGAGCTGGCGGGGGTAGTGGTGCAGCCGCCCGCCCAGGCCCACCCGCCGCAGGGCCTCCTCGGCCCGCGCCCCGGCCCGGACGCCACCGGCGAGTTCCAGCGGCAGCATGACGTTCTCCAGGGCGTTGAGCCCGCCCAGGAGGTGAAAAGCCTGGAAGACGAAGCCCAGGTGTTCACCGCGCACCCGGGCCCGTTGGTCCTCGTCCAGCGCGGTGAGTTCATTGCCCGCCAGCCAGACCCGACCGGCGGTGGGCACATCCAGCCCCGCGAGCAGTCCAAGGAGGGTGGACTTGCCTGAACCGGAGGCGCCCAGGATGGCCACGGAGCGCCCCCGGGGAATGCTAAGATCGACCCCGTCGAACAGCCGGATCTCACCGTCCGGGCCGGAAAAGCGCATGCTCAGGCCCTCGGTGCGCAAAACCGGCGTGCCGGCGCTCGCGCTGCCGGCCCCGGGGTCGGCCGTGTCGCTGGCCAGAATGGAGGTTTCCGTCATGCTGCTGCGTCTCCTGCTGATTGTCCTGTTACTGGGCACGGCCACCGCCTCGCCGGCGGAGGAAGCCCCGCGCATCGCGGTGCTCGGCGACAGCCTGAGCGCCGCCTACGGCCTGGAGCGCGAGCGTGAGGGCTGGGTGACGCTGCTGCAGGACCGACTGACAGCCGAGGGCCACCCGCATCAGGTTATCAATGCTGCCACCAGCGGCGATACGACCCGCCAGGCCCTCAACCGGCTCGCCCCCCTGCTGGAGGCGCACAGCCCCGAAGTGCTGGTGGTGCAACTGGGCGGCAACGACGGCCTGCGCGCCCTGCCCCCGGCGGAGACACGGCGCAACCTGTCGGCCATTATCGAGATGGGACAGTCGGCGGGGGCAGAGGTTCTGCTCGTGGGTATACGGCTGCCGCCCAATTACGGGCCGGCCTATAACCAACGCTTCGAGGCCCTGTTCCATGAACTGGCCGAGGACTACGACGTGCCGCTGGTCCCCTTCCTGCTGGAAGGTATCGCCACCGATGATGCCCTGATGCAGGACGACCGCATCCACCCCAACGCCAAGGCCCAGCCGAAGATGCTGGAGTTGGTGTGGCCGGAGCTGGTGCCGTTGCTCTGACCGGCCCGGGATTGCCGTCACAGGCACCCCGACATGGACTGCCGCGCCCCTGCGGGGGCGCGAATCAGCGAGGAACGGGGCACCCCCGTCATCGCGAGGGCCGAAGGCCCGTGGCGATCCAGAGGGGTAGACTGCCGCGTCGGCTTCGCCTCCTCGCAGTGACGGTGGGGGTGTCCCTCCCCGCCGTGACGGTGGGGCCCACCACCCCCGTCATCGCGAGGAGCGCAGCGACGCGGCGATCCAGGCGGCTGCAGAGCTAGGCGCGAGGCGTGGCGCTACCGGTGATGCCGTCCTCGCTGGCCAGGGTGGCCTCTTCGTCCGGAGACGAGGGGCGGTCCTCTTCCGCCGGCCCCTGCCGTTCACCACCGAACAGTTCCATCAGCCGCGGGTAGAACCGCTGCAGCTCGAGGCTCATCAGGGAGAAGTCCACGTCCAGGCGCTCTTCCGGGGTCTCGGCCTCCTCCTCGGCGGCCTGCTCCTGCACCATGTCCAGAAACTTCAGGCGCTTGACCACCAGGCCGGCGTCCAGCACGCAGGAGAGGCGCTCGCCCCAGGTCAGGGCCAGGGTGCGCACCCGCTTGCCCGCCTGGATGTGGGCGCGCATCTCCTCGGCCACCAGGTCCTGGCGCTTGACCCGCACCTCGCAGCCCTCGGCGCGGGGGTCCTCCAGCACCGCCTCCTCGCCCAGCTCGACGTCACCGGGGATATCGTCCTCGGCCAGCCAGCGGGTCATCACCGCCTGCGGGCTTTCCTTCGTCTCCGGCAGGGCCACCGGCAGGGTGCCCAGGGCCTCGCGCAGGTGCTCGACGAAGTCCTCGGCGGCACGGGCGCTGGCGGTGTCCACCACCAGCCAGCCGTCGCGGGCGTCAATGTAGCCCCAGGTGCGGCGGTGGCGGCTGAAGGCACGGGGCAGCAGGTCGAGGATCACCTCCTCCTTGAGCTGGTCCTTCTCGCGCCGGCGCACCTTACGGCTCTCCTTGTGCTCGATCTCGCCGACCTTCTCGTCCAGGGCGTCGCGGATGACCGAGGCGGGCAGGAGTTTGCTCTCCTCGTGCAGGCAGAGCAGGTGGAAATTGCCGACGGAGTGGGTCAACGGCGCATCCGGCCGGCCCATGGGCGGCACCCACCCCACCCGCTGCATCTCGAACCGGGCGGCGGGCTCCCAGGCAAAGGCGGCCAGCGCCTCCTGCAGGCCCTCGGCCGTCTCGCGCAGGGGGGATTGGAGCTTGTAGAGGGTGAGGTTCTTGAACCACATGGCGTGTGCATCCGCTGCGAAGGGAAAGCGGGACATTATGCGAGTCGCGCTGCGACGGGACAACCAGGCGTGGCAATCCAGGCCGGCGGGTGGATCGCCACGTCGCTGCGCTCCTCGCGATGACGGGGGTGGCGCCCCCACCGTCACTGCGAGCGCGGCCCCACCCCCACCGTCACTGCGAGGAGGCGAAGCCGACGCGGCAGTCTACCGCCCTGGATCGCCACGGGCCTGCGGCCCTCTTGATGAACATGGCCAGACGCTGCGGGCGCCCCCTACCCTCACTGCGAGCGCGGACCCACCCCCACCGTCACTGCGAGGAGGCGAAGCCGACGTGGCAGTCTACCGCCCTGGATCGCCGCGGGCCTTCGGCCCTCGCGATGACGGGTGGGGCGCCCCCTCGCGATGACGACCAAAAACCCGCGGCGCTCGCCATGGCAGCTCCGCTGTTCTTCCCTGATTCGGGCCCGCGCAGCGGGGAGGGGGGCTCGCGATGACCGGGAGTGCCCCGTTCCTCGTTGATTCGGGCCCGCGCAGCGGGAGGGGGGCTCGCGATGACCGGGAGTGCCCCGTTCCTCGTTGATTCGGGCCCGCGCAGCGGGAGGGGGGCTCGCGATGACGGGGTGGTGACCCCCACCGTCACTGCGAGCCCCGAAGGGGCGCGGCAGTCCAGGCCGGCGGGTGGATCGCCGCGTCGCTGCGCTCGCGATGACGGGGGTTGGAGGCTTGCATTTCAGTTCAACCACCAGATGGCGCCATTGAGCACTGCGGCGAAGGCCACCCACAGCGCGTAAGGCACGAACAGGATGGCGGCCCAGCGATCCACCGGTGCGAATTGCCGGATGCAGGCCAGCAACACCAGAAAGAGCAGACCGATCCAGACCAGCGCCGCTCCCGGCGCCTGCAGGCCGAAGAAGATCACCGACCAGCACAGGTTCATCACCAGCTGCAGCCCCCAGAGCGCCAGCACGCCCCGCCCCTGCACCCAGCCCAGCACCCGCCACAGACGCCAGCCGGCGATGGCAATGGCCAGGTAGAGCGCCGTCCAGACCGGACCGAAGAGCCAGTCCGGGGGGTTGAACGGTGGCTTGGCCAGGTCGCGATACCAATCGTCCAGGCCGGTGGCGGTCACCGCCCCACCCAGGGAGGAGACCACCAGCACCAGGAACAGGAAGGCCAGCAGCATCGGGAAGTGGTGCCGGGGATTGGTCTGCATTGGGGTCATAGTCCGTTGCTTCAGGATTGCCTCGAAAATACCAGACCGGGGCGTGGATCGCCGCGTCGCTGCGAAAGCCGACCCGTCCCCCACCGTCATTGCGAGGGCCGCAGGCCCCGTGGTGACCCAGGGCGGTAGACTGCCACGTCGGCTTCGCCTCCTCGCAGTGACGGTGGGGGCGACCTGCCGCTTCCGGCTCAGTCAAGTTCTTCAAGAGGGCCGAAGGCTTTCCCCCGTCGTCGCGAGGGCCGAAGGCCCGTGGCGATCCAGGGCGGTAGACTGCCACGTCGGCTTCGCCTCCTCGCAGTGACGGTGGGGGCGACCTGCCGCTTCCGGCTCAGTCAAGTTCTTCAAGAGGGCCGAAGGCTTTCCCCCGTCGTCGCGAGGGCCGAAGGCCCGTGGCGATCCAGGGCGGTAGACTGCCACGTCGCTTCGCTCCTCGCAGTAACGGTGGGGGCCACTACCACCCCGTCATCGCGAGGAGCGCAGCGACGCGGCGATCCAGACGCCGGCATGGACTGCCACGCCCCTTCGGGGCTCGCAGTGACGGTGGGGATGGGACCGCGCTCGCAGTGACGGTGGGGATGGGACCGCGCTCGCAGTGACGGCGGGGGTGGCCCGCCCCTTGGCTGCACAGTCCAGTTCTTCAAGAGCCGCGCGATGACAGCCCAAGGCCCGCCAACACCATGTTGCCACGGACAAAACCCGCCGGCTGTGGTATAACCTGCCGCGCGAACACCCGACGCACAGACGACTATAAAGACACGCCCCGGAGGACGCCCATGGCTACCATCCGCCAGGATGACTTCATCCAGAGCATCGCCGATGCGCTGCAGTATATCTCCTACTACCACCCCAAGGACTTCATCGACGCCGCCCACGAGGCCTGGGAGCGGGAGGAATCGCCGGCCGCCAAGGATGCCCTGGCGCAGATCCTGATCAACTCGCGCATGTGCGCCGAGGGCCGCCGGCCCATCTGCCAGGATACCGGCATCGTCACGGTGATCCTCAAGATCGGCATGAACGTCCAGTGGGACGCCGAGATGAGTGTGGAGGACATGGTCAACGAGGGCGTGCGCCGGGCCTACAACCTGCCCGACAACAAGCTGCGCGCCTCCATCCTGGCCGACCCGGCCGGCGAGCGGAAGAACACCGGCGACAACACCCCGGCGGTGATCCACATGAGCCTGGTACCGGGGGACACCGTGGACGTGCAGGTGGCGGCCAAGGGGGGCGGCTCCGAGGCCAAGACCAAGTTCGCCATGCTCAACCCCTCCGACTCCATCGTCGACTGGGTACTGGAACAGGTGCCGAAGATGGGCGCCGGCTGGTGCCCGCCGGGCATCCTGGGCATCGGCATCGGCGGTACCGCGGACAAGGCGATGCTGATGGCCAAGGAGGCCTGCATGGAGTCCATCGACATCCACGAGCTGAAGGCCCGCGGCCCACGGAACACCGCCGAGGAACTGCGTCTGGAGCTGTTCGACAAGGTCAACGAGCTGGGCATCGGCGCCCAGGGCCTGGGCGGGCTGACCACGGTGCTGGATATCAAGATCCGCGACTACCCCACCCACGCGGCCAACAAGCCCGTGGCGATGATCCCCAACTGCGCGGCCACCCGCCACGCCCACTTCGTGCTGGACGGCTCCGGGGTGGCGGACCTGCCGGCGCCCAAGCTGGAGGATTGGCCGCAGGTGGCCCGCGAGGGCGGCGGCGACGTCAAGCGGGTCAACCTCGACGAGGTGACCACCGAGGAGGCGCGAAGCTGGAAGCCGGGTGACACCCTGCTGGTCTCCGGCACCATCCTCACCGGCCGCGATGCCGCCCACAAGCGCATGACCGACATGCTGAGCCGGGGAGAAGAGCTGCCGGTGGACCTGAAGGGCAAGTTCATCTACTACGTGGGCCCGGTGGACCCGGTGCGCGACGAGCCCGTGGGCCCGGCCGGCCCCACCACCGCCACCCGGATGGACAAGTTCACCGATCAGATGCTGGCCGAGACCGGCCTGATGGGCATGATCGGCAAGGCCGAGCGCGGCCCCGAGGCGGTGGCGGCCATCCGTAAGCACGGCGCGGTCTACCTGATCGCCGTGGGCGGTGCCGCCTACCTGGTCTCCAAGGCCATCCGCAAGGCCCGGGTGGTGGCCTTCGAGGACCTGGGCATGGAGGCCATCCACGAATTTGAGGTGGAGGACATGCCGGTGACGGTGGCGGTGGACAGCCGTGGCGAATCGGTGCACGAAGCCGGCCCCCGCGAGTGGCAGGCCCGGATCAAGGGCATCCCCGTCACCGAGGCCTGAGTGCGTGCCGCCCGGCACGACCGGGCGGCATCCGCCTTCCCCCTGCGGCCCCGCTCGGAGCCGATGATGGACATTTGCCCTGGATCAAGCTTTCCGGCACTGCTATAGGTGTCATTGACGCTCAGCGCCGATTACAGGGGAATGGCCATGACCGACACACCCTCACCGCCGCGGCCGCCGGAGGAGCTGCCCATGCTGGCGCCGTGCCACGACGTCGCGGCCGACGCCCCCTTGCGCTGGATGCAGCGCGGCTGGGCGGATCTGCGGGCGGCACCCCGCCAGAGCCTGCTCTTCGGGGTGATGACGGTGGTGCTGAGCTACCTGGTCACCGCAGCCACCTGGGTGTACGGCAACATCGGGCTCTACCTCGGTCTGGTCTCCGGGTTCGTGTTCGTGGCACCGTTGTTGGCGCTCACCGTGTACGCCATCAGCCTGCAGCTCGAGCGGGGGCGCCCCCCGTCCCTGCGGCGCAGCCTGCGCAGTGCCGTGCAGTCGCTGCGGGGTGCGATGTTCTTCGCCGTGATCCTGGTGATAGTGCTGCTGGTCTGGGCGCGGGCGGCGAATACCCTGTACATCTTCTTCCCTGACACCGCCGACCCGGCCCTCGCCGATCTAGTGCTCTTTCTGGGCATCGGCAGCGTGGTGGGGGCGCTGTTCAGTCTGGTGGTCTTCGCGGCCAGCGCCTTTTCGCTGCCGATGCTGGTGGAGCGCCGAACCGACGCCATCACCGCGGTGGTGACCAGCGTCAACGCGGTGCTGCGGAACAAGCGGACCATGCTGGTCTGGGCGCTGATGATCGCCGCCTGCGTGGCGGTGGCCATCGTCACCGCCTGGCTGGCCTTTGTGGTGCTGATGCCGCTGCTGGGGCACGCCACCTGGCACGCCTACCGCGAGACCATCGACGCCTCGGAGTGGCCGTTGCTGGAGCAGGAGGCGTAGGGCGGCACCAGGTCAACCGTCACCGCGAGGTTTGGAGCGCCGCGGCGATCCACACACCGGCATGGACTGCCGCGCCCCCTGCGGGGGCTCGCAGTGACGTGGTGGGGGCATTCCACCGTCATCGCGAGGGCCGGAGGCCCGTGGCGATCCAGGGCGGTGGACTGCCGCGTCGCTTCGCTCCTCGCAGTGACGGTGGGGGCGGACTGCCGGCTCAGGCTTCGCCCATCAGGGCCTTTTCCAGGGCTTCCAGCTCCATGCGGGCGGCGTGGAGCACCTCCAGGTCAGCCTCCGGGCCGTCGCCCGGCAATTGCAGCCGGGTGAGTGCCGGGGTGGCGTGCAGGGTCTTCATGGCCGCTTCGTCCCCGGCGTTGGCATCGCAGAAGAGCCGCGCGACGATGACCGCGTCGGCCAGGTCGGCCGGGCCGTCGTGTGCCCGCATGGGATCGGCCATCTGTTCGGGCACCTCGGCCAACGCCTCGTCAAACTCCCAGGCCTCCAACACCTCGCGCCCCACCATGCCGCTCAGGCCTTCGATGACCTCGGCCAACCCCTGGCTGTCGTGGATGCCGGCCCGCTCGGCGAACATCACGATGGGCACGATGCCGATGGAATGGGTCAGGCCGGCGAGCAGGCAGCGGTCGCGGTCGAGACCGGCCGCCGAGCGCTGGGCGATCACGGCGGCGGTCACCGAGGCGCAGACGCTGTGGCGCCAGGTCCGCTTGAGCAGCCGGCGGGCGGAGGGGCTCTGGCGCTCGAAGGGTGCGGACAGGGTCATCGCCAGAGCGAGTTTTTTCACGGTGATGAACCCGAGCATGGCCACCGCCTCACGCAGACTGCTGACCGACCCGGCACTGCGCCGGTAGACGGGGCTGTTGGAGGCCTGGATGACCCGCGCCGCCACGGAAGGATCCAGCCGCACGATGTCGCTCAGCGCCTCCAGGTCCGCCTCTTCCTCGGGCAACGCCTTCAGACGCATGGTGATCTCCGGCATCACCGGCAGTTCCAGGGAGCCGTCGTGCAGGTGGTGCAGGATGCGCTGAAAGAGCCGCATGCCGCTCTCGTCCACCTGGACCTCGCGGACGTCGTAGCCGGCGTTGCGCTCCTCGTCGGCCAGCACATCGAACAGCGGCCGCGGCAGGCGCAGGATGATGCAGTCCCGATCGGCACGGGCCACGGTCTGGCGAGGCCGCCCGTCGAACAACGGCTGGCAGGCGCCATCGTCGTCCCCTTTGATGCGCTCGGCCCCTCCCCCTCTAGAGACAAGCGTGAGCTGGCCTTCCAGCAGGTAGACCAGGTTCCTGTCCTCGTTGGGGGCCTGCAGGGTCTCGCCGCGATGGACGCGGGCCAGTTCCCCTTTCTCCCTGAGGCGGCTCAGACGCTCACCGCTCAGTTCATTGAGCGGCGTCAGCTTGGCGAGGCGGGCTTCATCCGGTATCGCGATCATAGTGAGGGTTACTTCACCGCGGGTACGTGTTTAAGGCGTCATATTGCCACACCTGGCGGCGCTTTTCCGTCAACCGCCGTCGCGGTTTAACTGCCCCGGCCGGGCGCGTATACTGCTCGGTTCATTCTCGAGAAATCAGGTGTAACACCATGCAGGTTGCCAAAGACCGGGTCGTGTCCATCGACTACACCCTTAAAGACACCGAAGGCACGTTGCTGGACTCCTCCGAGGGGCGCGGGCCGCTGGCTTACCTTCACGGCGCGGGCAATATCATCCCGGGCCTGGAACAGGCGCTCGAGGGGCAGAACAGCGGTGATTCGGTGGAAGTGACCATCGAGCCGGGCGATGCCTACGGCGAGCGCGACGACAACCTGATCCAGGATGTCCCCAAGCAGATGTTTGACTCGGTGGAGAAGGTCGAGCCCGGCATGCAGTTCCAGGCCCAGACCCCCAACGGCACGCAGGTAATCACCGTGCGCGAAGTAGGCGACGAGACGGTCAAGGTGGATGCCAACCATCCGCTGGCCGGCGTCACCCTCAACTTCGACGTCAAGGTGATCGACGTCCGTGACGCCTCCAGTGAGGAGGTCGAGAACGGCCAGCCCGACCAGCAGCAGTAAGCGGCCCGGGCACCGCCGATCAATTAGGGGCGCGGCGCGACCAACGCCGCGCCTTTTTTTCGGGCCCGTTCCGGGGCAACCCGCCTTTGTCCTCCGCCCCCCCGTGCTAAGGCTCGCCCGCGCCTATTCAGCCTTCACCGGCCGCGGCGGCGCAGGGCTGCGCTCGATCTCGAAGAGCTTCTGGAAATTGGCCGTGCGCAGGATTTCATCCACCTCCTCCTGACAGTGGCGCAATACCACGCGAGCGCCCTGACCGGAGGCATGCTCGCGGAGCAGCAGCAGCATGCCGAGCGCGGAGCTGTCCATGGATTCCGCCTGACGCAGATCCACCCGGTAGGTCTCCAGGCCGGCGCGGCCCCGGTAGGCCCGACGGAAGGGCTTGTGCAGCCCGAAGTCGAACCGGCCCTGGATCTCGAGCACCAGTTCCTTGCCGTTGCGGGCGGTGTAGGCGTTCACCGACATGGTTAAAGGGCTCCTCCGACAGGGCGGGCCAGGGCCTCGCTCACGGCTCCAGGGTAAAACCGATCTTCAGGGTGACCTGCCAGTGGGCCACGCGACCGTCCTCGATATGGCCCCGGGTCTCGGTGACCTCGAACCAGCGCATGTGGTGGAGGGTGCGGGCCGCCCGTTCAACGGCCTGGTTGACGGCATCCTCCATGCTCTTGCTGGAGGATCCAGTCAGTTCCACGATCTTGTAGACGTGATCGCTCATGGTCAGGCTCCTTGGGCGGAGGCCCCGCCCGCTTGTTGCATCGGTGTCCGGGCGCTGGTCAGCGGATGTAGCGCTGCAGCACCTCCCGGAAGACGTCGGTCCCGGCCCGGCGCAGCCACTCAAAGGCCACCATCTCGCGGGTGACCACCCAGCAGCCGGCCTGGCGCATGCGCGCCAGCGCGGTGTCGCGATCGTGCGGCCGGCGCGAGCCCACCGCCTCGGCCACCACGAACACCTCGCGCCCGGCCTCGCGCAGGCCCAGCGCCGTCTGCAGCACGCAGACGTGGGCCTCAGTGCCCACCAGCACCACCTGGGGCTCGTTCAGCTGGCTGAGCGCCTCGGGCTCGTCCGCCCAGCCGAAGCAGACCTTCTCGTGGATGTGCTCCGCCTCCAACCGCCCCCGCAACAGCGGAATGGTGGGGCCCAGGCCCTCGGGGTACTGCTCGGTGGCATGGACCGGGATCTTGAGGACCGCCGCCACGTCCATCAGCCAGGCCGTACAGTCCACCACCCGTTCGTGGTCGTGGATCTCGGGCACCAGCTGCTGTTGGATATCCACCACCAGTAACGACGATTCCTCTGCTTTCAGACGCATACGGGCTCCCGAGGTTTCTGTCTCATAAATTGACGAACCAGTGTAACTAAACGCTGAGTACACCGTCATCGCGAGCCCCCCTCCCCGCTGCGCGGGCCCGAATCAACGAGGAACGGGGCACCCCCGTCATTGCCAGGGCCGAAGGCTTTCCCCCCGTCATCGCGAGGGCCGAAGGCCCGTGGCGATCCAGGGCTGTAGACTGCCGCGTCGGCTTCGCCTCCTCGCAGTGACGGTGGGGGGGTAGCCCTTCCCGCCGTGACGGTGGGGGCGCCACCCCGTCATCGCGAGGAGCGCAGCGACGTGGCGATCCACACGCCGGCATGGACTGCCGCGCCCCTTCGGGGCTCGCAGTGACGGTGGGGCGGGTCGCCGCTTGCCGTGACGGTGGGGCGGGCCGCCGGCCGCCGTGACGGTGGGGCGGGTCGCCGTGACGGAGTGGGCTTGCCCCAGCGCTTTCGTCACAAAATAGTTGACCTAGTTAGTGAGTATAATCCCCACGCCGAATCTGACACGCGGGGCGGTACGCTCGGCCTCCACTGCACGTGGCCACAGGTGGAGATCATCGGGCACCACCCGGGGGTAGCGATAAGCGGCCTCACCAATGCGGCCGTCCACCACCTCGTCCACCTGTCCCTGCACGGTCAGGCTGCGACCGGGGGCGTAGTCGGCCGTCTCCAGGTACCCCGGGTGCTCGACCAGGAATCGCCCCCGGGGGGGTTGCCCGGTGCGGGGCCGCTGGCTGCGGTCCAGGGGATAGGCGAGCACCTCCAGGCGCGTGCGATCCTCCAGGTTCTCACTGGCGACAATGACCCCGCCCCAGACCACCGGCTGGTCCACGTGGTCGGGGGCATCGGCAGCCAGCCGTTGGGGCGTCAGGTCAGGATCAACCTGAGCGGTGTCGTAGCGGGGGCCGGTGGCACAGGCGGCAAGCGCCAGGGCCAGCAACACCACGAGTAGTGCTCGCGAAACGGTCATGCGCACGGGCTTCACCAATAGGGTCCGTAGAAGGGATGGCGGTAGTAGCGCGGAAAGGGGCCGTACCAGGGGTCATACCAGGGATCGTAGAAGGGGTCCCGGCGGTAGCTGGGGACCGGCTCGCGCTCCGGCCACAGGTGGTAGACCTCGACCCGCACCCACGGGAAGGTGTAGCGGTAATCCCCCACGGCCTGCTCCCGCAGCCCCTCAAAGGTACCCACCACCGTGATCGCACGGCCAGGCGCGTGGATGGCGGGGTCGAGAAAGCCCGGCACACGGGCCAGGAAGCGGCCGGGGCTGTCATCGTCCCGCTCCGCCGGGCGCCCCCCGACCTGCAACCGGCGGGCGACCACCTCCAGCTCGGTGTGATCGGAGCGGTTGCGCACCTCGGCAATCACCCCACCCCAGCGCACCGTGCGCCCGGCATGGGCGTCCGGGTCGGCCCGCGCCTCGGCCAAGTCCGGGGCCTCTGGCGGGGCGCTGCGGATAGGTTCCGGGGCACCGGGCGCGCAGCCCGCCAGCAACAGCACCAACATCAGGGCAATCAGGACCTTCATAGCGCACCTCCGTGGCCCTTGGACCGCCCCGGCACCACTGCGGTTCAGTCCATGGCCAGGCGGTCGATCACGGGCAGACACTCCGGGCCGTGGAAATGCAGGCCCAGGTCCTTGAGGCGACCGCTGGCCAGCCCGTAGATCCAACCATGCACCGACAGCGGCTGCCCCCGCTGCCAGGCCTGTTGTACCACCGTGCTGCGGCAGACATTGCGCACGCTCTGCTGGACGTTCAATTCGCACAGCAGATCCACCTGCCGCTCCTCGGGCAGATCGCGAAACTGCCCTTCATTCAGATGATAGACGTCCTCGATGTGGCGCAACCAGTTGTTGACGAAGCCCACGTACTGGTTGCTCAGCGCCGCCTTCACCCCGCCACAGCCGTAGTGGCCACAGACGATGATGTGCCGCACCTTGAGGACATCCACGGCGTACTGCAGCACACTCAGGCAATTCACATCGGCGTGGGTGACCACATTGGCGATGTTCCGGTGGACGAACAGTTCGCCCGGCGGCATGTCGACGATCTCGCTGGCCGGCACCCGGCTGTCCGAGCAGCCAATCCAGAGGTACTCGGGCTTCTGTTCCCTGGCGAGCCGCTGGAAGAACGCCGGATCCTCCCGCTGCTTGCGCTCGGCCCAGGCCTGGTTGTTGGCCAATAGGTCTTTCAATTCGGGCATGGGGCCTCCTGGTCGGTGAATGGGACGGGACTATCGGCCAAGATACCGCAACCGGCCGGCTTGTGAAGCACCGGCCACCTCCCTCGGCTGGGCCGCCCCCTCAGGCCAGGTGATGGCCGGGCAGGCCTTCCAAGTGCTGGCGCACCTCATCCCAGAGGGCCTCGTAGGCACGGGCCGCCGGGCTGGTGGGGGCGAAGTCGCAGACCGGCCGTTGGTGCAGGCCCATCTGCTCAACCTGGGTGCTGTAGGGGATGGCCGGGCCAAGCAGCCGCTTCATGTTCAATGGCGGCTGCTCCACCAGTTGCCGGTGCATTCCCCTCCGGCGGTCCACCATTGACCAGAAGGGCACCAGCTTGCGCCGCGGAAGCTCGTGCTGTTTGAAAAACGCGCGCAGCTGTGCCCAGGCCCGCAGCGACAACGGTGTCGGCACCAGCGGCACCAGCACCCGGCTGGCGGCACGGAAGACGTTCTCCGACAGGCGGGAGAAGCTGGGCGGGCAGTCGAGCACCGCAAGGGCGTAGCGCTCCGAGAGCGGTTCCAGAAGCTGGTGGAGCCGGTCGTCCCCGCCCTTCTCGTCCAGGTGGAGATCCAGGTGGCGGTAGCGCTCGTCCGCTGGCAGCAGCTGCAGGTTGTCCCAGGCGGTGTCGCACAGCTCGCGGCCGATGGGGCGCTTGCCGCTGAGCAGCTTGCGGGGCTTGCCTTGGAGCCCCTCCTCCACCCCCAGGTACCAGCTCGCCGCTCCCTGCGCGTCCAGGTCCCAGAACACCGTGGGCAGCCCGTCGCGGGCGGCGAGCCAGGCCAGGTTGACGGCGGCGGCGGTCTTGCCGACGCCCCCCTTCAGGTTGTAAAAGGCGATAACTTCCAAAGATCCTCCAGGGCACACACCCCCGCAAGGGGGCGCTACCGAATGGTTCAGACGGTGCCGCCCTCGTGGCCCAGCTCCTCGCGCCAGACCTCCCACCAGGCCCGGAGACGGCGCGACAGGGCGCCCGGGCGGTCGGCGTACAGGCGCCGGCCCAGGCGCAGGGCGGGCAGGCGCAGCTCGTCGTGGCGTTGGGCGATCATGCCGCGGATCAGGCGCCGGTGGACCTCGCCGACATGACCGGGTTCGTCCACCAGGAGCTGGTCCAATACCTGTAGATCGTGATCGTCACCGAGCAGATCGGAGAGGGTCTTCAGTTCCGATTGCAGGGTCTTCATCAGCGGTGACCAGAGCAGACGCAGCACCTGCACATGGTACCAGTAGTCCTTCACCCGCTTGCGCCATTCGTGCCAGGCCTCCGGGTCGTCGCTGAACCGGCTGGCCTGGAATGCCTGACCGCCGGCCTGATAACAGCGCTGGAAACCGGCCAGAAAGGCATCCGCCCCCTCGGCCTTCGATGGCCAGTCGGCGATGCGTTCGCGGGCGCCGTGCAGCTCGTCGACCAGGTTCGCCATCTGCCCGGCCAGGTCCCCCTCCTCCGCGGCCAGTCGGTCGCGGCGAACCTCAAGGGCCCGCTGACAGGCCCCCAGCGCCTCCTGTTGGGTGGGCAGCCGGAACCGCTCGCTCAGGGCATCCACCGTTTCCAGCACTGCCTGGGCGTCGCGATAGCCGGACAGGGCGCGGGCCTGGTCCCGATACCAGGCGTTCTCCGCCTGCGCCCGCTTGCGCCCCAGCGTCGGGCGGAATAGCCGGAGCAGGGCGCGCAGCTCCTTGAAGCGCTTGCGCGCCTGGTGCACCGCCTCGTGGGGATCGCCACCGCCCTGCAACACCTCAATGGCCGCATCCACCCGGCCCCGGGCCAGCTTGCGGATGTCCGCAGCGAGCGCCCTGCGTCCTTCCAGCCGGAATGCCATGTCCCTCTCCAGTGTCTTCCTGACCTCAGGGTACCTTATATAATAATGGAATTAATCATAGTCCAACACGGGGTTTTGCTGCAGAACGGCAACCGGGCCGGCCGCCACGGAGCGGTCAACCCAACGCGGCCTCGGCCGCCTCCAACGCCTCCAGGGCCTCCATCCAGTCCGCCTCCAAGGCCTCCTGGCGGGCCTTGAGCACCCCCTGCCGGTGCAGCAGTTCGGTCAGGCGGTCCTTGCCCGCTGCCTCGTACAAAGCGGGCTCACCCAGGGCCCTCTCCACGTCAGCCAGCTCCCCGCTCAGTTCATCCAGCGCCTTCTCCAACTGCTCGGCCTTGCGACGCAACGGGCGAAGCTGCTCGCGTTGCCGCGCCTGGGCGCGGCGCTGGGCCTTGCGCGATTCAGCCGTGTGCGCCGGGGAGGACCCGTGCCGCGGTTCGTCGCCATCAGGCGCGGGCCCGGTCCCGGCAGAGGCGACGCCGTTGACGGCCTTCTGCGCCTCGCGCCATTCGAGGAACCACTGGCGGTAGGTCTCCAGGTCGCCGTCCAGCGGGCGGACGCGGCCCTCGGCCACCAGGTAGTACTCATCGCAGGTGGTGGTGAGCAGGTGACGGTCGTGGGAGACGAGGACCACGGCGCCTTCGTATTCCTGCAAGGCGACGGTCAGGGCGTGGCGCATCTCCAGGTCCAGGTGGTTGGTGGGCTCGTCCAACAGCAACAGGTTGGGCCGCTGCCAGACCAGCAGTGCCAGCACCAGGCGGGCCTTTTCACCACCGCTGAAGGGGGCCACGGCACGGTCCGCATCGTCGCCGGAGAAGCCGAAACCGCCGATAAAGTTGCGCAGGGTCTGTTCCTGCGCCTTCGGGGCCAGGCGCTGCAGGTGCAGCAGCGGCGAGGCCTGGCCATCCAGTTGCTCCAGTTGATGCTGGGCGAAGTAGCCCACGGCCAGCCCCTGACTGCCGGTGATCTGGCCCGCCTGGGGTTTCAACTCGCCGGCCAGGGCGCGGATGAAGGTGGACTTGCCGGCCCCGTTCGGTCCCAGCAGGCCCATCCGCTCCCCCGGGCGCAGCGAGAGCTGAATCCGGCGCAGGACCGGGTCACCGCCATAGCCCAAATCCACCCGGTCGAGCACCAGCAGCGGGTTGGCGGCCCGGGGCGGGTCGGGGAAGTGGAACTCGAAGGGCGCGTCCACGTGCGCCGGGGCGATGCGCTCCATCCGCTCCAGCGCCTTGATACGGCTCTGCGCCGCCTTGGCCTTGTTGGCCTGGGCGCGGAAGCGGTCGATGAATTTGTGCAGATGGGCAATCTCCGCCTGCTGCTTCTCGTACTGGGCCTGCTGTTGCGCCAGGCGCTCGGCGCGGCGCTTTTCGAAGTCGCTGTAGCCGCCCGTATAGTGCACCAGCCGCCGGCCATCGAAGTGGACGATGCCCTGGACCACGGTGTCGAGGAAGTCGCGGTCGTGGGAGATGAGCAGCAGCGCCCCCGGGTACTGGCAGAGCCACTGCTCCAGCCAGAGCACAGCCTCCAGGTCCAGGTGGTTGGTGGGCTCGTCCAACAGCAGCAGGTCGGAGGGCTGGATGAGCGCGCGGGCCAGGTTGAGGCGCATGCGCCAGCCGCCGGAGAAATCGCTCACCGGCCGGGCCCGCCCGGCGGCGTCAAAACCCAGCCCCTCCAGCAGGGTCTCCGCCCGGGAGGCGGCGGTGTAGCCGTCGATGGCGTCCAGGCGGGCGTGCAGTTGCCCCATGGCCTCGCCGTCGCCCGCCGCTTCCGCCTCGGCCAGCCGCGCCTGGAGTGCTCGCAGCTCCAGGTGGCCATCCAGCACGTAGTCCAGGGCGCTGCTGGCCAGCGCCGGGGTCTCCTGGACCACATGGGCGATACGCCAATCACGGGGGATGCCCACCTCGCCGGCGTCCGGGCCGATCTCGCCCTGCAGCAGGGCGAACAGGGTGCTCTTGCCGCAGCCGTTGGGACCGACCAGGCCGAGGCGCTGCCCCGGGTAGACGGTGAGACTGGCCTGGTGGAGGAGTTCCTCGGGGCCGCGGGAAAGGGTGATGTCCTTGAGGGTGATCATGGCTGGGATTCTACCAGCCGATGGTGCCAAGGCGTCAGGGCGATGCCCCAGGCGGATGCGCACGCAAACCCCGTCGCGGCGACCCTGTGCCACAGCCCTTGGGGTTCACTCACGCACCAATATACGCCACCAAACGCAGCGAACACCAAACCATTGCTGCCCCGTGCAACCCCTATATTTGGAATGCACACAATACGTCGCCACCCCCCGGAACAGGGCTGCGCAATACATTGATTTTATGGAGGTGGCATTATCCTGGAGCAGAATGATCAGGAATAACCAGGTCCTACTAGCTCGGTCTTTTTTACCATTTCGTAACAGAAAAGACATCGTTTCTAACCACCCGTTACCGCACGGTAACAACGGCCCGACCGGGCGGTGCCCAAGCGACTACTTAGGCAGGGCTTTTTCTGTTTGGCATTGCATTTGCTTAAACCCCTCACCGAAAACCGCCGATTCGGCTAGGAGATCCGGTAATGAGTAGCGATAGCACAGTGATTCCAAGAGATACCAATAGCGGCTGGGCCGCGGAACGGGCTCGCCGCGGCGGCAGGCAGCGCCACTCCAAGTGGTGGCTGCTCGCCGTCATCGTCTCAGTGACGCTAAGCCTTCCGCTCAGCGGCTACCTGGCGCCGGCGGCCGCCAGCCAAGGCGCGGATCTGGCGGGGTTCTATCCTGAGAGCCAGATCAGCTACAGCTGGTCGTCGCTACGCGAAGGGCCCCTCACGATCTTCGCCCTACTGGCCATCGCCGGGTCGATACTCGTCTTTCTCGCGTTCCATCTGTTCGCCGGCAAGGTAAGGATTGACGGCGGCCGGTCCGGCACCACCGTGCCGAGGTGGAGCAGGTTCGAGCGCCTTCTGCACTGGCTGCTCGCCGGCTCGTTCATCGTGCTGGCGATCACCGGCCTATCGCTGTTCTTCGGTCGGTACGCGCTGATGCCCTTGCTGGGGGAGAGGGGTTTCTCCACCTACGCCTCGGGGGCGATCTGGATTCATGAAACCATCGGGCTGGTATTCGTGGCCCTCCTGGTCGCCGCCATCCTGCAGTGGATAAAGGGCAACCTTTTCCGGAGCTACGACTGGCAATGGTTCAAGCAGGGCGGCGGCTATATCGGCGATCGCAACACCCACCCGCCGGCAGGGAAGGCGAACGGCGGCGAAAAGCTCTACTTCTGGCTCGGCATCGTTAGCATGGGGTCGGTCACAGCGATCACCGGTCTCGTACTCTACTTCACCACTTGGACCGGATCGGAGGGCTTGGTCGCCTGGTCGTTGATTTTCCATGTGCTCGGCGCCGCAGGATTCATCGCCCTGGCGATCGGCCATGTCTACCTGGGTGCCATCGGCAATGAAGGGACGCTGGAGGGCATGGTGAGCGGCCGGGTGGACTGCAACTGGGCGAAACAGCACCACAACATCTGGTACGAAGAGATCCTCCAGGACGGCGTGCAGCCGGAGCCCGCGAGCACGTCTGCGGCAGACGCCTCCGTGCCGAGCGCAAAGAGTTCGAAGTCCACGGCAACCGACGCCGCGTCATTGACGATTCGGACCGACGATGCGCCGGCGCGTCGCCCTTTGTCTTGAGCCGAGCGCCCCGGGAAGTCCCCTGTGGCCGTAGGCTATTGAATGAGTTTGTTGCGAGCCCCCTCCCCGCTGCGCGGGCCCGAATCAACGAGGAACGGGGTACCCCTGTCATCGCGAGGGCCGAAGGCCCGTGGCGATCCAGGGCGGTAGACTGCCGCGTCGGCTTCGCCTCCTCGCAGTGACGGTGGGGGTGGGGCCCCGCTCGCAGTGACGGTGGGGGCAACCTTCCGCTTCCGGCACAGTCCAGTTCTTCAAGAGGAGAGAGCACGAATGAATGTACTGCAGAATAAGCTCAACAGGAGACGATTCCTGCAGGCGTCCGGGGCCGCCGGTGCGGCGGGTGTGGCAGGCCTGAATGCGATCCCAGGTATATCGACGCTGGAGGCCAGCCCTGGGACCCGGGCGCGGGCCACGTCGGATACCGTCGTCACCAAGAGCGTCTGCCAGCAGTGCTCCACTCGCTGCGGGCTCGACGTCTATACGACCAACGGCCGGGTGCATGCCATCTACGGCAATCCAGACGCTCCGTTATCCAACGGCAAGCTCTGCCCCAAAGGCCACCTGGGCCCATACATCCTTTACGATGCCGACCGCTTCAAGGGGCCGATGAAGCGCACCAATCCCAAGAAGGGCCGCAACGAAGACCCGGGCTTCGTGCCGATCTCCTGGGACGAGGCCCTGGATACGGTCGCTGCCCGCTTGACGGCGCTGCGCGAGCGGAACGAGTCGCATCGCTTCGTTGTGGCGTACGGCCGCGGCTGGGGCCCCGCCGACGCCGGCCTGTTCGGCACCTGGGGCCGGTTGTACGGCTCCTCGAGCATCGGCATCGGCCATTCGAGCATCTGCGCCGATGGCTCCAAGAAGGTCAAGCGCGCCATGGACGGCAATGACTCATACAACTCCTACGACTACGAGAATTGCAATTGCCTGCTGATCTTCGGCGCCGGCTTCCTCGAGTCTTTCCGGCCTTACAATGCCAACATGCAGATGTGGGGCAGGATGCGCAGCAAGGGCACCCGCATCACCATGGTCGATGTGCGCAACTCTGTGACCGCCGCCGCTGCCGATCGCAAGCTGATCGTGTCTCCCGGCACTGACGGTGCGATCGCTTTGGCCATCGCCCACGTCATCCTCACCGAAGGCCTGTGGGACAGGCCCTTCGTTGGCGACTTCACCCGGTCCCGACTGCGATTCGAGACCGGCAAGCCGATCGATCCCGACACCTTCTCGGAAAACTGGGTGAAGGACCTTCCGGCTTGGTGGAACACAACGCTGAAGGACGCCACTCCTGCCTGGGCCGAGGGCATCACCGGCGTGCCGGCGGAGAAGATCGTCGCCACGGCGAAGGAGTTCGGCAGCACCCGGCCGGCCATAGCGGTGTTCGAGCGCGGTCCCACGGCGCACACCAACGGCGCCTACAACGGCATGGCCATTCACGCCCTGAACGCGCTGGTCGGCTCAATGTTCGCCAAGGGTGGCCTGAGCTACCAGATGGGCTCGTCCGCCGGCAGCCTGCCGATCAACCCCGATGACTACATGGACGACTACGCCCGTGAGATGGAGGGCAAATACCCGCGCATCGATATGGCGCGGACCGACGCCTGGCCGATGACCTCCAACATGATCCAGGACATCGCCAAGAACCATCTGACCGGCTCACCGTACAAGATGGACACGATCATGTTCTATACGGTGGGTCCGATCTATTCCGGCCCCGACTGCACGGTGTGGGAAGAGGCACTCCAGGACGTGTTCGTGATCGACACCTCGCCCTCGCCGCAGGAGAGTGCGCAGTTCGCCGACCTGATCCTGCCCGATCACACCTACCTGGAACGACTCGAAGTCGCCAACACTTACCCGTTCCAGGGCTATCCGATGTCGATGATCCGCGAGCCGGCGGTAAAACCGCTTTACGACACGATGCAGTTCGGCAACATCATGATCGAACTTGGCAAGCGGATGCCCGGCCCGATGGCCGATTACTACCAGCAGGTGGGCAGTGTCGAGAACGTGGTGGCCGCATTCGCCGCGGGCTTTGAAAACGACCCCGGCGATAACGGCGTTAATGACCTGGCCAGCTTCAAAGAGAAGGGTGTCTGGTACAAGACCCCCTATTTGTGGCGCCAAATCGACGGCGAGTTCTACGAATGGGACGGCCACCGCTACAGCATTCGGATGAGCGAGGACGATGTTAAGGCGAAACTGCTGAAGACCCCATCCGGGAAGTTCGAGTTCCAGCCCGCTTGGTTCACCAACGAGAAACACGCCGCGCATATCCAGAAACATCTCGGTATTCCGCGCGATATGATCGGCTTCCCCCATTACGTCGAACCGCAATACCAGGGCGGCGGCGACCTGCACCTGATCAGCCCGAAGCTACCGCTCTCCGCTGAGGGGCGCTCCGCCAACCTGCCGCATACCCACGCGGTATGGCAACCCACGCAGGGTGGCACCGACACGGTGTACATGGAGATTCACCCACAGGCCGCCGCCGCCCGCGGCATCAAGGACCGCGACCGGGTCCGGATAAGCTCCTCGGTGGGCGCCATCGAGTGCTTCGCCAGCGTCTCTGGCGGGGTGCCGAAGGACACGGTAGTGCTGCCGCTGGCCCACGGCCACTGGGGCTCCGGCCGTTGGGCCCAGAACAAGGGGGTTTCCGGCAGTGTCAACGAAGTCATTCCCAACGTCGTCGAGCCGGTTTCCGGGCTCGTGGCCTTCAGCGCCGCCAAGGTCTTCGTTGAGAAGGTTTGATCGAATTAGCAGGAGTAAATTGCGATGACTAAGTGGGGCATGGTTATAGACTTGGAGAAATGCACCGGCTGCCAGGCCTGCACGATCGCCTGTGGCATGGAGAACAACCTTCTGCCGGGCGAGCACTGGCAGGACGTTCTCTATTACTCGGAAGGCCAACTACCGGACCACGAATTGAAGTGGCTGCCGAGGCCCTGCATGCAATGTGAAGATGCCACCTGCGTCACGGTCTGCCCGACGGGGGCAACCTATAAGGATGCGGAGGCGGGCGGCGTGGTTTTCATCGACTGGGACCGCTGCATCGGCTGCAAATATTGCATCGTGGCCTGCCCCTATGGTGTGCGCTTCTCCACGGCCGAGCTCAAAACGCAGTCGCCGGACATGCGCGAGGTCTTTCCCAGCGGCGACGGCCACACCTGGAATCCGCCCTGGAGGGCGCCGGATTCCCGGGACAACCCCAAACGCGGGATCGGCATCCCGCCGAAGAATGTGGTGAGCAAGTGCACCTTTTGTCATCACCGCACCTCCACCGCCCCCGCCGACACGGCGGATCTCGATCCGAGCAACCCGGACCTGCGCGAGCATACGCCGGCCTGTGTGGTGACCTGCGCCCCCGGGGCCCGTTACTTTGGCGACCTCAACAACCCGAACAGCCAGGTGTCCAAGCTCATCGCAGAGCACAACGGGCAACCGGTGCTGAGTCACCTGAAGAACAAGCCGCAGGTGTATTACCTCGGCCGCAAGCGCGCTTCGCCGTCCCGGAGCAGTTGAGGTGGGGGTGGATGATACGTCGGGCCTGTCGTTGCAGGGCGAACTGCTCGCCTGCCTTGGGCAGGCGATGCAACCTCCGCGCTCGGATGCGTTCTTCAACGCGTTGCGGGATGGGTTGGTGGACGATATCGCCGACCTATGCGGGGCACTCGGGGCGGAGTCCGTAGCCGCCGATCTGCCACCGTTGCGTTGCGCGTTGGGCGAGGTGGAGGATCGGGAGTCGTTGCTATTGGCCTACAGCGTGTTGTTTCTCGCGCCCCCGCCCAAGGTGCGCCTCAACCTGGTCCGATTGATGGATGGGGCTTCCAGTGGTGCCGGTCTCGGCTACCTGGACGAAATGCTGGCCAGGCACCAGCTCAACCTCCGCTCCGAACACCGGGAACTGCCGGATCACCTCACGGTGGTTCTGGAGTTGGCCGCCTGCCTGATCAGCCGGGGTGAGCAAGGCAATGACCAGGCAGAACGAGACGCCAAGGCCTTGCTGCAACAAATGGTGGCACCGGCAGCCCGACACCTTGCCGAAACGGCGGCCGACGTGGAGCAGGCACATGGCCTGCCCAAGGTCTACTCACGGCTGCTGGCGCTGATCGGCACGACCGGCCAGGACCCGGATGGCTGTCTGCTTCCCGGCACCCGTTCGGTTGCCGGGGAGGCCACCGGTGCGAGCAAATCCGCGCCGGACACCGGCCCAGCCATGGCCGCCTGCGCGCGCTGCGGGACACCTTTCGTGAGCCTGCGCGACCAGGCGGTGCTGATCGCGCATTTACAGGAGGCGGGAGCGCCGGCCGATCATCTGCACGTCTGTCCCGACTGCCGCACGGGGCCCGGCGGCTGAGGGCTTGGCGCGGTGCAGGGCGACACCCCTGGATGCTTCCAGGGAGGCTTCCAGCCCCGGCCAGGGGTGCGGGTCACCGGGACTCCACCGGCAGGCAGCCCTGTGCGGCCAGGCGCAGGCAGGCGTCCACCACCTCCGGGTCGTAGAGCCTGCCGCGCTTGGCGCGCAGTTCGTCCAGCGCCGCGGCCAGCCCCAGGGCGGGCCGGTAGGGGCGGTGGGAGGAGATGGCCTCGACCACGTCGGCTACGGCCAGAATGCGTGCTTCCAGCAGGATGGCCTCCCCCCGCAGGCCGTCCGGGTAACCGGAGCCGTCCAGCCGCTCGTGGTGTTGGCGAATGATCTCCGCCACCGGCCAGGGGAACTCGATCCCCTTGATGATCTCGTAGCCGACGGCCGGATGGGTCTTGATCATCTCGAACTCGAGGTCACTCAGCCGCCCCGGGCGCGAGAGGATCTCCACGGGGATGGCGACCTTGCCGATGTCGTGGATGGCGCCGGCCACATGCAGCCCCTTGCGCCGCGCATCATCCAGGCCCAGTTCCTCGGCGATCACCTCGGCGATCTCGGTGGTGCGCTGCTGGTGGCCGGCGGTATAGGGATCGCGCACCTCGATGGTGGCGGCGATGGCCTCAATGGTGCGTTCCAGTGACTGCTCCAGCGCCTGCTGGGCCCGCTGACTCTCCGCGCGATCCTGCTGGCTGCGGACGCCATAGGCCAGATCACCGGCCAACTCCATCAGCCGTGCCACCTCGTCGGGGTCGGCGAAGGGGGCGGGCCTCCGGCTCTCCACCTGCAGGCAGCCCAAGTCGCCCCTGGCGTCCCGCAACGGCAGCAACAGCGTCCGGACACCAGCGTCCGAGGATGCCGGGGCCGGCAACCCCAGGCAGGGAGCGTCCGGCACCGCCACGTCCTCCGCCTCGGCGACCGGTGGGTAGCAGGGACCGCCGATGAGCATGATCAACGCCCTGGCATAGCCCCCCTTCCGCACCAGCACGTCATGCATATTGGCCAGCAGGTCGTCCAGGCCATCGGCATGCACCAGGGCCTGGTTGCCAGCGGACAGGGTGCGCAGGGCGCGGGTGCGCTCCGCCACTAGCGCCTCCAGTCGCTGCTGCGAGGCGTGCAGGGCCAGATGGCTCTGCACCCGCACCAGCACCTCCTCGGCGACGAAGGGCTTGGTGATGTAATCCACCGCCCCCACCGCGAAGCCCCGGACCTTGTCGGCGGGCTCGCACAGGGCGCTGAGGAAGATCACGGGGATGTCGTGGCGGGCCGGATCGGCCTTGAGACGACGGCAGACCTCGTAGCCGTCCAGGTCCGGCATGCGGATATCCAGCAGGATCAGGTCCGCGGGCCGGGCCTGCACCGAGTCCAACGCCAGCCGGCCGCTGGGCGCTACCCGGACAGCGTAGCCCCCCTCGCGTAACACGCTGACCATGAGCCGCAGGTTGGCGGGGTTGTCGTCCACCACCAGCACCTCGCCCGAGGCCTGCGGTTCCGGGGCCGTGGCACTCATGCGCCGCCCCCACCGTTGAGCGCCGTGAGGATCTCCTGATAGCGGAAGGCCTGGACCTGGGCCCGCAGCGCCGGGGCCAGCACCGCGTCCTGCTCCCCGATGTCACGCACCAGGGCCTCCAGGGCAT
Source organism: Alkalilimnicola ehrlichii MLHE-1 (assembly GCF_000014785.1). NCBI lineage: Bacteria > Pseudomonadati > Pseudomonadota > Gammaproteobacteria > Chromatiales > Ectothiorhodospiraceae > Alkalilimnicola > Alkalilimnicola ehrlichii. Next base: position 2,763,154 of record NC_008340.1, read on the forward strand.
CCAGATCGCCGGCGCGGAGCGCCTGCGCCAGCGCCCGGCGCTGATCCGCCGGGAGGGCCTGCAGGCGCTGGCCGAAGTCCTCCGGGACGCGATCCGCCGGGTGAACCTCGGCCGGGGGCTCCGGCGTCCCCTCAGCGTAGCGGTAGTTCAAGCCCAGGTGCCGGCGCGGCGCCGGCTGGCGCTCCCGCTCCTCGTCCACTGCCGGCACCAGTGGCAGGCTCACCGTGAACCGGGAACCCTCGCCGGAGGTGCTCTCCAGGCCAATCTCCCCGCCCATCAGCTCGACGAACTCGCGGGTGATGGGCAGCCCAAGGCCGGTGCCCTCGGTGGTGCCCACCCGGCCGCTCTGCACGAAGGGCTCGAAGACCCGGTCCTGGTCCTCCACAGGGATCCCGCGACCGGTGTCGGCGACCGCCAGCAGCAGGCCATCGTGACCCCCGCTCGGCTCCGCGGACTGGCGCCGGGCGCTGAGCACGACCCGGCCGGCGTCGGTGTACTTGACCGCGTTGCTGACCAAGTTGATAAGGATCTGGCGCAGTTTGCGGCCGTCGCTGAGGATGTGGCGCGGCAGGTCCTCCGCCACCTCCAGGGTCAGGGTCAGGCCCTTGCCCTCCGCCCGGTGGCGCAGGGCCTCCACCGCATCCTCGAGCGTGCGCGGCAGGTCCACCACGCCCTCCTCCAGGGTCTGGCGTCCGGACTCGATCTTGGCCATGTCCAGGACATCGTTGATCAGCGACAGCAGGTGCTCGCCGTTGCGCTCCACGAAACCGAGCTGTTCGCGCTGGTCTGGGGTGGCCTGCGGGGCCTGTCCCGCCAGGCGGGCGAAGCCGAGAATGGCGTTGAGCGGCGTGCGCAGTTCGTGGCTCATGTTGGCCAGGAAGACGCTCTTGGCGCGGTTGGCCTCTTCGGCCGACTGACGCGCCTGCTCCAGTTCGGCGGTCCGCTCCCGCACCCGCTGCTCCAGGCCTTCGTTCAGTCGTTGGATCTCCCGCGTGGCCGCGTGCTGGAAGCGGGCATCACGCAGCACCCGTTGGCCGCTGTACCCCAGCCCCAGCAGGCCGAGCAGCCAGATGCCGGCGAAGGCGCCCAGGGTCCGGCCCATGGCCACCTCCTCGTGCGCCTGATAGCCGGACAGGGGCACGGCCACCGAGACCCCACCGCGGATGTCCCCCACCTGATAGCCCTGGTGGGCATGGCACTGGAGGCACCCCCGGTCGGTCTCCATGGGGGCCATATAGCGCAGGTAGGGTTCCTGCTCGATGTAGGCCACCTCCAGGCGTTCGTCGACCCCGTCCTCGAAGGCCTCCAGGGCATCGCGCTCCCAGTCGTCGGGGGCGTTCTCGGGCCGCAGCGGATCGAGGCTGGTGATGTTGCCGCGCACGCCGAAGAGATCGCCGAACTGCTCGTTGAGCTGGCGCAGCATGTAGGCGGGGTTCATCAGGGTCAGCTCCTGACCGCCGGGGGTGGTGATATCCCGTTCGGGCAGATGGGCCAGGTAGGGGTTGCGCGGGGTCTGGTCACTGACCGGCACATAGACACCGCCGTGCAGGGTGCCCCAGAAGCGGAAGGCCTGGTCCTTGTTGAAGTTGGCCCGGGCCTCCTGGTAGGCCAGCTCCACGGTCAGGCCCTGGAAGTGCCCCACCAGCCACCAGGACAGGCCACCAAAGGTGGCCGTCCAGCCCGCCAGCGCCAGCACCAGGTACAGACGCAGCCGGCGGATGCGGCGATCAGCGCCTTCGCGGGTGGCCGGGGCAGGCATTAGGGCGTTCCATCCCGTTTGCGGTGTCTATCCCTATTCTAGCAAGGGGTTTTTGCGGCGGATACCGGGGTCACTCCTCCGTGCGAAGCGCACCACAGTTCCAGCAGGCGTCAAACTGTCCGCCCAGGGTCTCGCCGCACCGCGGGCAGGTCCAGTCGGGCCCGGGATCGGCCTCGCGGGCCTTGAGCTCCTGCAGCAGGGTCCGTGCGCGCTGCTCATCCTCGTCGGCCACCCAGATCTCCGGCCAAACCTCGTTCACCGGCAGCTCGCCGGCCCCGCCGCCAAGAAATTCGTTACGCAGTTGGCAGGGGATGCCGGCGTCCTCCAGCGCCTGGCGGTAGCGCTCCACCAGCATCCGGTTCTCAACACTGAAGACCCGCTTCATCCGGCCACCCCCGCGGCGATGAACAGCCCCAGGATGCAGGCAAAGGCCGCCATCCAGACCAGGCTGCGCAGGCCAGGGCGGTCGCCGATATAGCATAGGCCGTAGAGCAATCGCAGGAGAATGAAGAGGACCGCCAGGGTGTCCACGGCACCCTGGGCGGCACCCACCTGGTGGGCGATGATCACCGCGGCGGCGAAGGGCGGAAAGGCCTCGAACTGGTTCTGCTGGGCCCAGTTGGCCCGCTGGCGCCAGCCCTCCAGCGCCGCCAGGTAGGCGCGGGGCGTGCGGTTATCGAACCCCGGCCCGCCGCCGAATTTGGCCGCACCGGCAAAGACAAACGGCAGCAGCGCCGCCGCCAGGACCATCCAGTAGCCAAGGGTCATCGGGCCTCCTCCCGCGACGGGTGCCGACGGCGATGCGACCGCCGGCGCCCGGATCAGCGCCTGCGGACCGGGATGTGGTCCGCCCTGATGCTGACGGTATCACCTTCGCGCCGCTGGGGCAGGCCCTCGCTGGCCCAGGCGTGGCCGTAGACCACCTCCCAACTGGCGGGGATGCGGCCGTCCGGCCCCCGGTAGGCCGCCTCGTAGGCCTGGCACATGGCCTGCAGCCGGCGCCGGGTGGTGAGACCACGGCCCCGTCCGCTTGCGGCGTTACGCGCCCCCAGGCCGCGCAGGTCGTGCAGCACCCCCATGGGGTCCCCGTAAGTCAGGGTGAACGACTCCATGTCCATCACCGGGTCGGCGAAGCGGGCCTGCACCAGGGCGTCCCCCACGTCGTGCATATCGATAAATTCGTGCACATGGGGCTTGTCATCCACCTGCGCCCAGGCCGCGCGCAGCTCCTTCAGCGTGTCCGGGCCAAAGCTGGAGAACATCAGCAGCCCGCCGGGCCGCAGGACCCGCTGGAACTCGGCGAAGACCCGGTGCAGGTCCGGCATCCACTGCAGGGCGAGGTTGGAGAACACCATATCGACGCTCTCCGCAGCCAGCGGCAGGCGCTCGGCGTCGCCGCAGAGGGTGCGGATCGGCCGTAGCCAGCGGCCCCGGCGCCGGGTGGCCCGGAGCATGCTGGGGGCATGGTCCAGGCCAATCACCCGCGCCTTGCGGTAGTGATCCTGCAGTGCCCGGGTGCAGAAGCCGGTGCCACAGCCCACATCGACGATGATCGCGGGCTGCATCAGGATGACGTGCAGGCGCTCCATCAACCGCTCGCCGACTTCCCGTTGGAGTACGGCGACCTGGTCATAGCTGTCGGCGGCCCGGTGGAAGTTACGGCGGACCTGGCGCTTGTCGAGAGGGGTTCGAGTCATGGTCGGCATTGCTGACTGAGGAGGTGAAGGTGACCGGCAACCCACTCGGGGTGGGTCAGGAACGGCAGATGGCCGGCCTCGGGATGATACGCCATCCGCGCCCGGGGCATCGCCCGGGCGGCCTCTTTGGCGGCACCGTCGGGGACAAGCGGATCGCGACCACCGGCAAGCCAGGTGGTCGGGCGGTCGATGGCGGCCAGCCGGCCGCGCAGGTCGGTGTCGCGCAGCAGGCTCAGGCCCGGCTCCAGGGCCGTCGCCGGACCGGGGCCACGGCGCCGCCACGGGCGCAGCGCCTCGCGGTCCCCGGCCCCCGCCCGGCCCAACAGGGCGTGGAAGCCACGGAGGGTCCGGCGCGCGTCCTCCGCCAGCCCTCCGATCATGGCATCCAGCTCCTCCCGGAGCAGGCCGTAAGGCCAACCGTCCCGTTGGCAGAAGCAGGGGGTGGCGGCGAGGAGCAGCAGCGCTCGGGGTCGCGCGCCCCGGGCAGCGGCGGCCAGCAGCGGCAGGGCCCCCAGCGACCAGCCCACCCAGATGGCGTCCTCGGGGACCGCCAGGCGGACGGCGTCGGCCCAAGCCTCCAGGCCGGCATCCGCTGGCAGTGGCGCGCTCCCACCATGCCCCGGCAGGTCCGTTCGGGTGACCCGCCAACGCTGCGTCAGGCGGGGCAGCCAGGGGTCGAAGACCCGGTGGTCGAAGCCCCAGCCGTGAACCAGCACCAGGCCCTCCGGGCCCCGCCCTTCGGTGACCGCACGCATCATTGGCCCAGGACCTGTCCCAGCGCAGCCACCAGGCCATCCACCTGCTGGGGCGTGTGGGCGGCGCTGAGGGTGACGCGCAGGCGGGCGGTGCCCTTGGGGACAGTGGGGGGCCGGATGGCGGTGACCAGGTAGCCGCGCTCCTCCAGCGCGCGGCTGGCCTGTAACGCCTGATCGGCCTCGCCCACCACGATCGGCTGGATAGGGGTCTCGGAGGGCATCAGATCCAGTCCCAAGTCGGCGATGCCCGCCCGGAAGCGCCGGACCAGGGCGCGCAGGTGTTCGCGCCGCCAGGTTTCGTGGCGGGCCAGGCGCACCGCCTCGACGGTGGCAGCGGTCTGGGCCGGGGACGGCGCGGTGGTGTAGATCCAGGTGCGCGCGGATTGGACCAGGTGGTCGATCAGGAGCCGGCGGCCGGCAACGAAGGCGCCGAAGCTGCCCACGGCCTTGCCCAGGGTACCGACCAGCACGGGCACATCGTCCTGATCCAGTCCGCTCTGTTCCAACAGCCCGCCGCCCTTCTCGCCCAGTACCCCCAGGCCATGGGCGTCGTCCACCATGAGCCAGGCACCGTGGTCCCGTGCCAGGCGGGCCAGCTCCGCCACCGGGGCGCGGTCGCCGTCCATGCTGAAGACACCATCGGTGACGATCAGCCGGTGCCGCCCGCCATCCTCCGCGAGCCGCCGGGCCAGGTGGTCCACATCACCATGGCGGTAGCGGCGCAGCCGGGCGCCCGACAGCCGGGCACCGTCCAGCAGCGAGGCGTGGTTAAGGCGGTCCTCGAACACGGTATCGCCGCGGCCCACGAGGGCGTCGATGACGCCGAGGTTGGCCATGTATCCGGTGGAGAAGAGCAGTGCGGCCTCGCGGCCGGTCCAGTCGGCCAGGGCCCGTTCCAGCGCTTCGTGCTCCGGGCGGTGGCCACTGACCAGATGGGCGGCGCCGCTACCGGCACCCTGCTCTTCGGCCACCCGGGCCATGACCCGGCCGGGACGCGGATCGCTGGCCAGCCCGAGGTAGTCGTTGGCGCAGAAGACGACGACGGTCCGGCCGTCGGCGGTGAGACCGCAGGCCCCGTCGACGCTCTTGAGCACGCGCGGGCTGCGGTAAAGCCCCTCCGCCCGGCGGGCGGCCAGGCCCTCGGACAGCATCCGGCTCAGGGCGCCGGCGTTCATCCCAGGTCCTCGGCCTCGGCCTGGGCGCAGGCGTGCGCCTCAAACCCCATGCCCAGACGGGCCAGCAGGCGGCGGTCCTTGTCGGCCTCCGGGTTGCCGGTGGTGAGCAGCTTGTCGCCGTAGAAGATGCTGTTGGCGCCGGCCAGGAAGCAGAGGGCCTGCAGTTCGTCGGACATCTGCTCGCGGCCGGCGGAGAGGCGGACGTAGCTGGCCGGCATGAGGATGCGGGCGACGGCGATGGTGCGGACGAATTCGAAGGGGTCGGGGGGCTCGACGCCGTGCAGCGGGGTGCCGGGGACCTGGACGAGCTGGTTGATGGGGACGCTCTGCGGCTGCACCGGCAGGCTGGCCAGGGTACGCAGCAGTTCGGCGCGGTCCTGGCGGGTTTCGCCCATGCCGATGATGCCGCCGCAGCAGGTCTTGAGGCCGGCGTCGCGCACCCGGGCGAGGGTGTCGAGGCGGTCCTGGTAGCTGCGGGTGGTGATGATTTCGTCGTAGTAGTCCTCGGAGGTGTCGAGGTTGTGGTTGTAGTAGTCGAGCCCGGCCTCGCGCAGGCGTTCGGCCTGGCCGTCGCGGAGCATGCCGAGGGTGAGGCAGGTCTCGAGGCCCAGGGCCTTGACCTCGCGCACCATGGCCTCGACGGTCTCCAGGTCGCGGTCTTTGGGCGAGCGCCAGGCGGCGCCCATACAGAAGCGGGTAGCACCGGCGTCCCGGGCCCGGCGGGCGGCCGCCACCACCTCTTCCACGGCCAGGATTTGCTCGCGTTCCAGGCCGGTGTCGTAGCGCACGCTCTGGGGGCAGTATTTGCAGTCCTCCGGGCAGGCGCCGGTCTTGATGCTGAGCAGGGTGCTGACCTGGACGGTGTTGGGGTCGAAGTGGGCCCGGTGGGTGGTCTGGGCTTGGTGGAGCAGGTCGTTGAAGGGCTGCTCGAACAGGGCCAGGACTTCGTCTTTAGACCAGTCGTGGCGGGGTGTTTGGGTTGTGGCGGTCATTGATTTGGTGGCTCCCATGCTCTTGGTGGCTCCCGGCTGGGTTGGCTTGAGGGGGCGGGCGCGGTTTCGGTCGGGCCGACTTTTGCGCACCGAGCAACGCAACAAAATGTCGGAGAAAAGGCGCGCCTGTCCGAGCGAAGCGAGTTCGCGCCGCCGACATTTTGTGAGTAGCGCAGGGAACCCCGAAGGGGTGCGCAATCGGAGGCCCGACCGAAACCGCGCCCGCCCCCTCAAGCCAACACGGCAACGTCCCGATCAGCGAATCCTATCACCGCGCGACTCACCGTCAACCTCATTGCAGTTGCTTCGGTTTACCACCAATTTTCATTAAAGGGGCCGATCGGTGGCGCTACACTGGGTGGGGTCACTCGGATGAACGGAGCAATGCCATGGACGGTATCCACCACTGGTTGCGGGCGATCGGTCACGGCCTGGACCGGCTCTATCCGCCCCGCTGCGTGCTTTGCGGTGAGCCGGGGCAGCCGCCGGCGCTGGATCTGTGTGCCGGCTGCCAGGCGGACCTGCCATGGGTGGTGAACCCCTGCGCCCGTTGCGGGCAGCCGTTGCCGGAGGACAGCGCGGCGGACGGGTTGTGTGCGGATTGCCTATGCTGGCCGCCACGGTTCGATAAGGCCGTGGTGCCGCTGGATTACCGGTTTCCGGTGGATCGCCTGGTGACCGGTTTCAAGTTCCATGGCGGCCTGGCCACCGGGCGGGTGCTGGGGACGTTGCTGGCACAAGCGGCGGGGGCGCGAGGGGAGGCGCTGCCGGAGGTGCTGGTGCCGGTCCCGCTGCACCGGTCTCGGCTGATTGAGCGCGGCTACAACCAGGCGATGGAGCTGGCCCGGCATATCACCCGGATCCTGTCTGGGCGGCGGGTCTGGCACGGGGTGCGGCGGGTGCGGGCGACCAGCGCCCAGAGCGGGTTGGACCGGGCGCGCCGGTCGGGGAATGTGCGCGGGGCCTTTGTGCTGGAGGGGGCGCCGCCGGCGCAGCACGTGGCGCTGGTCGATGACGTGATGACCACGGGGGCGACGCTGGATGAGATCGCCGGGTGTCTGAAGGCCGCCGGGGTGGAGGTGGTGGAGGCCTGGGCGGTGGCGCGCACCCCACCCCCGGCCCACCAACCGGGCGGCTCGCCCGCTGCGGGCGACGGCCCGGTCGGGCCCGATGGGTGAGGTCAGCCGCCCAGATGCAGGTCCAGCAATAGGCCCAGGAAGATCAGGCCGCCCAGCCAGTTGTTGTTGAGGAAGGCCCGGAAGCAGTCCTCCCGGCGCCGCTCGCGGATCAGCCACTGCTGGTAGGCGAACAGCGCGGCGGCGGCGGCCAGGCCCAGGTACCAGAAGGCACCGAGGCCCACCACCAGTCCGGCCGCCACCAGCACGGCGAGCATGACCCCCTGCAGCACGCCGATGATGGCCCGGTCGGCCTGGCCGAAGAGCACCGCCGTGGATTTGACCCCGATTTTCAGGTCGTCGTCGCGGTCCACCATGGCGTACTGGGTATCGTAGATGGTCGCCCAGAGCACGGCGGAGAGGAACAGCAGCCAGGCCACCGGGGCCACCGCACCGGTCTGGGCGGCGAAGGCCATGGGGATGGCCCAGCCGAAGGCCGCGCCCAGGTGGACCTGCGGGAAGTGGGTGTAGCGCTTCATGAAGGGATAGGTGGCGGCCAGGGCGACGGCCACCAGTGAGAGCGCGATGGTGAGCGGGTTCATCAGCAGCACCAGCCCGAAGGCCACCAGGCAAAGCACCACGAACAGGGTCAGCGCCTCGCGCTCGCTGACCCGGCCGTTGGCCATGGGGCGGTGGGTGGTGCGCTTGACGTGGCCGTCGAAATCCCGGTCGGCGTAGTCGTTGATGACGCAGCCGGCGGCGCGCATGATCAGCACCCCCAGTACGAACACCACCAGTACCTTGAGGTCGGGCAGCCCTTTAGCGGCAATCCACAAGCCCCAGAGCATGGGCCAGAGCAACAGGAAGTTGCCGATGGGCCGGTTCAGGCGGGTAAGCTGGGCGTACTGCCAGGCGCGGTCGCGCAGGTAGTCGGCGGTCATCTCCATGGCACTCAATCCTCCAGGCTCTGCAGCAGGGGCGGCAGAAAGACTTCGGTCACCAGCAGGCCGGCATTGCCATACCACAGGCGCGAGCGGCGGGCCCAGCACCCGGCACCGCCGCCGGGGACCCGGGCCGCCAGCGGGTCGCGGGGGCCAAGCCGGGCGATGCTGAGGGGCCCGCGGGCAACGGTGCGGCCGCGGAACAGCGCCCCGCCCAGGGGCGTGCGACCCAGCCGCGCCAGGCGCCGGCCATCGCCGGCCAGCGCCTCCGGCGGCATGATGGTGCGGGCGTAGATCCAGGCCTGGTCGCGGCTGCCGAGCAGCACCTCGCGGATGCGGGCGTGGCGCCCGTCCGACAGCTCCACCGCCCGGGCCTCATCGATACTGGGCCGGCCCCAGCGCTCCACCAGCACGGTGACCTCGAGCCCGCCGGGCACGCTGCGTCGCAGCCGCGCGGTGAGCGAGCCGGGTTCGTCCAGCCACGCCTCCAGCCCGCGCGGCACCCTGCGTCGCGAGGGGTGGCGGCGCGGCCACCAGCTTGCCTCTTTGTTCCGGTACAAACGATTCTCCAGCTATCCAATCCAACCGGGGCCTGCTGTGGTCTGGCGGGGCGGAGCAGGGGCGGATGGTCGGTCAGGCCGACTTTTGCGCACCGAGCAACGCAGCGAAAGAGCGGAAAAAAGGCGCGCCTGTCCGAGCGAAGCGAGTTCGCGCCGCCGCTCTTTCGCGAGTAGCGCAGGGAACCCCGAAGGGGTGCGCAATCGGAGGCCTGACCGACCATCCGCCCCTGCTCCGCCCCGCCAGACCACAACAGTCCTCATACGGGGGAGGCAATCAGACCTGGCCATAGCGCTCGGAGGCCCCGACCCAGCGCCTTACCAGCGGCTCCACCCGCTCCGGGTGCGCCTGCTGCAGCCGGTCGCCCAGTACCTGCACCCGCGGCAACAGGCCCGCATCCCGGTTGAGATCCGCCACCCGGTAGCTCAGTTCCCCGGTCTGACGGGTGCCGAGCAACTCGCCGGGGCCGCGGATCTCCAAATCCCGCCGGGCGATCTCGAAGCCGTCGTTGCTCCGGCGCAGCACCTCCAGGCGCGCCCGCGCCGCCTGCGACAACGGGCCATGATACATCAGCACGCAACTGCTTTCGGCCTCGCCCCGGCCCACCCGGCCGCGCAGCTGGTGCAACTGCGCCAACCCCAGCCGCTCGGCGTTCTCGATGATCATCAGGCTGGCGTTGGGCACGTTCACCCCCACCTCGATCACCGTGGTGGCCACCAACAGCCCGATCCGGCCGGCGGCAAAGTCCGCCATCACCGTGTCCTTATCCGCCGGTTTCATGCGCCCATGCACCAACCCCACCCGGTGCCCGGGGAGGGCCGCCTGCAGGGCGGCGTAGGTCTCCTCCGCGGCCTGGGCCTCCAGCACCTCCGAGTCCTCAATCAGGGTGCAGACCCAATAGGCCTGCCGGCCCTGGGCCAGCGCGGCGCCGATGCGTGCCACCACCTCGTCCCGCCGAGTCTCCGAGACGGCCACGGTCTTCACCGGCTTGCGGCCCGGGGGCAGTTGGTCGATCACCGAGACGTCCAGGTCGGCGTAGGCGGTCATCGCCAGGGTGCGCGGGATGGGGGTGGCGGTCATGATGATCTGGTGGGGCTGGCTCCGCCCCCGGTGGCCCTTCTCCTTCAGGGCCAGGCGCTGGTGCACACCGAAGCGGTGCTGCTCGTCGACGATGACCAGCCCCAGGGCCTGGAAACGCACGTCGTCCTGGAACAGGGCGTGGGTGCCCACCACCACCGGGTAGTCCCCGGCCGCCAGCGCCGCCAGCATGGCCTCCCGCCGCCGCCCGGCAGCGCGCCCCGACACCCAGCCCACGGGGATATCCAGCGGCGCCAGCCATTCGTTGAAGCTGCGCCAGTGCTGCTCCGCCAGCAGCTCGGTGGGCGCCATGATGGCGGCTTGATAGCCGGCCTCCACGGCCCGAAGGGCGGCCAGGGCCGCGACCACGGTCTTGCCGGAACCCACGTCACCCTGGACCAGGCGCAGCATGGGCACCGACCGGGTCATGTCCTCCGCCAGCTCCCGGTCCACCCGGCGCTGGGCCTCGGTGAGCGCGAAGGGGAGTGAGTCCAACAACCGGCGGGTGAGGCGGCCGTCGCCGTGGATGGTGGGGGCGTCGGCGGCGGCCTGCAGGTGGGCGCGCAGCCGGCGCATGGAGAGGTGGTGGGCCAACAGCTCTTCCACCGCCAGCCGCTGGACACAGGGGTGGCGGCCCTCGACCAGCGGTGCGGTGTCGGCATCCACCGGTGGCTTGTGCACGTAGTACAGGGCCTCGGCCAGCGCGGGCAGCCCCAGCTCGCGGGTCAGTTCCGCGGGCAGCCAGTCGGGCATGTGCCGCGCCAGGGCCAGGGCCTGGTCGATGAGCTTGCGCAGGGTCTGTTGGTGCAGGCCCTGGGTGGTGGGATAGACCGGGGTGAGGCCGTGCGGGCCCTCGTCGCCGGCGCTGGCGCGGGGGCCCAGGCGGTACTCCGGGTGCACCATCTGCGGGCCGGTGGGGCCGGGGCGCAGTTCACCGAAGCAGCGGATGGGGGTGCCGGGGCGCATCTGCTGGCGCTGCCCCGGGTGGAAGTGGAAGAACACCAGATCGGCGCTGCCAGTGCCGTCGCTGATCTGCACGATGAGCCGTTTGCGCCGCCCCTCGGCGATACCGGCATGCTCCACCCGGCCGATGACGACGCCGGACTCCCCCGGGCGCAGGGCGCCGAGCCGGCGGACGGTGTCACGGTCCTCGTAGCGCAGCGGCAGGTGGAACAGCAGGTCCTGCACGGTCGCCAGGTGCAGACGGGCCAGGCGCTCGGCCAGTTGCGGCCCGACCCCGCGCAGCGCGGTGATCGGCTGGCCGGCCGGGTCCTGGTCGCTGGCGGATGCGCTGCTGGGGGCCTGGGGTTCACTCACGGCTGAATTCCGTTGGCCGGGGCTCGGGGCGGGCGGCCGTGCCCGGTCTGCTCGGGGTCATCATCGCTGGGGCCTCCGATTGCGCACCCCTTCGGGGTTCCCTGCGCTACTCGCGAAAGAGCGGCGGCGCGAACTCGCTTCGCTCGGACAGGCGCGCCTTGTTTCCGCTCTTTCGCTGCGTTGCTCGGTGCGCAAAAGTCGGCCCCAGCGATGATGACCCCGAGCAGACCGGGCACGGCCGCCCTCCTGGGCATTGGTCAGGGATTACGGCAGGACCAGGACTGCGTCCATCTCCACCTGGGCCCCCTTCGGGAGCTCGGCCACGCCGATGGCGGCACGGGCCGGATAGGGCTCGGCGAAGTACTCCTGCATGATCTCGTTGACCAGGCCGAAATGGCTCAGATCGGTAAGGAAGATGTTCAGCTTCACCACGTCGGCCAGCTTGCCGTCAGCGGCCTCGGCCACCGCCTGGAGGTTGTCGAAGACCCGGCGGACCTGGGCCTCCATGTCGCCCTCCACCAATTGCATGGTCTCCGGCACCAGCGGGATCTGGCCGGACAGGTAGACGGTGCGCCCGGCGCGGATGGCCTGGGAATAGGGGCCGATGGCGGCGGGTGCGCGGTCGGTCTGGATGGTCTTGCGTTCCATTGCAGGTCCTTTTCTCGGTTTGGCGTTCAATTGCCCCGGCGCCGGGTGATGCGCTGGACCGGGCGGGTCACGCGCAACCGGCGCATGATATTGGCCAGGTGCCGGCGATCACGCACGCTGAGCGTGAAACGCACGGTGGAGATCATGGCATCGCGCTCATCGATGACCACGTTGTCGATGTTGCCCTCGGCGTCGGCAATGGTGCTGGCCAGGGTCGCGAGCACACCGCGCTCATTGACCACATCCACCGCGATAACCGTGGGGAAGACACCCGCCACCTCCGGCTCCCACTGCACGTCGATCCACTTGTCGGCCTGCTTGCGCGAGGCGACCACGTTGCGGCAATCGCGGTGGTGCACCACCACCCCGCGCCCGGAGCTGGCGAAGCCGACAATCGGGTCTCCGGGGATGGGCCGGCAACACTTGCCAAAGGTCACGACGGTGCCCTCGGTACCGCGGATACTGAGCTGCTGGCGGTCGGCCTGGTGCGGCGCCGGATGTTCCTTCCCCTCCTCGGTCACCTCCTGAGCCACGCCAGCCAGCTTCTGCGCCACCACCCAGGGCACCCGACGGCCGAGGCCGACGGCGCGCAAAAGGCTGGGCAGGTCGGGCTCGCCCAACGCCCTGGCCCGCTCGCGGATATCGTCCGCGGGCAGATCGTCCAGCGCGAGGGAAAGGGTGCTGAGGGCCCGGTCAAGCATGCGCCGCCCCAAGTCCTCGGCCTCGTGGTCCTTGAGCTTCTTGAGCGAATGACGGATGGCGGCGCGGGCCTTGGCGGTGACCACGAAATCCAGCCACACCGGGTTGGGCCGGCCCACAGGGGCGGTGATGACCTCCACCATCTGGCCGGTCTGCAGCGGGGTGCGCAGCGGCGTGAGGCGGTGATCCACCTTGGCGGCGATGCAGGCGTTGCCGACATCGGAGTGCACCGCATAGGCGAAATCCACCGGGGTGGCGCCGCTGGGCAGTTCCATGATCTCGCCCTTGGGGGTAAAGACGTAGATCTCGTCCGGGAGCAGGTCGATCTTGACGTTCTCGATGAACTCCAGGGAGTTACCGGCCGTCTCCTGGATCTCCAGCAACCCTTTGACCCACTCCCGTGCCCGCACCTGGGCCGTATTGCCGGCATTGCCCTCGGACTTGTAGAGCCAGTGGGCGGCGATACCCGATTCCGCCACCTGATCCATCTCCCAGGTGCGGACCTGCACCTCCAGGCGGATGCGATGAGGGCCGATCAGGGTCGTGTGCAGGGATTGGTAGCCGTTGGCCTTGGGGATGGCGATGTAGTCTTTGACGCGACCGGGGCGGGGTTTGTACAGGCCGTGCAGGACCCCGAGCATGCGGTAACAGTCGTCCACCGATTCCACCAATACCCGGAACCCGTAGACATCAAAGACATCACGGAAGTTGAGCCCCTTGGTCTGCATCTTCTGGTAGATGCTCCAGAGGTGCTTCTCCCGGCCGGAGACCTGGCCCTGGATGGCCGCCTCGGCCATCCGGCCCTCGATGACCTCGCAGACCTTGTCGATGATCTCGCCCCGGTGACCGCGCTGACGACGCAGTTTCTCCTTGAGAACCCGATAGCGCAGCGGGTAGAGCGCGGCAAAGCCCAGGTCCTCCAGTTCGACGCGGACGGTATTGATGCCCAGGCGCTGGGCGATGGGGGCGTAGATCTCGAGGGTCTCGCGGGCGATCCGGCGGCGCTTGTGGGGCGCCATCACCCAGATGGTGCGCATGTTGTGCAGTCGGTCGGCCAGTTTAATCAGGATGACCCGGATGTCCCGGGCCATGGCCAGCACCATCTTGCGGAAGTTCTCGGCCTGGGCCTCAGCCTTGGACTTGAAGTCGATCTGGGTGAGTTTGGATACCCCGTCCACCAGTTCGGCAACGTCGTCGCCGAACTGGCTGCGCAACTGCTCCTTGGCGGTGGGGGTGTCCTCGATGACGTCGTGGAGGATGGCGGCGACAATGCTGTCGCCGTCCATGCGCATCTCGGCGAGGATGCGCGCCACTGCCAGCGGGTGGGTAATGTAGGGTTCGCCGGACAGCCGACGCTGGCCGGCATGGGCCTCGGCACCGAAACGATAGGCCTCGTAGACCTGCTGAACCTGTTTGGGTTCTAGATAGGTCTCCAGCAGGGAGCACAGCTCGCTGGCCCGGCGGGCCGGTTCGCGGCTCAGGCGCTGTTCATGCGGGGACAAGGCCTCGGCGCGACCCATACATGCGCCGTCCTCAGCCGTCCTGGCCGGGCGTCTTTGGCGCGTCACCCTCGCCCTGGCCGGCGTCGGCGTTGCCCTTGGCCGCTTCCTCTTCCATCAGGGCGCTGGCCTCGGCCTCGAAATCCAACACGGGCTCGGGCTGCTCCTCGAGGATCTCGCGGCCAACGTGGCCGTCGGCGATCTCGCGCAGGGCGACGACGGTGGGCTTGTCATTGTCCCAATCCACATGGGCCTCGGCGCCATTAGCCAGTTGGCGGGCGCGCTTGGACCCGACCAGCACTAGCTGGAAGCGGTTGTCCATATTGGTGAGGCAGTCCTCAACGGTAACTCGGGCCATCGGCCAACCTCCGGGTAAAGGTGAGTCAAGGGGTTGTCTGTTAGTTCAATTCTATAGACTTGCGGTCGGGACATAAAGGACGTTGCACTGCAACGTGACAAACCAGTCAGAGCAGCGCACCAATCCGGGGCAGTGACGGGGGAGTCACCCCGCCGATCTTGCCTGCCCCACTCCCCGCCGCGCGGGCCGACGGCTTTCTCCCCGTCGTCGCGAGGGCCGAAGGCTTTCCCCGTCGTCGCGAGGGCCGCAGGCCCGTGGCGATCCAGGCGGTGGACTGCCACGTCGGCTTCGCCTCCTCGCAGTGACGAGGGGGCCCCTCCCCCGTCATCGCGAGGGCCGAAGGCCCGTGGCGATCCAGGCGGTGGACTGCCACGTCGGCTTCGCCTCCTCGCAGTGACGAGGGGGCCCCTCCCCCGTCATCGCGAGGGCCGAAGGCCCGTGGCGATCCAGGCGGTGGACTGCCGCGTCGGCTTCGCCTCCTCGCAGTGACGAGGGGCCCCTCCCCCGTCATCGCGAGGGCCGAAGGCCCGTGGCGATCCAGGCGGTGGACTGCCGCGTCGGCTTCGCCTCCTCGCAGTGACGAGGGGGCCCCTTCGCAGTGACGGTGGGGGCGGGCTCGCGCTTTCCCATTACCCCAGCAGGTCGCGGAGGGTCTCGGCCAGCAGCGGCTCCTGCCGTTCCAGGCGATGGCGGTTGGCGGTGAAGATGGCCTGGAGGTCGGCCAGGGTGCGGTCGAAGTCGTCGTTGACCAGCAGGTAGTCGTATTCGGCGTAGTGGGACATCTCGCTGACGGCCTCGGCCATGCGCCGGTCAATGACCTCGGGCTCGTCCTGGCCACGCTGAGTGAGCCGGCGGCGCAGTTCCTCGCGGGAGGGGGGCAGGATAAAGACGGAGAGGCACCCGGGCATGCGCTCACGCACCTGGCGGGCACCCTGCCAGTCGATCTCCAGAATCACGTCCTGGCCCTGATCGAGCAGGGCCTGCACGGCACTGCGCGAGGTGCCGTAGTGGTTGCCGAAGACCTCCGCGTGCTCCAGAAAATCACCCTGCGCCACCAGGGCCTGGAAACGGTCCCGGTCCACGAAATGGTAGTTCACACCGTCCTCCTCACCGGGGCGCGGGGGACGGGTGGTGTGAGAGACGGACAGGCTGACGGCCTCGTCCTGGCGGACCAAGGCGTTGACCAGACTGGTCTTGCCCGCTCCGGAGGGGGCTGACACAACGTAGAGGGTTCCTGGCATGGTGAATGATCTTTTGTTGCTTCCGAGAGTCAATTAGAGTCCGCTTGCGGGGCCACCCCCCAGCGTCATCGCGAGCCCCCCGCCCCGCTGCGCGGGCCCGAATCAACGAGGAACGGGGCACCCCCGGTCATCGCGAGGGCCGAAGGCCCGTGGCGATCCAGGGCGGTAGACTGCCACGTCGCTGCGCTCCTCGCAGTGACGGTGGGGATGGGTCCGCTCCCGCAGTGACGGCGGGGGCAGGCCCGCTCCTCGCAGTGGCGGTGGAGACGAGCCCGCGCCCTGCAGTGACGGGGCGGCACCGCCTGCGCCGTGGCGCCCGGGCGCGTTATTCGATGTTCTGGACCTGTTCCCGCATCTGTTCAATCAGCACCTTCATCTCAACCGCGGCGCGGGTGGTCTCGGTGTCGTTGGACTTGGAGGACAGGGTGTTGGCCTCGCGGTTGAATTCCTGCATCAGGAAGTCCAACCGGCGGCCGATGGGTTCGCGGCGCTTTAGGGCGTCTTCCAGTTCGGCGCAGTGGGCCTGGAGCCGCTCCAGTTCCTCGTCCACGTCCAGCTTCTGGGCGATAATGGCCAGCTCCTGCTCCAGGCGCCCCTCGTCCGCCTCCACATCGAGGCTCTCCAGGCGGGTGAGGAACTTCTCCCGCACCCGGTCGTTGACCTGTTCCCGTTGCGCCCTGACCTGGTCCACCAGCTCGCTGAGCCGGGCCGAGCGGTCGCGCAGGATGCGCGCCAGGCGCTCACCCTCGCGCTCGCGGGCGGCCTCGAAACCGTCCAGGCAGTGATCGAGCAGCGCCAATGCGGCGTTGGCCACCGGCTCCAGGTCGGGGTCGCTCTCCTGCAGCACCCCGGGGATACGCAGCAGGTCCAGGCCGGTGGCGGCCGGATCGGCCCCCACGCGCTGGCCCAGGGCGCGGGCGGCCTCGATCACCTGGTCGGCGTAAGCCTCGTCGATGAGCAACCGGCCGCGGTAGTCGGCGGCGGGTTTGAACCGCAGGGTGCACTCCACCTTGCCGCGGCCCAGGCGGGCCCCGATGCGTTCGCGCACGGCCGGCTCCAGGTGGCGCAGCTCCTCGGGAAGGCGCGGTTGCACATCCAGGTAGCGGTGGTTTACCGAGCGCAGCTCCCAGCTGATGCGGCCCCACTCGGCCTGGTGCTGCTGTCGGTCGAAGGCGGTCATGCTGCGGGTCATGGCGGGCACCGTCGTTGATTCGGAAAGCGGGCATTCTAACAGGCCGGCTGTTTGTCGTTGTAACCGCCCGCTGCGCGGGCCCATCATCGCGAGGGCCGGAGGCCCGTGGCGATCCAGGCGGTAGACTGCCGCGTCGGCTTCGCCTCCTCGCAGTGACGGTGGGGGCAACACCCCCGTCATCGCGAGGGCCGGAGGCCCGTGGCGATCCATAGCGGTGGACTGCCGCGTCGCTGCGCTCCTCGCAGTGACGGTGGGGGCGAGGTTCGTCCCGCGGTGACGGTGGGGCGGCGCCGCGCCTTGCGGTGGGGGTGGGTCCGCGTCGCGTCGTGGCTCCCGGCAAGCCCGGCGCCCGGTTCGCCTGTGTTAACCTTCCGCCCCATCGCAAACCCGCAACAGGGAGTCATTCATGCGCCCCAGTGGTCGAAAGCCCGATGAGCTGCGCCCCGTGCGCCTGACCCGCCACTACACCCGCCACGCCGAAGGCTCGGTACTGGTGGAGTTCGGTGACACCCGGGTGCTTTGCACCGCCAGCGTGGAGGAGCGGGTGCCGCCGTGGCTGCGCAATCAGGGGCGTGGCTGGGTGACCGCGGAATACGGCATGCTGCCCCGCTCCACCGGCACCCGTAACGACCGCGAGGCCGCCCGCGGCAAGCAGCAGGGCCGTACCATTGAGATTCAGCGCCTCATCGGACGGGCGTTGCGCGCGGCCGTGGACCTGGAGGCCCTGGGCGAGCGGCGTGTGGTGCTGGACTGCGATGTGCTGCAGGCGGACGGCGGCACCCGCACCGCGGCGATCACCGGGGCGTACGTGGCCCTGGTGGATGCCTGCAACCTGCTACGCAAGGAAGGCCGGATTCGCCGCAGCCCGATCTTCGGCCAGGTCGCGGCGGTCTCGGTGGGCATCTACCAGGGCACGCCGGTGCTGGACCTGGACTATGCAGAGGACTCCGAGGCGGAGACGGACATGAACGTGGTCATGAACGAGGCGGGCGGCTTCATCGAGCTGCAGGGCACGGCGGAGGGACACGCCTTCCGCCGGGATGAGCTGAACGCCATGACGGAACTGGCCGAGCTCGGCGTGGCCCAATTGATCGAGACGCAGCGCCAGGCGCTCGAGGCCTAGGCCGCACGACGGCGCGTGCCCCCTTTAGCAACCCACCGTGATGCCATGAAACGTATTGTTCTAGCCAGCGGCAACCCTGGGAAGGTCCGGGAGCTACAGGGGTTACTTAAGGAGACGGGGATCCAGGTCATCCCGCAGTCGGAGTACTGCGTGCCGGACGCCGAGGAGACCGGGCTGAGCTTCATCGAGAACGCCATCCTCAAGGCCCGTCACGCCTGCCGGCATACCGATCTGCCGGCGCTGGCCGACGACTCCGGGCTGGAGGTGGATTTCCTCGATGGCGAGCCCGGCATCTACTCGGCCCGCTATGCCGGCAGCCACGGCGATGACGTGGCCAACAACGATCGCCTGCTGGGCGAGCTGGACGGCGTCCCGGAGGCGGAGCGGACGGCCCGCTTCCGCTGCGTCATCGCCCTGCTGCGCCACGCCGAGGACCCCATGCCGCTGGTGGTCAGCGGCACTTGGGAGGGCCGCATCCTCACCCAGCCGCGGGGCGACGGCGGGTTTGGCTATGACCCGCTCTTTTTCGACCGGGAGCTGGGCCGCTCGGCAGCGGAGCTGGACGCCCGTACCAAGAACCGTCACTCCCACCGCGGGCGTGCGCTGCAAGCGCTGCTGGCCGCCCTCAGGGCGGAGCCCGCCCGGCTGTCAGGGTGAACCCGCAGGCCGGCACCCCCCCGCCCCCGCTCGGGGTCTACCTGCACCTGCCCTGGTGCGTGCAGAAATGCCCCTATTGCGATTTCAACAGCCACGCCCCGGCCCGCGCGGACCGGCGCGCTGATGCCAGCACCCTGCCCGCCATTCCCCACGAGCGCTACACCCGCGCCGTGCTGACGGACCTGGCCAGCGCCGCCGGGCCGCTCCAGGGCCGGCGCGTGGAGACGGTCTTCATTGGCGGCGGCACCCCCAGTCTGTTCCCGCCCGAGGCCATCGGCGGGTTGCTGGAGGCGCTGGACCGGCGCCTGGGTCTGACCGGCGATGCGGAGATCACCCTCGAGGCGAATCCGGGCACCGTGGAGCAGGGTCGGTTCCACGGCTACCGGGCGGCCGGGGTCAACCGGCTTTCCATCGGGGTGCAAAGTTTCGATGCCGGCGCGCTGCGCCGTCTGGGCCGCATTCATGGCCCGGAGGAGGCCCGCCGGGCGGTGCGGGCGGCACGACGGGCTGGCTTCCGGCGTATCAACCTGGACCTGATGTACGCCCTGCCCGGCCAGACCACGGCCCAGGCCCTGGCGGACGTGGAGGCCGCCCTGGCGCTGGCGCCGGAGCACATCTCCCACTACCAGCTCACCCTGGAGCCGGGCACGCCCTTCCACAGCCGCCCGCCGGCGGATCTGCCGGACGAGGCCCGGCTGCTGGCGCTGGAGGCGGCATGCCGTGAGCGTCTGGCCGCCGCCGGACTGACCCGTTACGAGGTCTCGGCCTGGGCGCACCCGGGCGAGGCCTGCCGCCACAACCTCAATTACTGGCGCTTCGGCGATTACCTGGGCTTGGGCGCCGGGGCCCACGGCAAGCTGAGCGACCCGGCCCGGGACGAGATCCGCCGTGAGGCCCGGGTGCGCATGCCGGGCACCTATATGGCACAGGCGGGCACGCCGGCTGCGATCGCTGAACTCCGGCGGCTGCAAAACGGCGATATCGTGCTTGAATTCATGATGAACGCCCTGCGTCTGGCAGAGGGCTTTCACCGCGACGACTGGCGGCGACACACCGGCCGCCCGACCACCCTGTTTGAGGACCGGGTGGCCGAGGCGGTGACAGACGGCCTGCTGAGCGATGACGGGGGGCGCATCCGGCCCACTCAACGGGGCTGGCAACTGCTGGACGGCCTGCTGCAACGGTTCTTGTGACCCGCGCCAGCCCGCGCTGCCGGTCCCGCCGGCGGGAGGCGACATGACGGCCGAAACCCGGGAACAGTTCATCCAGTGCCCCTATTGCGGCAGTCATTACCACGCCGTGGTGGATCTGTCCGGCGGAGATCAAGTCTATATTGAGGATTGCGAAGTCTGCTGCCGCCCCATCGAGTTCCAGCTCCACCTGGACGCGGAAGGGCACTTCGCCGAGCTGGTATTGAGGCGAGACGATGACTGACCGCCCGGATAACGACGACTACCGGCCCATCTCCTGCGAGCGGTACGCGGAGCTGGAACTGCACATCATGCACGCGCGCCGCCTGCGGGTGGCCTGGCGTACCCCGCAGGGCCAGCACATCGACACCCTGATCCCCGAAGACCTCCACACCCGGGACGGGGCGGAGTACCTGGTGGCCCGCAACCGGCTGGGCGAGGCCTTCATTATCCGCCTGGATCAACTGCAGCGGTTCCGGCCCTTGTGACTACCGGTTCACATTAATACTGCTACCCCAATTCACATACGTTTTAAATAAGCATAGGCTGCACGGGATGAAAGCCCTGCCGATCATCCTGAGCGCCCTGCTGACGCTGCCCGCCACCCTCGGCTGGGCCGCCCCCGCGGGGGCCGACGGCACGGAATACCGCCTGGGGGCGTTGGGCTTTCGTGCACCGGAACAGACGCTCGCCCGCTGGCAGGCCACCGCCGATTACCTCACCGAGACCATTCCCGACGCCCGCTTCCGCGTCGCGCCGATGAACTACCCCCAACTGGAGGCCGCCATCGCCGACGGGACGGTGGACTTCGTGCTCACCAACACCGGTCACTATGTGCGCATGGAGGCCGAGCACGGACTGACCCGCCTGGTCACCATGATCGCCGAGGCAGAGCAGCAGCCGGTGCGCGTCTTCGGCGGGGTCATCCTGACCCGCGCCGACCGGCACGACATCCAGACCCTCTCCGACCTGGCCGGCCGGCACGTCTACGCCGTCGGCGAGGGGTCGCTGGGGGGCTGGCACGTGGGCCGGGAGGCCCTGCTGGACGTCGGGGTCGACCCGGCCCGGGATCTCGCCCGGGTGACCTTCACCGGCATGCCCCACGACCAGGTGGTGGAGGCGGTGCTGGCCGGTGAGGGCGATGCGGGAATGGTGCGCACGGGGATACTCGAGAGCATGGCCCGGGAGGGCCGCCTGGACCTGGACGCGGTGCGGGTGCTCGAGCCACGCCGGACGGCGGGTTTCCCCCTCCAACACTCCACCCACCTTTACCCGGAATGGCCCTTCTCCCGGCTCCCGCACACCCCGGACGCGATCGCGCAGGCCGTGACCATCGCCCTGTTGGAGATGCCGTCCGGGCATCCGGCCGCCCGGGACGGTGGTTATGTCGGCTGGTCGGCCCCCCTCTCCTACGGGGGCGTCCACGAGCTCTTTCAACGCCTGGGTGAACCGCCCTACGAGCACTGGGGCGGCCTGGACCTGCGCGTGGTCTGGGAGCAGCACCCGGCCATCGTCCTGGCCCTGATGCTGATCGTCACCGGCGGCATGGCCGGTGCCGTCATCAAATACCGCCGACTCAACCGCAGCCTGGCGGTGGAGGTGGACCAGCGCCGGATGGTCGAACGGCAGCTGCGCCAGCACCAGGCGCGGCTCACCCACTTGGCTAATCACGACCCGCTCACCGATCTGCCCAACCGGCTGTTGCTCACCACCCGACTGGAGCAGGCGGTTGCCCGCGCCACCGGTAGCGGACAACGGGTGGCGGTGCTGTTCCTGGACCTGGACCGCTTCAAGAACATCAACGACAGTCTGGGCCACGCGGTGGGCGACGACCTGCTGCGGATCCTTGCCGAACGCCTGCGCAGCCAGGTGGAGGCCAACACCGTGGCCCGGCTAGGCGGGGATGAGTTCATCGTGCTGCTGGACGGCATCAGCGATCTCGAACTGGTGGACCAGCAGGCGCGGGAGCTGCTTGAGCTGGTGGCCGAGTCCTTCTCCGTCGGGGGCTGGCGATCGCTGCAGGTGGGCGGCAGCATCGGCATCAGCCTCTTTCCGGACAACGCGCAGGATGCCTCCGAGCTCATCACCCAGGCCGACGCCGCCATGTACCTGGCCAAGGCCGAAGGTCGCAACACCTACCGCTACTACAACCAATCGCTCACCGCCGCCGCCAGCGAACGGCTGGAGACCGAGACCCGCTTGCGCCGCGCCCTGGAACTGGACCACCTGGAGGTCTTCTATCAGCCCCAGCTGGACATCACCACCGGGGCACTCACCGGCGTGGAGGCACTGGTGCGCTGGCGCGACCCCGAGCAGGGCCTGATACCGCCGGACCGCTTCATCCCGGTGGCAGAGGAGACCGGGTTGATTGACCGGCTCGGCCAGCAGGTGCTCGAGCGCGCTTGCCTTCAGGTGGCGGCCTGGGACCGGGACGGCCTCCCGGCCCTGGATGTTGCGGTCAATCTCTCGGCCCACCAGATCGGCGATCCGCGCCTGTGCGCCAAGATCCGCCATGCCCTGGAGCGCAGCGGACTCGCTCCCCGGCGGCTGGTGCTGGAGATCACCGAAAGCACACTGATGACCCAGGCGGAGGGTGCGCTCGGCACGTTGGCCGGGCTGAAGGGCCTGGGGGTGCAAGTGGCCATTGACGACTTCGGCACCGGTTACTCCTCCCTGGCCTATCTCAAGCGCTTTGCCATCGACTGGCTGAAGGTGGACCGCTGCTTCGTACAGGACCTGCCGGAAGACCGCAACGACGCCGAGCTGACTCAGACCATCGTCTACATGGCCCACAACCTCGGCCTGCGGGTGCTGGCTGAGGGGGTGGAGACCCAGGCGCAACTGGATTTTCTCACCCACCTCGGCTGCGATGGCTGGCAGGGCTTTCTCTGCAGCCCGCCCCTGCCCCCGCAAGAACTGGTGGCGCGCCTGGAAAGCAGAGAGGGGCTGCGCCGCCGCGCGTGAACGCCGCGACGGTGCCCGCCCCCCGGCGACCCTACCACCGGGGACCGGCTCGCCGTGCGGGCCGAATAAAAAACGCCGGCGCAGTGCGGCTGCGCCGGCGAAAAGGAGGTCTCCCCTCCTCCCGACCAGGACTTGATCCCGGATTGCCACCGCGGCAGACGGTTAGAGCTCCAGCGCCTCCCGCTCACGGGTAAGACTATCGATAATGCTGTAGATCAACGCCCGGCAGGGCTTGATCATGCCCTGGATGTTACACACCCCCATCCCGCCCAGCCCCTCGGCGAAGGCCTCCGGGACGGTCTCGTCACCGATCCAGGGATAGCCGATACGGACCAGCGGGATACCCAGGTTGTTGATGGCGGCCGCATCGGTCTGCCCGGCCAGCATCGGGGCACCGGGGTAGGGCCTGCCCTCCTGCGCCTCCCAGCCCCGGGTGGCCGAGCGCACCACCCAATGGTCCTCAGGGGTCCGCGAACCCGGCACCGAGGCGTACATCTCCCAATCGGCCTCGACCCCGGGGTTGCGGGCGAGGATATCGCGCATGGCGGCGTCGAACTCCGCCTGCACCTCGGCGGTGGTTTGGTGGGGGTTACAGCGCAGATCCAGGTAGATCTCCGTGGTGGCGCTGGGGAAGGCCGGCTTTTCCGGCCAACCGGAGCGGACCGCGGCGATCCACCCCTCAGGGGCAATCTGACCGCGGGTATGGCGCTCGGTGTAACGGGGCAGCCAGTCCTCCAGGGCGAGGATCACCCGCGCCGCCGGCACGATGGAGCTGCGGAAACCGGGCGTGCCCCGCGGGATCCCGGAATACCCCAGCGTGCCCCGGACCGAGACCTTGAACCAGCACATGCCCGGATGGTCGTGGTAGATCTCCCACCAGGGCTTGAAGATAATGCCGAAATCGGCGGTGACCCCACGCATCAGCATCTGGCTGACGCCGCTGCTCAGGCCAAAGTGGTTGCGTTCCGGCACGAGCTGAGGCATGCCACCGCCGGCGAAGGCGAGCACCGCCTCGCCCTTGAGAGGCACGCCGGCTTCGCGCACGGCATGCACCGCCTCCATGAGGGTGGTGACCATGCACTTGGGGTTGGAAGCCCCGAGGCCGATCACCAGATCGCCCTGGGTGTAGGCGTCGGTCTTCATGTCATCGCGCAGCTCCGGCCCCACCCAGGGCACGTCGCGCGACTCGTCCGCCTCCAGGTGGGTGTCCACCGGCGCGTAAAGCAGCATACGGGCACCCTCACCGGAGCCGGCCAACCGGCCGACGGCGTTGCCGCTCTGCTCACTGATGGTCTGGTACTCGGCATCCAGTCCCATGGCCGACATCTGCTCCACCAGGTACCGGCTGGCCGCTGCCTCCGCCCCGGTGGGGCTGTGGATGCGGGTCAGTTCCAGGGTCCGCTGCTTCAGGCGTTCCTTGTCAATCCTGGCGCAGGCCGCCTCGTACCAGCGCTGTTGTTGCTCCGAGAATGCCATCTTCCGCTCCTCTGCTTAGCGGTGCCCGGGCCGCAGGGCGGTCAAGCCCAGCGCCCGGAAGATCCAGGTGGTGCCGGCCAGCAGTGCGGCATCGCCGCCCTTGCGGCCGACCAGTTGCGCGGCCAGGGGCAAGTCACGCGCCCCCCGTCCGATGGGCAGAGCGACACACGGTGTGCCGAGCAGGGTCCAGGTGCGGTTGAAGAGCGGGTCGCCGGTGCTCTCCAGCCCTTCCGGTGCCTCGCCCGGCGTGGCCGGGGTGAGGATCAGGTCGTAGTCGGCGAACAGGCCATCGATCACCTGCCCCCAGTGCTCACCCAGGGCACAGGCGCGGGCATAGTCGTCGTCGCTGACGGTCCGGCCGAAGGCAAGGAACTCGCTCAGCACCGAACTGAACCCGTCGGCGCAGCGGGCCCAATCCTCGGCCAGCGCCTCGCTGCCCTCGCGGGCCATGATCATGCGCTGGGCCTCGACCAATGCCTCCATGCCGGTCGGGAGCTGCGGCTCCTCCACCGCGACGCCCAGGCCGGCCAGGGCGTCGGCGAAGCCATCGAGCGCCCGGTGCATATCGGAATCACCCTGGCTCCACATTGGCGTGCGCAGGTAGGCGATCCGGCGGGGGCGCACCTGCGCCGACGCCTGCACTGCGGGCTCACTGCTCAACGCCTGGCGGGCCAGGCTCAAGTCCTCCGGCCCACGGGCAAAGACACCGACGGTGTCGAGGGAGCGGGCAAACTCATAGACGCCCGCCCGCGGGATCGCCCCGAACGTGGGCTTGTAGCCAAGCACGCCGTTGAACGCCGCCGGTCGTATCACCGAGCCGGCCGTCTGGGTGCCCAGGGCCAGGGTCACCTGACCGTCCGCAACGGCGGCCGCTGAGCCGCTGGACGAGCCGCCCGGGGTGTGCCCCGGGTGGTGCGGATTCCGGGTCGGTCCGGGGGCATAGAAGGCGAACTCGGTGGTCACCGTCTTGCCCAGGATCACGGCACCGGCCCGACGGAGCCGCCGGACGCATTCCGCCGCACGCAACGGCACGTAGGCCCGATAGAGCGGGCTGCCGTACTCCGTGGCCATATCAGCGGTATCGATGATGTCCTTGATGCCGACCGGCACCCCGCGCAGCGGCCCGGCCTCATCACCCACCTCGTCGGCCTGCCGCGCCGCCGCCAGGGCCTGGTCGGCCGCGACACAGCTCCAGGCCCGCACCGCGTCATCCCGGCGCTGGATTCGCTCCAGGCAGGCTTCGACCAGGCCTGCGGAGGTCAGCTCATGGCGGCGGAGACCGTCCACCGCAGCGGCGGCGGTCATCCAGTTGTAGAGGCCCACGCCACCGGCCCCCGCGCCCCGCCCGTCCGTCTGCCCCAGGGAGGGGCGCTGCAGCGGATGGGAGGCCATACAGGGTTGGAACAAAGACCAGGACATTACGCGTCACCTCCGTCGCGTGGGCGGTCATTCGGGGCGGGCCGCCCACGCGGGGCGGCCCGCCGGCAGGGCTTACTCGAAGGCGCCTTCAGAGGCCTCGGCAAACCGGTAGCTCTGGTCCTTGAGCACGCCCGGCACGCCCTTGGGCTTGCGGGCCAGACCGCGGTTGTGACGGGAGGCGATCTTGCGCCAGGTCACCACCGAGGCGTCCATGTCGGCCAGCTGCTCCTCGTTCCAGCCGGTGCCATCGGCGTAGAAGTTTTGCATGGCGTCGCGGGCGAACAGGTCGCAGTCGTTGAAGCCGTGCAGGCACATGGGCTTGTAGAGGTTCTCAAAGCGGTACTCGAAGTCCTTGCGCTCCTGCTCGTCCTTGCAGTGCTTGACCAGCACCTCCCAGTACTCATAGGTGTCGTCGGTAATGGGCACGTACCACTCGTACTGCACCACATGGTCCTCCGGCCAGTTCTCCACCATGAGCACGCCGGGCAGGTACATGGAGGTGCGGAAGTAGCGGGGCACGGTGCCCTGCGCCTTCACACCCAGCTTTTCGTTCTCCAGGATCGGTTCGTAGTGGTCCGTGTAGTACCGGTTCAGGAAGCCCTTGGGGCCGTTGTCGTCCTCGATCAGCGCGATGGCCTGGTCGGTGACCGGTTTCACCCCCAACGGCAGCGCCCAGTCACGGGCGTGCACGATGGCGTTGTCCTTGTGGATCAGCAGGTGGCCCGGATCAAAGCCGTTCTCGGCCGCCAGTCGCCAGTTGGCGTACCCCTTGCGGTGGATACCGAGGGCAACGGAGTGCTCGTCCAGCACGCTGGGGGTATCGGGCCAGTAGGGGTGCGGGAAACGCTCGTTGTTCTCCGGATAACGCAGCGGCAGGTCCGCGGCCAGCGGGGGCACGTCCTCGTCCCAGTCCTCGTCGCAGACGAACACGAAGATCATGCCGCTGTGCTCCTCGACGGCAAACGTCTGAACGCCGGTGGTGCCGATGATCTCGTCATCGGGCGCGGCCACGATGGAGACCAGCTTGCCGGAGGCCAGGTCGAAGGTGAAGCCGTGGTACCAGCAGGTGATGGTGTCATCGGTAAGGCACATGGGTTTGGCCGAAAGCTTCACGCCACGGTGGATGCACTGGTCCTTCAGGGCGTAGACCTTGCCCTTGGAACGACGCAGAACGATGGGCACACCACAGATCTGGATGCCCTTGGTATCACCCTCCTCCAGTTCGTGGGTGAACAGGGCCGGGTACCAGTGATTGATGAAACCCCACTCGGCTTCCAGGTAGGGCTGGTACATGCGCTTGGCCAGCTTGTCGTTGATGACCTTGGGATCGGCAGCCATTTTTCATCCTCCTCGGATAGTGCGGTGCCCTCTGGGGGGCGTCTCGTGTTAGCCAGCGGTCGCTTATCGCCGACCGTGCCTACTGTTTAGTACATGACAGGATCGTCTGTCAATTGATTTTTTATCGATATTCGATGCATTTTGGTTGCAGCCACCCCGCAAAGGCCCGGGTCAGCAGGGGGAGCAACAGGTAGCTCATCACCGGCACCACCACCCCGGTCACCACCAGCAGGCGCACGGGCAGCGGCAGCGCCATCAACCAACCGCCGGCCAGGGAGAAGATCAGCCAGAGCAGTGGGAACAGGGCCAGCCATACCAACAGGGCCATCTTGTAACGCGGGGGCTCTGCTCTGGTCGCGGCCGCCGACGGCCTGCGGCCACAGGTGGACGCGGTGGTACTGACCTTGGTGGGCATGCCGTCGACCAACGACGGCGACCAGAGCTGCCAGCAGCCCCAGCGGATGGCCACCGCACCGGCCAGATCATCCCAGCGCTGAAACAGCGCTGAGCGGCGCAACCGCTCCAGGCTCTCCTCGCCTTTGAGCCGAAGGAGCAGCCGGTAGCGGCAGCGTTCCCGGACCAAGTCACAGACCTCCGCCTCGCCACTGCGCTCCACCGCCCGCCGCCATTCCTCGAAGGCCGACAGGAACGCCGGCTCCTCCCCGCAGCGCACATGCCACTCGCTGCTCAGCCAGATACCGTCTTTCGTGTTGTGCATGTCTCCTCCGGATGCCTCGCATCGATGTCGCCTGCCGGCCACCTTATCTTTGTTTTTGATTGACGTTCAATAGACTGTCAAGTAATTTTATCTCAACCGCGAACGAAAACCACCCACGACGGTGGCGCGGTGACCCTTAAACAGGAGGAAGGAGAGCGCACGATGACGCAGAACCCCGAAATCGGCCTGTTCCACGAGGCCGACGGCATCAAGACCAACTACCACGACGTGGGCGATGGCCACCCGGTCGTGCTCCTGCACGGCTCCGGGGCCGGCGTGACCGCCTGGGCCAACTGGATGGGACTGATCCCGGAGTTGTCCCAGGAACGCCGGGTGGTGGCACCGGATCTGGCCGGTTTCGGCTACACCGAGGTGCCCGACGATATCGAGTACCGCTTCATGGACACCTGGGTGGACCAGATGGTCCGACTGCTCGACGCCCTGGAGATCGAGCGCACCGACCTGGTGGGCAATTCCTTCGGCGGCACGCTGGCCATCGCCCTGGCAGTGCACCACCCGGAGCGGGTGCGGCGCATGGTCCTGATGGGCAGCGGCGGCCAGCCCTTCACCGTCAGCCCGGAGCTGGAGGCGCTGTGGGGCTATACCCCGTCGTTCGAGAACATGCGCCGCATTCTCGACATCATGGCCTTCGACCGCTCGCTGGTGACCGACGACATCGCCGATATCCGCTACCGGGCCACCATCCGTCCCGGGGTGCAGGAGCGGTTCGAGCGCATCTTCCCGCCACCCCGCCAGCGTTGGGCCGATGCCACCGTGTTCTCTGATGAGCAGCTCGCCGGCATCGACCACGAGACCCTGATCCTGCACGGCCGCGAGGACCGGGTGGTGCCGGTCGCTGTCTCCGAGCAGCTGTTCCGAAAGATCGACCGGGCCCAACTGCACATCTTTGGCCGTTGCGGGCACTGGACCCAGATCGAGCAAAAGCAGCGCTTCATCAGCCTGGTCCGCCAGTTCCTCAATGAGGCGGACGCGCAGTGACCCCGACCTGAGAAGGAGGATGTTTCATGAGGCCAACGATCCAGATCAGTCCGGAGGCGCAGGCGCACTTCCGCCAGCTCCTGAGTGACCCGGCCCGCTCCGGCGCATCGCTGCGCATCTACGTGCTCAACCCGGGCAGCCGGGAGGCCCACTGCGGCATCGGCTACCGCTCCGCCGACACACCGGGCGGGGACGAGGCAACCCTCGCCTTTGAGGGCTTTGAACTGCACTACCGCCCCACCCAGGCCTTCTATCTGGAGGGCGTGGTGGTGGACTACCGGGACGCCGGGCGTGGCGGCCGGCTGACCATGAAGGCCCCCAATGCCGCCCGGCTTCCCGAGCCCGACGCCATGCAGTCACTGGAGGAGCGGATCACGCACGTGCTGGAGACGGAGATTAATCCTGACCTCGCCGCCCACGACGGCAGCGTGACCGTGGAGCGGGTGGACGAACAGGGCCGTGCCCTGATCCGCTTCGCCGGGGGCTGTCAAGGCTGTGCAGTGGTGGATCAGACCCTCACCGGACTGGTGGAGAAGACGCTGCTGGCCCGCGTCCCGGCGCTCACGGGCATCCGGGACGTCACTAACCACGCGGCCGGGACCAACCCCTTCCACGCCATCCGCTCCAACCTGGAACAGGGGGCAGAGGCCGCCCCACGCTAGACCGGTGCGGGCGCCCCAACGCCGACGCCCCGCCCGGCTCTCGCCGGCGCGGGGCGCCTTGCTGCGGGTAAGCCGGTCAGTCCTGAGCCTTGCCCAGGTTATGCCCCCAGAGCTTGGGCGCGTTGTAGAACTGCACCTCCCAGTCCTCCTCGTCCTCAATGGTTCGGCCGCCGTAGCCGTATTCGATGGCGAAACCGCCCGGGGTCATCATGTAGAAGGAGGTCATATGGTCGTTGGTGTGCTTGCCCAGGGTCAGCGCCAGCGGGATACCCCGACGCTGCACCTCATCATAGCCCCGGCCCACGTCGTCGATGGAGCGCGCCTGCAGCATGAGGTGGTTGAGCTCCCCGGCCCCGGTCCCGAAGCAGGGGTTCATGATCGCCAGGCTGTGGTGGCGCGGGTTGCAGTGCAGGAAGGTGGCCCGGGCCTCGTCCCAGTGGATGTAATCGCTGACCCTGAAGCCCAGCTTGTCCTGGTACCACTGCACTGTCGCGGCAGGATCGGCACTGGCCATCAGGATATGCCCCAGGCCCTGCTCGCCGGTGTTGAAACCGCTGATCGCCCGACTGGGTTTGAACGGCTGGCCGTCGACCACGCCGCCAAAGGCCAGTTCCGTCCTGACGCCGTCGGGGCCCTCGAAATAGACCATCCGCATCACCGCGCGCTCCTCGCACAGGCGGGCATCCGCCTCCTCGCAGGCCACGCCCTGTTCGCGCAGCCCGCGCAGAACCTGGTCGAACTCCGCCTGGGTGTCGGCCTCCCAACCGACATAGGCGGTGCTGTTCTCGCCGGTGGAATAGAGGGTGATGCGGTGGTGGCGGTCGTCGACGCGCAGCTGCAGCGGCGCCCCCTCCTCGCGCGGCCGGGCCTCAAGGCCCAGCACATCGAACAGGATGGCCTCCCACTGTGCGTCGAGGCGCTCCACGTTGATACCCAGATAGCTCAGTTGCATGGTCTTCTCTCCTGGCGTTGCCTTGGTGTGTGGCCCGGAACGGTGCCGGGCTTACTCAGCGCTTGGGGTAAATTGCTCTGCGAAGATGCGATCGGCCGGCAGGCCCAGCTCGATCAGGCGCGCGCGGGCGGCCTCGATCATGGGCGGCGGGCCGCAAAGGTAGGCCGTGGTGCCCGGGGCGGCCACGTCCGCGGCCTGCAGGGCGTCCACCGGGGTGCCGATGCGACCGGCGTAGCCCTCCGGGGCCTGGTCGACCGAGGTCCGCACCTCCAGCTTGCTCATCCAGAAGCAGCGCAGCTCCAGCTCGTCACCATGGAACAGGTTATCCGGTGTCGCGCAGCCAAAGCTGAGCAGGGTCTTGGGGGCGCGGCTGCCCTGCACCCGCACGGTGTCCAGCATCGCCATCATGGGTGCCAGGCCGGTGCCTCCGGCCACCATCACCAGGGGGCCCTCGGGCTCACGCAGGTAGAAGGCGCCATGGGGCCCCTCCACCTCGATGTGATCCCCCACCGCCGCTCGCTCCCGCAGGTAATCGGACATGGCACCGGACTCCAGGATGCGGATCAGGAACTCCACCCGCGGCGCCTCGCCGGGGGCGCTGGACATGGAGTAGGAACGCCAGTCCTCGGTCCCCGGAATACGCAACCGGGCATACTGCCCCGGCCAGAACTCGAAGGTCTGGTCCTCCGGCAGGGTCAGGGCCAGGCGCACCACATTGCTGCTCAGCCACTCCAGCTCGGTGATCTCGGCCTCGGACTGCTCCGGGGTCTGCTCGCCCAGCGTGCTGGGATAGTCCAGCTCCAACACGCTGTCGGCCTCGGCAAAGGCCTGACAGGTGAGCCGGTAACCCTCTTCGCGCTCGCTGGAGAGCAGCGCCGTCTGCTTTTTGCTGTTCATACGCACATCGCCGTCGCAGACCCGGGCCACGCAGGTCCCGCAGCTTCCGCTTTCGCACTGCGAGATCAGGGGCACCCCCTGCGCCAGCGCCGCAGCCAGGACCGACTGGCCGGGCGCCACCTCCACCCGGTGTTCCACGTCATCGGCAAAGCGCAAGGTCACTCGGTGAACCCCTTGCACCCCCTGCGTCACGGTCTCCGCATTTGCACTCATGATCATCTCCTCCGGACTCTTCGGCCCCCCACCACCGGTCGTCCTGCCGGCGGCAATGGCCTGTCGCGTCTGGGGCCAGGGGCAATGGATGCATTGGACGCTGCCTTGCTGACCCGCTATGATGAAACTATGTATTGACGGTCAATTGAAGTTTTATATTTAATCTATACGAAGTCAACAGCTGATTTGCCGATAGGCAGGAGAGAAGCAGATGGAGGCAGAGAAGATCGACCACTACGGCGAGGCGCTGCACCAGGCCCTGGTCAACAGCGAGCCCGTGGAGCCCCTCACCGAGCGCGAGCCGGAGCTGACGCTGGACGATGCCTATCAGATCCAGCTGCGCATGGTGCAGCGGCAGCTGGATGCGGGGCAGCGCGTGGTGGGCAAAAAGATTGGTGTCACCAGCAAGGCGGTGCAGGACATGCTCAATGTGCACCAGCCGGACTTCGGCCACCTGCTGGACGGCATGGTGTACGGCCAGTCCAGCGCGGTGCCGGTCTCGCAGATGATCCGGCCGAAGGCGGAGGGCGAGATCGCCTTTCTGCTGGGCCGCGATCTGGAGGGGCCCGGCATCACCAACGCCGATGTCCTCAGGGCCACCGAGCTGGTCATGCCCTGTTTCGAGATCGTCGATTCCCGGATCCGGGACTGGCGCATCCGCATCCAGGACACGGTGGCCGACAACGCCTCCTGCGGGCTGCTGGTCCTGGGCGATTCCGGCGTCCCGCCCCGGGACCTGGACCTGAGCCTGTGCGGCCTCGTGCTGGAGCGCAACGGCGCGGTGGAGCAGACCGGGGCCGGCGCCGCCGCGATGGGCTCGCCGGTCAACTGCGTCACCTGGCTGGCCAACACCCTGGGCCGTCTCGGCATCCCGCTGAAGGCCGGCGAGGTCATCCTCTCCGGGGCACTGACCGCAATGGTGGATGCCCACCCCGGCGACAACATGCGGGTCGCCATCGGCGGGCTGGGCTCTGTCTCCCTGCGCTTCGTTTAACCCCCTGATTCCGCAACCCCGAGGAACCGCTTATGAAGATCCAATGCGCCATTATCGGCTCCGGCAACATCGGCACCGACCTGATGGCCAAACTGCAACGCAGCCCGGTGCTGGAACCCGCGTGGATGGTGGGCATCGATCCGGACTCCGACGGTCTCGCCCGCGCCCGTGCGGCCGGCCTGAAGACCACCCACGAAGGCGTGGACGGCCTGCTGCCGCACATTGAGGGGGACGGCGTGCGCATCGCCTTCGATGCCACCTCCGCCTACGTACATGCCGAGAACGACCGCAAGCTCCAGGAGAAAGGGGTCATGGTCATTGACCTGACCCCGGCCGCCATCGGGCCCTTCTGCGTCCCGCCGGTCAATCTCAAGGACCGAATCGGCGACGGCGCCACCAACGTCAACATGGTGACCTGCGGCGGCCAGGCGACGGTCCCCATCGTCGCGGCGGTCAGCCAGGTACAGCCGGTGGACTATGCCGAGATCGTGGCCACCATCTCCTCCCGGTCCGCCGGGCCGGGCACCCGCAAGAACATCGATGAGTTCACCCGCACCACCTCGCGGGCCATCGAACAGGTGGGCGGCGCCAAACAGGGCAAGGCCATCATCATCCTCAATCCCGCCGAGCCGCCATTGATCATGCGCGACACCGTGCACTGCCTGGTGCAAGGCAAACCGGACCACAAGGCCATCACCGAGTCCATCGAACGGATGGTGGCCGAGGTGCAGCGCTACGTACCGGGCTACCGGATCAAGAATGGCCCCACCTTCGACGGTCAGCGGGTGAGCACTTTCCTGGAGGTAGAGGGCCTGGGCGACTACCTGCCCCATTACTCCGGCAACCTGGACATCATGACCGCGGCAGCCGCCCGCGCCGCCGAGATCTTCGCCGAGAGCCTGCAATCGGCGTCCGACGCACCGGCCACTGCCTAAGGAGCACACCATGACTGACAAGAAGGAAATCCTGGTCCACGACATGTCCCTGCGCGACGGCATGCACTCGGTCCGCCACCAGTTCTCGCTGGCGCAGATGATCGAGCTGTCCACCGCCCTGGACGAGGCCGGTGTACCCCTGATCGAGGTCACCCATGGCGATGGCCTGGGCGGCCACTCGGTCAACTACGGTTTCGCCGCCCACTCCGACCGGGAGTACCTGGAGGCCGTTATTCCGCGGATGCAGCAGGCGCGCGTCTCGGCGTTGCTGCTGCCCGGTATCGGCACCGTGGACGACCTGCGCATGGCCGCCGATTGCGGCGTCCATTGCCTGCGGGTGGCGACCCAGTGCACCGAGGCGGATGTGGCGGAGCAGCACATCGGGCTGTCTCGCAAGCTCGGCCTGGACACCGTCGGCTTTCTAATGATGGCGCATATGCTGCCCGCCGAGGGCCTGTTGGAACAGGCACGGCTGATGGAGTCCTACGGCGCCAACTGCGTCTACATGACCGATTCGGCCGGCTACATGCTGCCAGAGGAGGTGCGCGAAAAAGTCTCCGCCCTGCGCGAGGGGCTCGCCGATGAGACGGAGGTCGGCTTCCACGGCCACCACAACCTGGCAATGGGAGTGGCCAACTCGGTAGCGGCGGTGGAGGCCGGTGCCAAGCGCATCGACGGCTCCGTGGCCGGCTTCGGCGCCGGCGCGGGCAACACCCCGCTGGAGGTCTTCATCGCGGTCTGTGAGCGCATGGGTATCTGCACCGGTGTGGACCTGGGCCGCATCCAGGACGTGGCCGAGGACGTCGCGCTGCCGATGATGGACGCCCCCACCCGGATCGACCGCGACTCGCTGACACTGGGTTACGCCGGGGTCTATTCCTCATTCCTGCTCCACGCCAAACGCGCCGAGGCCAACCACGGGGTACCGGCCCGCGACATCCTGGTGGAGCTGGGCGCCCGCCGTACCGTCGGCGGCCAGGAGGACATGATCGAGGACGTCGCCCTGGAGATGAGCAGGGCGCGCAGCGCAAGCGCCTGACGGCCCGGACCGACCCGGCGGCTCCGACCCCGGGTCGGTCCCCAGGCAGGAGAACTTCGCAATGACCACACTCTTACTCGTGCACTCCAGCGCGCGCACCGGGGGCTCCCGTACCCGGGAGATGGCCGACATCCTCACCGCCGAATGGCACGCCCGGGGCGATAATCATCAGGTCCGGGTGGTAGATCTGGCCGATACCCCACCGCCCCACGTGGACGCGGCCACCATTCGCCATTTTTTCGGACTGGCCGGAGCGGAGGAACCGGCCACCGCCAGCCTGGCGCTGTCGGACACCTGGATCGAGCAACTGCTGCAGGCGGACGCCCTCGCCTTCGCGGTCCCCATGTACAACTTTTCACTCCCCTCGACCCTGAAGGCGTGGCTGGATCACGTCATCCGGCCACGGCGCACTTTCAGGAAGGTCGCCGACGGCGAGTTGGAGGGCCTCGCCGGTCCCAAGCCGGCATTGGTCATGACCGCCAGCGGGGGCCTGTTCGCCGACACGTCACTGGATCACCTGCGTCCCTATATGAAAACCGCATTGGCCTTTATGGGGATCGACAGCCCCCGTTTCGTCGATTGGGAGGGTACCGCTCGTGCTGACATCGACCCGGCAGCCCAACGCCGGACGGTCACGGCTCAGCTCCGGGAGTGGGTCCACGCCTGTTGAGGGGGAGGCACCGGGAAAGGGACGGCAACCCGGGCCGGCCATATGACGACGCCGACGCCCCTTTTCAGCCATCCTGCCGACGAAGAGGTAAGGGCGGGCCGCTTGCCGGACCCGCCCTTACGGCGCGTCTCCGCACTCCGGTGTCAGGCGGCCTGGCGGCGCTGGGTGAGGAAGGCCTCCAGGGCGTCTGCGGACCCGATCAGTCGGCCATCCACGAACACCTGGGGCACGCTGCCGGAGCCGGTGGCGGCCCGCACCGAGCGGGTGATCACGCCCTCGCCCAGGGTGATCTCCTCGTAGGCCATCTGGTGGCTCTCTAGCAGGGCCTTGGCCCGGGCGCAGTGGGGGCAGCCGGCCTTGGCAAAGAGGGTGACGAACTCCGGATGCGGCGCCTCCGGGTTGATATAGCGCAGCATGGTATCGGCATCGGAGACCTCAAAAGGGTCGCCCGGCTTCTGCGGCTCGATGAACATCTTCTCGATCACGCCGTCCTTGACCAGCATGGAGTAGCGCCAGGAGCGCTTGCCAAAGCCCAGGTCGGTCTTGTCCACCAGCATGCCCATGCCCTCGGTGAACTCGCCGTTGCCGTCGGGGATCAGGGTGATATTCTCGGCGTGCTGATCCCGGGCCCACTCGTTCATGACGAAGGCGTCGTTGACCGAGATGCAGACGATCTCATCCACCCCGTTCTCGAAGAACACCGGTGCCAGCTCGTTGAAGCGGGGCAGGTGGGTGGACGAGCAGGTGGGGGTGAACGCCCCGGGCAGCGAGAACACCGCCACGGTGCGGCCGTTGAAAAGGTCGCGGCTGTCCACGTCCACCCACTCACCGTCCTTGCGGGTGCGGAACACGACCTCGGGTACGCGTTGGCCTTCACGATTTTCCGACATGTTATTTCCTCCTATTGCACGATTGGTTCAGGCACGTGGCCCCATGGGCTGACTGCGAAACACCCCGATCCGGCTGAACCGCCCGGGGCCCGGGCCAGGCGCCCGCCGCCTGCCGGCGACGGGTGCCGGTCCCAATGCTCAGCGGGCCACCGAACGCAACGTGGAGACGCCGATGTCATCCTCGGTGAAACCCGGGGTGTTGGTGCTCCACTCGGAGTGATCGGGGATGAAGATCGTGGCCCGGTTGCGCAGGAAATCGATGACCACGCCGGCATTGGTCCGGATATCCCGGAAGCCGTCGTCACCCTCCCCCGGGGTGGAGTTGAACTGCAGGAACTTCCAGAAGTCGCCGGCCTGGTTATAGGCCTCGCCGTAGTGGAGCCGCGGATATTGGGTATCCATGTACACCACCTTCCTGCTATAGGGGTGCTCGCTCGGCGGGATCGCCTCGATCACCCAAACCTCCCGCGGCTCGTAGCGGTCGAAGTTGACGTTCCAGTACGGCGACTGGGAGAGATCAAACAGCGGATACTGCGCGTCAACGTCGTCGGCATTGCCATTGACGTTGTCCGCCCGGCCATTGGCCGCCGCCAGCACCCAACGCCGCTCCACCAGGCGGTATTCGTCATACCAGGAGGGCTGGGCGTTGAAGATCTCGATATCGTCCTGGAGCTGATCGGTGCTGCCCACCGGGTCCATCCAGGCCCCACCGGAGAGGCGGCGGACCCGGCGCACGGCGGGGATGTAGGCCCAGACATCCTCCATGGCGTCGGAGTCGTAGCGGATGCTCAGGGTGCCCAGGCCGCGCACATCCCGCGGCTCGGTGGCCACGAACAGGGTCCGGCTCAGCTCACTGCCGTCACCGGCCACCGGGTCATCCGCGGCCAGCCGCCCCTTCATGGTGTAGCGCAGGAACCACCAATTCTGGATGCGGTCAACGCCGCTGTCGGCGTCCACCATCATGTAGGTGACATTGGGCACGTTCATCACATCGCCCCGGGGCTGCCCGTAGTACCAGTTCCAAATCAGCTTCTCGGCAATGTGCGGGTCATCCTCGTCGATCTCCGGGAAGGGCATCCCCGCCTGCCAGCCCTCCACCTGGCGGGTGTCCGGGTTGAAGCTGACCGCCTCCCGATTGCCCTCGGTGGCCTCCAGGTAGCTGGGATCGAGCTCGATCGCCTGGCTGTGATACATGGGCATCTCGAACCCGGACTCGCGGATGCGCCACTCCAGGCGCTCGGTCAGCAGGTCACCCACCCGGTGCCCCTGGAAGGTCTGGTCGTAGAGTTCATCGATGTTGTCCGCTGAGAGCACCGTGCCCTCGGGGATCTCCGCCCAGGCGCCGGTGGGGAGCCCCACCAGGCCCGCGAGAAGTGCGGAATAACCGATAGTCGTCAATCGCATAGCATCATCCTCCGATCGGATCAGAACTGGTACTTGGCCCGTGCAAAGAGCTGGTTACTGTCTTCGAAATAGCCGAACAGGGAGCGGCTGCCGACCTCGTCTCCGCCCCAGAAGAGGTCCGCCTCCAGCTTGAAGCGCAGACTATCGCCGTACTCGAACGAGACACTGGGGACGGCGAAGCCGCCGCCATAACTGGTGTCGAAGCCGACCACCAGCTCCGGGTTGACTCGGCCGTTGCGGTAGCTCAGACCCAGAATGCCGGTCACCAGGGTCGAGTTCTCGCGACTGCGCTGGCCAAAGCCGACCAGCTCCACGAGTTCGTCGTCGCGGTCGTAGCTGGTGATCCAGGTGTCAAACACCTGCACGGAGAAGAAGGCAGGCCGGTCCGCATTCAGCAGACGCCCCAGACCGCGCAGATCCTTGTCCATCCGCACCATGCTGCGGACCACGTCCTTGGTCTCGATGCCCTCAAACCCGGCCAGGCCCAACGCGGCCGCCGCCGCGTTGTCCGCCGAGGCGTTTGCCACGGTTCCGAAGTTATAAGGCTGGTCCTTGATGTAGGCGATCTCGGTGCTCCAGACGAAATCACCCCAGCGGGCGTAACCATTGGCGGTGGCCCCGAACACATCCACCGTGGGGTAGATGGTCTCGCCCCAGGGCCCCCGGGTGGTCTCGCTGCGATAGGGGTTCCAGGCCGGACTCACTACCGGGTCGGCGGAGAAGGTGTGTAGGTAGGCCAGGGAGTAGCCGACCCCGCCGGCGAAGCCCTCCCAGCGCAGGCCGCCAGTGACATCCTGGTAATCCCCCTGATCGTGCTCGAGGTTGTAGGGCACCAGGGTGGTCAGGTCGACGCCCTTGTTGGGGGTATTGGCCCAGCGCCCCCCCTCCAGGTCGTAGCTGTTGCCAATATCGGTGCGCCGGTCCAGTCCCGGGCGCACCAGCACCTGCAGGGAGCCATCCAGGCTCGGGAAGTGCTGGGTGATGTTGGCCATGATCAATGGCTTGCGCAGCTCCTCGTTGGCCGGCTCCAGGAAGCTGCGCCAGCGGAAGTCGAAGCCGTGCACCAAGTCAGTCCCCTGGAAGAAATCGGTCTCGCCCCAGGCGACCTGCTGCTTGCCCAGGCGCACGTCGGTGTTGCGGGTGGGATAGAAATCGACATAGGCCTCGCGCAGCTCGGTCTCGTTGTAATACTCGCGCAGGCTGTCCTCGTCACCGCCATTGGCACCGGCGCGCTCCAGCCGCCGCATGTAGCGGGTGCTGGCCTCGCGCACCACCCGGGACTTGGTGACGAAGCTGGCCCAGTCGGTCTCGGCGTCGATATCCAGGTGGAGAGTGGTGCGCACCATGGAGAGCCGGTTGCGGTGGTTGCCCTCCAGCGCCGGATTGGAGGACGCCGGGTTGTCCAGGTTCACGGAGATATCCTGGGTGATGGCCCCGCTGATGCTGGCGTCCAAATCCAGCGCCTGAGCGGCCCCGGAGGCCGTCATCAGGGCCAGGGCACTGACGCCCAGCACCGAGGCCCGGCGCCTTCCCCCCTGTTCAAACAGACAATTGGTCATGGTCGTGGTCTCCTCTCTGACCTCTTTGGCAATGGATACCGGCCCCGCTCAGCCCTCATTGGGGACCAGGCGGTCACCGGAGGCAGCGGCCTCCTGGCGGGGCTCTGGTTGGAAGTCCCGGTAGATGAACCGGGGTTTGAACACGTAGGCCAGCGACGGCATGACGAACAGTGCCGTCACCGCCGAGACCGTCAGCCACAGGCCCATCAACAGCCCCATCTCGGCCTGGAAGCGCAGCGACGAGGCCCACCAGAGCAGCGTGCTGGCGATGAGCACCGCGGCGGTGATAAGCACGGCCCGGCCGGCGGAGTGCAGGGCCAGGCGGTAGGCCCGCAGTTCATCCCCGCTGCGGCGCAGTTCCTCGCGGATGCGGTCACAGATATAGAGCGCGTAGTCCACGCCCAGACCGATCCCCAACGCGGCCACGGGGACGGTGTTGATGTTCATCCCGATGCCCTGCCAGGCCATGAAGCTGAAGGTGAGGGTGTTGGACATAATCACCGGCACCATGAAGAACATGCCGGCCATGCTCGAGCGGTAGACCAGGGTGCACATCACCACCAACACCAGCAGCGCCAGGGCGATGGACTGGATCTGGCCGGCCAGGATGACCTCGTTGACCGCCCCCAGCAGCCCGATGAGGCCACCGGCCAGCAGGTACTCCCCCCCTTGCAGCGGGTTGTTGTCGATGTACTCGTTCAGCCGCGCCAGGGCGGTTCGAATGGTGTCGCCCTGGCGGTCCCGGAAGAACAGGGTGATGCTGGCGTTCTTTTTGTCGGAGTCGACAAACTGGTCCAGGTCACCGGGCTCGGAGACCGACTCAAAGATATACATCAGCTCGCCGGTCATCAGGGCATCGTTGGGCAGCTCCTGATAGTGCGGGTTGCCCTCCCGCAGCACCCGGTGCACCGTCGGCAGGATGTCCGCCACTGAGAGGGTGCCACCCACCTGGGGCTGCGCCTCCATGAAACGCTGCAGGCGGTTCATGTTGGTGAGCACCTCCGGGCGCTGGACGAACCCCTCTTCCTCGCCGCTGGCGACGATGAACATCCGGTCGGCACCGTGGTAGTTGGCGTTGACGGCAGCGGAGTCCTGGTTGTAGGTGCTATCGGGCCAGAGGATGGGCGAGCCGGGGTTGGCATCACCAACCTGCAGGCCGAAAGCGAAATAGCCGGAGCCGAGCAGCACCACCAGGGCGGTGACCAGTGCCGGCACCCGGGCACGGCCGGCCACCGTGCGCAGGGCCA
Source organism: Alkalilimnicola ehrlichii MLHE-1 (assembly GCF_000014785.1). NCBI lineage: Bacteria > Pseudomonadati > Pseudomonadota > Gammaproteobacteria > Chromatiales > Ectothiorhodospiraceae > Alkalilimnicola > Alkalilimnicola ehrlichii. Next base: position 2,803,523 of record NC_008340.1, read on the forward strand.
GGTTGAGCACCGGGCGCAGCGGGTCCAGGCGGCGCCGGGTCTGCACGCGGGCCTGGCTGACCCAGGAGAGCAGCACCGGGGTGAGAATGATGGCGCTCACCGCCACGGTGGAGATCCAGGTGATGGCCATGAAGGCCAGCTTCTGTAACAGCGGGATGGGGCTGAGGGCGACCACCGCGACGCAGCCGGCATCGGTGGCGATGCCCAGCAGCCCGGGGCGGAAGAGCTCCCGCAGGGTGTTGCTGGCCGCCTGGCGGGATGCCGCCGGGGCATCCCCGAGTTTGGCCAGCTCCTCCTCAAAGCGGGTGACGATCTGCACCGAGTGGGAAACGGCCCGTGAGGTGATCAGCACCGCCACCACCACTACCAGCGGGTCGAAATGGATGCCGAGCAGGCTGGCGGTGCCCAATGCCCAACTGCCGCTGGCGAAACCGGAGATCAGCGGCAGCAGGGTGCCCCGCCAGGTGCGCACCAGGGCAAACAGCACCACCGCCATCACCAACAGCGCCAGCATGGCCAGCTGCAGGGTCTCGCTCAGGTAGTGGTTGACCCAGCCGTAGAGGATCGGGTCGCCCACCAGGCGCACCTGGACGCTGGCATCGTCCACCTGGTCAATGAGCGCCCGGATCTCGTTGAACACCACCTCGTAGTCCACCAGGTGGTCGATGAAGTCGGCGGTGATCAGGGTGGAGCTCAGGTCCTCGGAGACATAGGTGCCCATGACTACCGGGTTGGTGACCACCGCCTCGCGCAGCTGATCCAGGCCCGCTTGGGTGGTGGGCACGTCGGGCCACATCAACGACCGGGTATCAATCCCGGCAGTGGAACCGGTGACCTCCTTTAGCTTGCGGGCCGCCAGCGAGACGATCTGGTAGTCATCCACGGCCGGGACGGTGCGCAACTCGCGGGTCAGGAACTGGACCTTGCGCAGCACCTCGGTCTGGAAGATATCCCCTTCCACCGGCTCGATCATGATGGTGACCATGTTCGAGCTGCCAAAGGCGTCTTTGAACTGCTCGTGGGTCTCCACGTAGGGGTGGGACTGCGGCAGCAGGTCCTCGAACACCGTCTCGACATTGATGTTCAGCGCGTTCCAGGCGTGGAACAGCGTGAGGAACGCCAGCACACCGACCAACCAGGCCCGGAGCTGAATACACAGATCGGCAAAACGTTGCACCATAACCGCTTACTCCCCGTTGGTCGTGAATGGCCGCCAGCCGCCACCCGGTCCCTCCCAGAGACCCGCCTGCGCCCCGACGATCAGCACCGCGCCGCCGACCGGCTGAGCGTCCATCAGCCAGGGCATGCTGTTCTCGCTGATCCGGCCGCTCGCCCAGTCGCCCCCGACCCGGCCGGTCACCCAGGCTCCCTGGTCCCCCACCGCCAGCCAATGCCCGGCCTCGGGGTCCCAGCTCACGTCAAACAGGTGCAACTCGGTGGGGCTGTCCGCCGCTGTCCAGGTGGCGCCGTGATCGGTGCTGGTGAGGATCACGCCCTCCAGACCCACGGCCACGCCCCGGCCGTCATCGGCAAAGGCGATGGCGGTCAGGCTGCTGTCGACCACAGGGGGGAGCGCTTCCCACGATGCGCCCCCGTCGGTGCTCCGGCGCATCTCACCGAACTCACCCACGAGCACGCCCACGCCGGCGCCATTGAAGGAGAGGTCGGCCCAGGCCAGATCCTCCTCCGGCATCGCCCGGGACCAGGTGGCACCGCCATCGCCGGTCCGGAGCAGGGCCCCCATCTCACCGACCGCCCAGGCCTCACCCGCCGCCCCGGTGCGGACCCGCAGCAGCTTGTTGGCGATCTCGGAGCGGGGGGCATCGCCCACCGCCCAGGTCTCACCACCGTCCCGGGTGTACAGCACCACGCCGTCGTTGCCGACGGCGACGGCCTCATCGCCCGACCAAGCGGCGATGTGCTGCAGGTGCTCCTGGGTGCCGGCCTGCTGGCGATGCCAGTTGTCGAGGCCCCCCTCGGAGCGCAGGATCTTGCCGTCGCTGCCCACGATCCAGGCCACACCCGGGGCCGGCAGGGCCGCGCCGAAGAAGGCGTCCCGCTCCTCGATCAGGGGCGGCTGCACCGTGGAGCCCAGCGGCTGAGGCCGCACGAAGATGGCCGCCCAAAGCAGGCCGGCGATGAACAGCCAGGGCGCGACGGCCAGCACCGCGCGGCCCAGGACTCCGAGCACACGGATGAGGGCCGACCGAACCGGTTGGGGCCGGACCGGGCTGGCCTCCGTGGCCAGCGCATCCGGGGCGCTGTCCCTGAGGAAGGCTGTCAATAACAATTCGAACCGCATGGTCTCGCTCCTCGTTTACAACTCCACCCGGCTGCGGGTGGCAGCGACGTCAAACGAAAGATGGACAATTTTCAATTGAAAGTCAATTGGTCTTTGCTTGGTTTCATCGTGATTGGCAATGGGATAAGATGTTTCACCGACCGCTGGGGCGTGATGCAACTCACGTTTTGATCGCGGAGGACTATCGAACGCTTTTCCCAGGAGACTGAAAAGGTAAAGGAAAAACCCAGGAAAACAGGCAGTTAAAAAATTCAACACGGTATCCATAGAGGTTCACGTCTGCTAAAATTGCGGTCTCGCGGAACAGCCTCGGCCCGGATCCCCTCCGGGCCGGGCTCCGGGTGTCATGCCGGGGCCCGTGAAACCACTCAGCCGGACGACGGAAGCAGACATGGACTCAGACAAGGAGGCACCGGGCACGGCCGGCAAACCGGCTCGACGCCAGCGCGGCAGGCGCCGCGACACCCATACGGCGGTCACTGAAAACTTTGAGTGGGCGGTGATACGGATGGCCGAGGCCTTCGACCGGTCGACCAAGGGGCTACTCGCCGCCGCTGGCCATGGCGATATCAGTCCGCAGGAGGAGCGGATCCTTAACATGATCCGGCTGCACGACCGCCCCAAGCCGGCCGCTATCGTGGCGCGGCTGCTGAACCGGGACGACCTGCCGAACCTGCAGTACAGCCTGCGCAAGCTGGAACGCAGCGGGCTGGTGGAGAAGACGGCGGATGAGCGCGGGAAGAAGGTGAACTACACGGTGACCGAGGCAGGGCGAGCACTGACCGAGCAGTTCGCCAGGATCCGGCGGGAACTGATTGTCGATCAATTGGAGCCGCTGGAGGGCATTGAGGACCGGCTACGCCGAGGCGCCCGGGTATTGAGTCTGCTCACCGGCTTGTACGACGAAGCCGGCCGGATTTCCGCGACCTACGCGCCGAACACCCGCTAGGCAACGTACTGGCCAGCCGACGGACCTCGAGCCCCGACCACGGATGCCGGCCCACCCCCGGGCTCTATGCACGGCAACCGATGCCGTTATACTCTCGAGGTGATAAACGGATGGACCAGATCACTGCAGTTCCCCGCAACCCTGTTATTGTGGCGCACAACATGAACTCAATGGTGGACACCAAGCGGTATCGCAGCTGGCACCTGGCGCGCACCGAGCACGAGGCCCTGACCACGGAGTTTGAGTGGTCCCTACTCCGCTTCCAGGAGGCCTTCCAGCGCTTCTGCCTGCAGGTGGCCAGCATCAGCGGGCTGGGCAGCCTGAATTACTCGGAGCTCATCATCCTGCACGTGATCAATATGCAGAGCCACCCGCAGCCCTCCGCCCTGATCGCGCGCCAGCTGAACCGGGACGACCTGCCCAACATCCAGTACAGCCTGCGCAAACTGATCAAACAGGGGCTGGTGGAGAAGGTGAAGGACACCGGCGGCAAGACCTACTGCTTCGATGCCACCGACAAGGGGCGGGAGCTGCTGCAACACTATGCGCGGCTGCGCCATGAACTGCTGACCGAGCAGACCAAAAACATCGAGCAGATCGATCGCAAGCTGTTCGAGACCGGCCGGCTGATCAGCCTGCTCACCGGGCTGTACGATGAAGCAGGGCGCATTTCCGCGACCTATAGCCCTTATATGGCGGAAGACGAGGACGGGGAGCCAGACAGCGACGCCTGAGCAATCGCCACCGGACCGGCGGCCGCCACAGCTGGTGGGGCCGCCGGTTCTCGTGGCGCCGTCTACTTGGCGTGGAAGGACTCCATCAAGTCGCAGGCCACCCGGTCACACACCGCCAGCGGCGCGGTTCGGCCGCAGCGTTGCGCCCCGCGCAGGCGGCGGCGGTCCGACTGCCGCAGCCCCGCCAGGCCGGCGTTGAGGTAGCGGCTCAGGCAACGATCCCAGATGGTGTCCACAGCGCCCAGGTGGCAGAAGCGCTCCAATGCGAGGCTGCCATCGCCCCGCTCGCCCAGGCTTTGGGGGGCGAACAGGGCGACCGCCCGCTCCGGCAGGGCGCGGATCCGTGCCCCCTTCAGGGCGTAGAGCTCATCAGCCATCATCGCCGAGGCGATAAAGCTGGCGCCCCAGCCGCTCTCACGTAGCAGGGCGATAACCCGGTGCCCGCGGGTGCGGGCATGGGCCACCACGTTCGCCAGATGGGCCAGGGCCAGGGCGAAACCCTGCTGCTCATTCTCCACGCTGAAGGCCTGCTCGGCATCGGCCAGCAGCAGGATGGACTGCCCCGGATCGTCGGCCATGGTATCCAGCAACAACTGCGCCAGGCGCACCACCTGGACAAAACCGGCCGGCTCTCCAGGGATGAACCCGAGAATCCGGACCGCCTCCCCGCAGGTCCGGACCCCGCCACCCTCAACAAGCCCGTGGCTGGCAGTCACCTCCAGCCCCCTGGGGAACAGGCGGTGCAGATCCTCGCACAGGTTCTCCGGCGGCGCCTGTTCCGCCACGGCCGCGGGCAAGCGTGCCGCCAGGTTTGCCTGCGTGCTCTCCAGATCATGGAAGCCCATCGGTCGGTACTCATCCAGGCACTGGACGATGGCCTCCTGGATGGCCTGGGTGTCATTGACCACCACCCTGTCGGCCTCCCCCGTCCGCAGCCGATGTCCGGCCGACACCGCACCCTCCAGGGCCTCACGCTGGCTGTCACTCAGCCCGCCCTGCTCCGCGATCATGGCATCCATCACCCGGACCCCGGAGGTGCCAAAGCGGGCCCCTTCAACCATGATCAGCCGATCCGCGCAGCGGGCCACCAGGGCCGCCGCGCCGAAGCATCCAATTCGCCCCCCGACCACACCCAGCACGGGGATGCCGGCTGCACGCAAATCCTGGATGCCCCGGACCAGTTCCGCAGCCCCGAGCATGGCGGACTCGGCCTCCTCCAGGCGCACCCCGCCGGAGTCCAGCAGCAGCACAACGGCCTCCGGCACCGCCCACTGGGCGGCCTCCAGCATGCCTTTCAGGCGGGCGGCATGGGTCTCGCCGAAGGTGCCACCGCGGCAACCGCTGTCCTGGGCCGCCAGGAACACCCGGCACCCATCGATATCGCCAACGCCGACCAACACACCATCGTCGCTCTCAAACTCGAGGCCGGTCTCCGCCGGCAGCCCGCGAAGGGTGCCTGCATCGACGAGGTGCTCCATGCGACTGCGGGCGGAGGCCTCACGATAGTGGCGGGCGGCGCCGTCGGGTACGGCACTGTTATCTTGCTTGGTGATACGGCTCATGTCTCCTCCCGGCCAACCATCCTCGCACTGGCCCTATTGCTGGCGCGCGCGAGGGTGTTCATCCAGCCGCGGCAATGTGATGTATTAGGCGGTTTCGTTATAGATGACAAATGGCCGCGGCTGTTTGGAAGCTTGTCTTACATTTTATAAACTTTCAATAGTCTATCTATCGACTTAATAGCAAAAAGGGCTGCCGGCGTACCGGCAGCCCTTGACTTCGCAACAGCGGCACCTCTGCAGGCGTGTCAGACCGTCAGCACCGTGGACCCGGTGGTCTGCCGCGCCTCCAACGCCTTGTGGGCCTCAGCGGCCTGGGCCAGCGGCCAGCTTTGGTTGACGGCCACCTTGAGCACACCCTTCTGCACCACGTCGAACAGCGCCTGGGCGCCGGCCAGCAAGTCCTCGCGCCTGGCGGTATAGGTCATCACCGTGGGCCGGGTGATGAACAGCGAACCCTTGGCGGAGAGCAGTTGCAGGTCCAGCGGTGGCACCGGGCCGGAGGCATTGCCGAAGCTCACCATCAGCCCCAGCGGTCGCAGGCTGTCGAGGGAGTCCTCGAAAGTGTCTTTGCCAATGGAGTCATACACCACCGGCACCCCTTCACCGGCGGTGATCTCCCGCACCCGGTCGGGGAAGCGCTCGCGGGTGTAGACAATGGGATGGTCGCAGCCGTGGGCACGGGCCAGCTCCGCCTTCTCATCGCTGCCCACGGTCCCGATCACCGTCGCCCCGAGGTGCTTGGCCCACTGGCAGACCAACAACCCGACCCCCCCGGCGGCGGCGTGGATAAGGAGGGTATCGCCGGCCTTGACCGGGTAGGTCCGGTGCAGCAGGTACCAGGCGGTCAGGCCCTGCAGCATCATGCCGGCAGCGGTCCGGTCATCGATGGCATCGGGCAGGCGTACCACCCGGTCGGCCGGCATCAACCGTGCCTCGGCGTAGGCCCCCAACGGGGGCGAGGCATAGACCACCCGGTCGCCCACTGCCACCTCGGTCACCCCGTCACCCACGGCCTCGACCACACCGGCCGCCTCCAGCCCCAGACCGCTGGGCAGGCCCGGGGGCGGATAGAGCCCGGTGCGGAAGTAGACGTCGATGTAGTTCAGGCCGACCGCGGTATGGCGCAGGCGCACCTCGCCAGGGCCGGGTTCACCGACCTCCACCGGTTCCCACTTCAGGACGTCCGGACCGCCGGTCTCGTGAATGCGTATGGCATGGGGCATGGTGTGCTCCTCCGCTTGGTGTTGTTATCGTGCCCACCCCTGCCCGCCGCCGATGGGCGGGCTACCGGAACTGGCGGGCCACGTAGTCGCGAAAGGCAGGCCCCAGCTCGGGGTGTTTCAGCCCATAATCGAGGGTGGCCTCCAGGTAGCCCAGCTTGCTGCCACAATCATAGCGCCGCCCGGAAAACTCGTAGGCGAGCACGCGCTCCCGGCGCAGCAGGGTGGCGATGGCGTCGGTGAGCTGGATCTCGCCCTTGGCGTCCGGCGGCGTGCGCGCCAACTCGTCGAAAATCGCCGGGGTGAGAATGTAGCGGCCGACCACGGCGAGGTCGGAGGGGGCCTCCGCCGGCGAGGGCTTCTCGACAATCCCGTTGACGTCGTAGACGCGCTCGCCCAGCGACTCGGCACTGACCACCCCGTACTTGTGGGTCTCCTCGTTTGGGATGCGCTCCACCCCCAACACACTGCTGCGGTGCTCGGCGTACTGCTCGGCCATCTGGCAGAGGACCTCGCGGCCGTTGCCGTCGATCAGGTCGTCGGCCAGCAGCACCGAGAAGGGCTCGTCGCCGATCACGGCGCGGGCGCAATGGACGGCGTGCCCCAGGCCCAGCGCCTCGCCCTGGCGGATGTAGATGCAGTGGACGCCGTCCGGCACCGTGGAACGCACGAGCTCCAGCATCTCGTGCTTCTGCTTCTGTTCCAGTTCCGCCTCCAGCTCGTAGGCCTTGTCGAAGTGATCCTCGATGGCCCGCTTGGTGCGCCCGGTGATGAAGATCAGGGTCTCCGCACCGGCGGCGCAGGCCTCGTCCACGGCGTACTGGATGAGCGGCCGGTCGACCACCGGAAGCATCTCCTTGGGGCTCGCCTTGGTGGCGGGCAGAAAGCGGGTACCGAGACCGGCCACGGGAAACACGGCTTTCTTGATGCGCTGCTCCGTCATGCGTGCTCTCAGAGTCCTTGGTTGTCAGTGGGTGGCGGCGGTCAGCCCCCGGGGGTTCATCCGATCCAGCGCCGGGCGTTGCGGAACAACCGCAGCCAGGGGCCATCCTCCCCCCAGTCCGCCGGGTGCCAGGAATGCTGCACGGTGCGGAAGACCCGTTCCGGATGCGGCATCATGATGGTGTAACGACCGTCCACCGTGGTCAGCCCGGTGATCCCGCCGGGGGAGCCGTTGGGGTTGGCCGGATACTGCTCCGCGACCCGACCCCGACCATCAACATAGCGCATCGCCACCAAGTTGGCTGAAGCGGCCTTGCGCGGCCCGCTCTCCGGCCCGAAGGCGGCACGGCCCTCGCCGTGGGCAACGGTGATGGGCAGGCGCGAGCCGGCCATGCCGTCCAGGAACAGCGATGGCGACGGGAGCACCTCCACCTGGGAGAGCCGGGCCTCGAACTGCTCGGAGCGGTTGCGCACGAAGCGCGGCCAGAGTTCCGCCCCGGGGATCAGATCCTTGAGCTGGGAGAGCATCTGGCAGCCGTTGCAGACCCCCAGACCGAAGGTATCACCACGGTTGAAGAAGGCCTCGAACTGGTCGCGGGCCCGGTCGTTATAGCGGATCGAGCGCGCCCAACCACCACCGGCCCCCAGTACATCCCCGTAGGAGAAACCGCCACAGGCCACCAGCCCGGCGAAGTCGCCCAACTGCGCGCGGCCCTCGATGATGTCGCTCATGTGCACGTCCACCGCCTCGAAACCGGCGGCGTGGAAGGCGGCGGCCATCTCCACGTGGCCGTTCACCCCCTGCTCGCGCAGCACCGCCACCCGTGGGCGGGCGCCGGCGGCGACATAGGGGGCGGCCACGTCCTCCGCCGGGTCGAAGCGGAGCACCGGGTTCAGCCCCGGGTCGTCCGGGTCGGACAGGGTCTGAAAGGCCTCGTCGGCGCAGGCCGGGTTGTCGCGCAGGGCCTGCATGCGGTAACTGGTCTCGGCCCAGACCTGCTGCAGCGCGACCCGGGGCCGGTCGATGACCGCCTGGTCGTGGAAGCGGAACAGGAAGCGGTCGTCGTCGCGCACCGTGCCCAGGTTATGGCTGTGGGCGTCGAGGCCGGCCTCGCCCAGGCGGTCCAGCACGGCGTCCAACTCGGCCCGGCGGACCTGCAGCACGGCCCCCGGCTCCTCGGCGAAAAGCGCACCGATGACACCGCTGCCCAGGTTATCCAGTCGGATGTCCAGGCCGCAGCGGGCGGCGAAGGCCATCTCCGCCAGGGTGACGAACAGCCCGCCATCGGAGCGGTCGTGGTAGGCCAGCAGGCGGTCGTCGCGCAGCAGGTCCTGGACCGCATTAAAGAAGCCGACCAGCAGTTCCGGCTCGTCCAGGTCCGGCGGGGTGTCGCCCAGCAGCCCATGCACCTGTGCCAGGGCGGAGCCACCCAGGCGGTTGCGGCCTCGACCGAGATCGACCAGTAGCAGCACGGTGTCGCCGCCCCGGGTGCGCAACTCGGGGGTGACGGTGCGGCGCGCGTTGGTCACCGGCGCAAAGGCGGAGACGATGAGCGACAGCGGCGAGGTGACACTGCGGGTCTCGCCGTCCTGCTCCCAGACGGTCTTCATGGACAGGGAGTCCTTGCCCACCGGGATGGCCACGCCCAGTTGGGCGCACAGCTCCATGCCCACCGCCCGCACGGTATCGTAGAGCCGGGCGTCCTCCCCCGGGTGACCGGCGGCCGCCATCCAGTTGGCGGAGAGGTTGACCCGGCGGATGTCACCCACATTGGCCGCGGCCAGGTTGGTCAGGGCCTCGGTAACCGCCATGCGGCCCGAGGCGGGCGCGTCCAGCAGCGCCAGCGGGGACCGCTCGCCCATGGCCATGGCCTCGCCGGTATAGCCCCGGTAGTCGGCCAGGGTGACGGCCACGTCGGCCACCGGGGTCTGCCAGCGCCCAACCATCTGGTCGCGGGCCACCAGGCCGGTGATGGAGCGGTCACCGATGGTGATGAGGAAGTCCTTGGCGGCGACCGCGGGCAGCCGCAGCAGCCGCTCGCCGGCCTGCTCCGGATCCAGCATCTCGAAGTCGTCGGAGGAACCCACCGCCTCGCCACGCTCCACCTGGCGGTGCATCTTCGGCGGCTTGCCGAACAGCAGCTCCATGGGCACGTCCACCGCCGGCTCACCGAGCAGGCGATCGTCCAGCCGCAGCCGCCGCTCAGCGGTGGCATGGCCGATCACCGCCACCGGGCAGCGCTCGCGCCGGCACAGGGCGCGGAAGGCGTCCAGCCGCTCCGGGGCCACCGCCAGCACGTAGCGCTCCTGAGATTCGTTGCACCAGATCTGCATGGGCGACATACCCGGCTCGTCACTGGGCACCTCACGCAGTTCCAGCTCCCCCCCCCGGCCGGAGTCGTCGAGGATCTCCGGCACGGCGTTGGACAGCCCCCCCGCACCCACGTCGTGGATCGAGACGATGGGGTTGTCACCGCCCAGCGCCCAGCAGGCGTCGATGACGCCCTGGGCGCGGCGCTGCATCTCCGGGTTGGCACGCTGCACAGAGGCAAAATCCAGCGCCTCGTCCCCCTGACCGCTGGCCACCGAGGAGGCCGCGCCGCCGCCCAGGCCGATGAGCATGGCCGGACCGCCCAGGACCACCACCGGCGTGCCCTCCTGCAGCGCGCCCTTCTGCACGTGGGCGTCGCGGATGTTGCCCATGCCGCCGGCGATCATGATGGGCTTATGGTAGCCGCGCCGCTCGCCGCCGGCCTCCACCTCCAGGGTGCGGAAATAGCCCGCCAGGTTCGGGCGCCCGAACTCGTTATTGAAGGCGGCCGCACCGATGGGCCCATCCAGCATGATGTCCAGCGCTGAGGCGATGCGCCCGGGGCGGCCGTAGTCGGACTCCCAGGGCTGTTCGTAACCGGGGATCCGCAGGTCGGAGACCGAGAAGCCCACCAGCCCGGCCTTGCTGCGGGCACCGATCCCGGTGGCCGCCTCGTCGCGGATCTCGCCGCCGGCCCCGGTGGCTGCCCCCGACCAGGGCTCGATGGCGGTGGGGTGGTTGTGGGTCTCCACCTTCATCACCAGGTGCGCCGGCTCCTGGTGCTCGCCGTAGACCCCCGTACTCGGGTCCGGAAAGAACCGCCGGGCCTCGTGGCCGCGGGCAACCGCAGCATTGTCGGCGTAGGCGGACAGCACCCCCTCCGGGCGCTGCTGGTGGGTGTTGCGGATCATCGCGAACAACGATCGTGCCTGGCGCTCGCCGTCGATGGTCCAGTCGGCGTTGAAGATCTTGTGCCGGCAATGCTCGGAGTTGGCCTGGGCGAACATCATCAGTTCCACGTCCGTGGGGTCGCGGCCCAGGGCTTGGTACTGCTCGACCAGGTAGTCGATCTCGTCGTCGGCCAGGGCCAGACCCAGGGCCTTGTCGGCCTGTACCAGGGCATTGCGCCCGCCCGCCAGCAGGGCCACCCGCTGCAACGGGGCCGGCTCGTCCTCCCGGAACAGCGCCGTCTCCGGCTCGCCCGCCAGCCAGACAGTCTCGGTCATGCGGTCATGGAGCACCGCGCCCAGCTGCCCCCAGGCGGCCTCGTCGGGCTCATCACCAGCGGCAACGGTGTACGCAATGCCCCGTTCCACCCGGGACACGGCCTCCAGCCCACAGTGGTGCAGGATGTCGGTGGCCTTGCTCGACCATGGCGACAGGGTGCCCGGTCGCGGGGTCACCAGCACAGTGCGCCCTGTGACCCCACGGTCCGGCAGATCGGGCCCGTAGTCCAACAGCCGGTTCAGCAGGGCCTGCTGCCCGTCGTCCAACGGCTCCCGGCTGGCGGCGAAGTGGACGAAACGGGCCTCGACCGCCTGAACACCGGCGTGAACGGACTGCAGCGCCTCGAGGAGGCGCTGCAGTCGAAAATCCGACAGGGCCGGCCGGCCCTGCAATCGCAACACGTGCATCGAAATTTCCCTTAAGGCATAGGCTAACGCATCTGCTCGGAGAGCAACGCCAACAGGCGCTGGGCCAGGTCCTCGTCAATAGGCGCCCCGTCCACGGTCTCCACCACCAGCTGACTGCCCCCGGTCCGGGACTCGAGCAACAGGCGGTAGGGCTGAGGCCCCTCCGGTTCGTCCTCACGCCAGAACGCGAATCGATCCAGGAAACCCCGCTCCGGCGCCCCCTCCTCCGCGTGCGGATCATAGCGGATAAGATACTCGCCCGCGCTGCGGTCCCGATCGTCCACGGTGAAACCGAGCTGGTCCAGCGCCAGACCGGTCCGGCGCCAGGCGGTCGCGGGTTCGTCGTCGAGCAGCAGCACCGCCCGGCCCTCGTCGTCTTGGTCGAGCCGGGCCCGCGGAGTGGCCTCCAGCGTGCCCAGTTGCCGGGCGGCCTCGGTCTGCCGGAGGCCCAGATAGACCATGAAGCCGCGCAGCACCTCCGCCTCGGCAAAGCTGTCGGAAGGGCGCCATCGCCAGCGTTCGTCCTCGCGGACGGCGGCGCTGTGGGCAACGTGCAGCTCGGAGGTTCCGCCGTCGACCGGCTCCAGCCGGAAGCGGAAACGCTCGGCCAGGGCACCGTCGCCGGCCTCATCCACGGTCACCGGGGTGAAGACACCGCGACCGGCATCCACCCGCCCCTCCAGCCACTCCGTCTCGACCAGCCCCAGCGGAGGCGAGACCTCGGCCACCGGGATATCCTGCACCTCCAGGAACTGCTGCAGCCACTCCCAGACGTCCTCCGGGGCGGCCTGCAGCTCCAGCCAGCGCTGGCCTCCGGCCCGCTGGACGCGCACATCGGCGGCGGGATCGGGCAGCAACGTGCGCGACAGCGCCTCGGGGCTATCGGGGCGGCCGCGCTGCACCTCGGGCACGCCCATGGCGTCGGAGTACTGCGCGGTCAGGTCCGGTGGCAGCTTGAGACGCTCCGGATAATCCAGGCGTTCCGGGTCCATCTCCGGCCGGCCACAGGCCGCCAGCACCAGGGCCGCCGTGGAGGCGGCCAGAAATCGGATAATCAGTCGCATGGTATGTCTGACTCAGAGCGAGCCGGCCAGTTTCATGGCCTGGCGTACAGTTTCGTGGTGCTGTTCGGAAAGCTCCGTCAGCGGCAGCCGGATGCTCGGGCCACACAGCCCCATCTGGCTGACGGCCCACTTCACGGGGATCGGGTTGGACTCCAGGAACAGGGCCGAGTGCAACGCCGCCAGGCGGGCGTCGATGCGGCTCGCCTCCTCCTCATCACCACGCAGCGCGGCAGCGACCATGTCGTGCATCTGTTGCGGTGCGACGTTGGCGGTCACCGAGATGACGCCCTTGGCCCCCGCCAGCACCGCTTCCCGGCTGAGGCCGTCCTCGCCGCTGAAGACATCGAGCCGGTCACTGCAGCGCTCGACCAGATCGTGCACCCGCTCGATGGTGGAGGCCTCCTTGATGCCGACGATGTTGGAGATGTCCGCCAACCGGTCCACTGTATCCGGCAACAGATCGCAGGCGGTGCGACCGGGGACGTTGTAGAGGATCTGCGGGATCGCCACCGCATCGGCGATCGCTGCAAAGTGGCGGTAAAGGCCGTCCTGGGTGGGCTTGTTGTAATAGGGCACCACCAGCAGCGTGGCGTCGCAGCCGCCCTCCATCGCGCAGCGGGTGAGCTTGATCGCCTCCCACGTGGAGTTGGCGCCGGTGCCGCCAATGACCGGAATACGGCCGCGGGCGGCCTCCACCACCTTGCGCATCACATGGCAGTGCTCGTCGTAATCCAGCGTGGCGGACTCACCGGTGGTGCCCACGGCCACGATGGCATCGGTGCCGTGCTCCACGTGATAATCCACCAGACGCGCCAGCGACACCTCATCCACCGCGCCGTCCGGGTGCATGGGCGTCACCATCGCCACCATGCTGCCATGGAACATCGCCACCTCCGCAAAACCTGATCAGGGATGAGGCAGCATGGTACTTCCGGCGGGGGTGAGACACAAGAAGGCGCAGGCCGGGCACAAGCGGGCCGGACGCAGCGCGCCCGGGCACTCAGGACACCGGATGGTCGACCCGCAACAGCAGCTCCTGCATCCCATTGGCCAGCAGCCTGCCGTGCTCATAACGGAAGCCGGAGAGATGACGCTTTAACTCCGAGAGCGGGTGGCCGGCAGCCACCTGCAGCCCTTCCGGCGGATCGTGATACACCATGAGGTGATCTGCTCCTGCCGGCACCACAGCATGAACTCTGCCGGCCGCACCCCGCTTGGTGGGCCGCTGGATCACGGCGTGCAATAGGCAACGCGAATGGCCGCGCGTTGCCAAAATCCCGGTCAGCACGCTGATGTCCTCCAGGGTCAGACCATCCAGCAGGTTCCAGCAGAGCACGAGGGAGGCGCGCTCACCCAAAGCGGGTGGGAACAGCCCCTTGAACCAGGCGGCCGGGTCCGCACCCGACCGGGGGCCACCACCCGCCTTCAGCGCACCCGGTAGATCGACCACGTCGACCCGGCAGCGGTGGCCGGAGAGCAGGTCCAGCACTGCCTGACGGGCGGGACCGAGATCAAGCACCAGGTGGCGCCGCCCGTCGTCCAACGATTGCACCACGGACGACAACAAAGGCGCCCGCACCGTGACGCCGCTCGCGTCCGGGCGGGCACCCGCCTCGGCGGTTAACATAGCGCCCCTCCGGACCGGCTAGCGGCCCACCGCCTGGTCCGAACCGAGGTTGCTCTCAGCCTTGGCAGCAGCGTCGTCATCAGCGTCGGTGTCGGGAGCGCGCACCTTGGCCCCGGCCCCCGTGGCGGCCTTGGGCTTCACGCCCCCCGACCCCGATGCGGTCGTTACCCCGGCGCGGCCACCGGGGAAGGTCCTGGCCAGCACATCGCTCTGCTCGTCCATATCGATGGAGCCATTGAACCGGGCGCCATCCTCCAACGTGACCCGAGGCGAGGCGATGCTGCCGCGGACCCGGGCACTCCGACGCACGACCACCTGCTCGGAGGCCACCAACTGACCTTCCATGACGCCGTCGAGGTAGATCACCTGGGCGTAGATATCGGCCTGCACCTCACCCTGACCACCAACCGTGACGCTATGGTTCTTGACCTCGATACTCCCTTTGACTTTGCCTTCAACAACCAGATCCTCGTCACCACGGATTTCCCCGTCGACATGGATCGAGGGGCCGATGACCGCTGTGGGCCGCGTCCGGCCGACCGGCACCGAGACAGGCTCGCCGGTGGTGTCGTCACGGGGATCGTCCAAGTGGCCTGGAGCGGCCTTGGGGGCTTCACGTTTGTTGAACATGTCCAGAGCTTCCCTGTCTCTATGGTGGGAGTTTGACGCTAACCGGCCCGGCCCTCCCAGTCAAGGCCGACCCGGACCGGACCCGGTCAGCAGCCGTGCTAGACTCCGGCAGTCAGACACCCTGCCGAGGATGACGCATCACCATGTCGAGCACGGACCCCGCCATCGCCAACCTGTTGGTCATCACGGCCCTGGGGCACGACCGCCCCGGGCTGGTCAGCGATCTGGCCGCTGCCGTCGGCGATACCGGCTGCAATATCCTCGACAGCCGTATGAGCACCCTCGGCTGCGAGTTCGGCATCATGATGCTGGTCTCCGGGCGCTGGGACGAGTTGGCACGTCTGGAGGCGGGGCTGTCGGGCGTGGGCCGGCGGCTGGGCCTGGTGTTGCAGTCGCGCCGCACCGAGCGGCCTGCCGCCACCGGCCAGTCGCTGCCCTACGCCGCTGAGGTGGTCGGGCTTGACCAGCCGGGTATTGTCAGTCAGTTGGCCGGCTTTTTCGCCCAGCGCGAGATCAACATCCGGGATCTGTCCACCGCCAGCTATCAGGCCCAGCACACCGGCACCCGCATGGCCACGGTGCAGTTGACCATCGATGTGCCCGCGGCACTCCACCTGGCCACCGTGCGCGATGAGTTCATGGAGTTCTGTGACCAACTCAACCTCGATGCCATGATCGAGCCGCTGAAGCAGTGACGCCCATCGGCGGCCGACCCGAACGGGAGAGGAGAGAGCCGTGACTACGATCCAAGTCGAGCAACCCGTCCCTGATTTCCACGCCGAGGCCACCGGCGGCGATCCCGTCACCCTGGCCGGTCTGCGCGGACAGTGGGTGGTGCTGTTTTTCTACCCCCGGGCCAACACCCCCGGTTGCACCCTGGAGGGGCAGGATTTCCGCGACTTGCATGATGACTTCCGCAAGGCCGGCGCAGTGGTGCTGGGGGCCTCACGGGACAAGCTGCGCACCCAGGAGAACTTCAAGGCCAAGCATGGGTTCCCCTACCCTCTGCTGGCCGATCCCAACGAGAGCCTGTGCGAGCAGTTCGGGGTAATGAAGGACAAGAACATGTATGGCAAGAAGGTGCGCGGCATTGAACGCAGCACCTTTCTGATCGACCCGTCGGGTGTGCTGCGCCGGGAGTGGCGCAAGGTCCAGGTCAAGGGGCACGCCCAGGAGGTGCTGGAGACCCTGCGCTCGATGCAATAGCCGGCCCGGCGCCTGCCCGGGCGCCGAAGAGGGATACCACTGAGATGATCAACGCCGCATCGGCACCGGGCCGGCTCTACGTGCTGGATACCTCGGTGCTCATCCACGACCCCACCGCCCTGTTCCGCTTCCAGGAGCACGGCATCTGCCTGCCCATGGCCGTACTCACCGAGTTGGACGCGGCCAAACAGGGCCATTCGGACATTGCCCGCAGCGCCCGCCAGGCCTCCCGCTTTCTGGACGGCCTGCTCAGCGGCACCGACCGGGCGGCCCTGGCCGCCGGGGTGCCGTTGGTCGACACCGACCCGGGGGCCACCGGCCGGCTCTGGTTCCACAACGCCGACGACCGGCCCGGCGACAGCGGCATCCTGGCCAGTGCCGACCAGCTCACCCGGGAGCTGCGGCATACCCAGGTCACGCTGGTCAGCAAGGACGTCAACCTGCGGGTCCGTGCCCTCGCCAGTGGCCTGCGCGCTGAGGATTACCGCAGCGACCGGGTCACCGAGGATCTGGACCTACTCCAAAGCGGCATCGACACCCTCCCGGACGCCGTGTGGACGGCGCGTCGCGAGACGCTGCTGGAGAACGGTCAGGAGGGGGTGCGCATCCCGCTGCCCGAGGGCACCCACTGGTTCCCCGGCCAGTGCCTGCACCACGACGAGAGCGGCTTTGAGGGCATCGTCCGGCAGGCGGAGCCGGGGGCCTGCTGGGTGGAACCGGTGCAGGATTTTCGCGGCGACGGCGGCCCCTGGGGGGTGCGCGCCCGCAACCAGGAACAGAACTTCGCGCTGAATCTGCTGATGGACCCGGAGATCGACTTCGTCAGCCTGCTCGGCCCCGCCGGCACCGGCAAGACGCTGCTGACCCTGGCCGCCGGTCTGGAGCAGACCCTGGAGCTGAAGCGTTTCGTGGAGATTGTCATGACCCGCGCCACCATCGCCCTGGGCGAGGACATCGGTTACCTGCCCGGCTCCGAGGAGGAGAAGATGACACCGTGGATGGGGGCGCTGGCGGATAACCTGGAGGTGCTGGGTCAACCGGAGAGCGGTGGCGACTGGGGGCGCGCGGCCACGGCCGATCTGGTGCAGTCGCGCATCAAGCTGCGCTCGCTGGCCTTCATGCGCGGCCGGACCTTCGTGCGCCGGCTGCTGATCCTGGACGAGGCGCAGAACCTGACCTCGAAGCAGATGAAGGCGCTG
Source organism: Alkalilimnicola ehrlichii MLHE-1 (assembly GCF_000014785.1). NCBI lineage: Bacteria > Pseudomonadati > Pseudomonadota > Gammaproteobacteria > Chromatiales > Ectothiorhodospiraceae > Alkalilimnicola > Alkalilimnicola ehrlichii. The sequence continues at coordinate 2,820,903 of NC_008340.1, forward strand.
ATCACCCGGGCCGGGCCGGGCACCAAGGTGGTCTGCATGGGCAACCTGGGGCAGATCGACACTCCCTACCTGACCGAGTCCAGCTCCGGCCTGAGCTGGGCGGTGCAGCGCCTGCGCGACTGGCCCCACAGCGGGCACATCACCTTGCAACGGGGCGAGCGCTCGCGGCTGGCGGATTTCGCCAACGAAGCGCTGTGACGCGTTGACCCAGCATCACCACGGACGGAGGGGCTTCGGATAGCGCCGTTGGGTGGGGTCGCGGCCGCGACCCCACCCAACGGCGACACCAGCGAAAGGATGGTTGCCTCATCAGGCCTCGCCCTGGGCTTGCTCCCGGTGGCTGGCGGCGGACGGCCAGGCCTTGATGACCGCCTGGATCAGGGTCGCCAGCGGGATGGCGAAGAACACCCCCCAGAAGCCCCACACCCCACCAAAGACCAGGATGGCCACGATGATGGCCACCGGGTGCAGGTTGACCGCCTCGGAGAACAGCAACGGGACCAGCACGTTGCCGTCCAGCGCCTGGATAATGAAATAGGCCACCATCAACCAGGCGAACTCCGGGCTGACCCCCCACTGGAAGTAGGCAATGATCGCCACCGGCAGGGTCACCACCGCCGCACCCACGTAGGGCACGATCACCGACAGCCCCACCATCACCGCCAGCAGCATGGCGAACTGGAGCCCGAACAACGAAAAGGTGATGAAGGTGACCGCCCAGACGATGATGATCTCGACGAATTTGCCGCGAACGTAGTTGCCGATCTGCAGGTCCACCTCGCGCCAGACCTCCGAGGCCAGGCCCCGGTCCCGCGGCAGGTGGTCGCTCAGCCACTGCAGCATCAGCCGCTTGTCCTTCAGGAAGAAGAACACCATGAACGGCACCAGCACCATGTAGACCAGCAGGGTGACGATGACCACCACCGACTGGAAGGAGAACGAGGTCACCACCCGCTGGGCCCAGTCGATGAGCTCGCGGCGCAGGCCGTCGATGATCTCCCGCATCTGGGCCTCGCTGAACAACTGGGGATAGTGCTCCGGCAGTTGCAGCAACAGCGCCTGCCCCCGCGCCAGGATCGCAGGCAACTGCTCAACCAGCTGCACCAACTGCCGGTAGAGCACTGGGAAGAGGACCAGGAAGAGGGCCAGCAGGAAGGCGGTAAAACTGAGGAACACCACCGTGACCGCAGCGAGTCGCGGCACCCGCCACCGCTCCAGATAGCGCACGAACCCCTCCAGCAGATAGGCCAACACCAGGCTCGCCAGCACCGGCGCCAGCATATTGCCCATGAAGAGCACCACGCCGAAGCCCAGCAGCAGGACCAGGCCCAGCACCACCACCTGGGGGTCGTTGAACGTTCGGGAGAACCAGTCTCTGATCAGTTGCATGGGTATCCCGTGGGATTCGGTCGTCCTGTCCGCCGGCGCCCCGACATCATAGCCACAAATGCCCCCCGGCGGTAACCTGTAGCCAGTGACGGAACCCCTCATCAAGCCCGGGGGTCTCAACAAGGTGATCATGAACGCCCGCCAAGCCTTTCAGTTGTTCATCGCGGCGCTCGTGGCAGTGGCCATGCTGCTCGCCAGCGTGACCGCCGCGCGGGCCAGCGAGGAGTTGCGCCTGCCTGATATGGGCAACCCCGCCGCTCAAGTCCTTTCGCCCAGCGACGAGCAGGCGATCGGGGACGAGCTGATGCGCCAACTCCGGCAACACCTGCCGCTCGCCGATGACCCTGAGATCACCGCCTATATCGATGAGCTGGGCCAACGGCTGGCGGCTCACAGCGACATGCCGGGGCTGCGCTTCACCTTCTTCGTGGTGGAGGACGACAATATCAACGCCTTCGCCATGCCCGGCGGCTACATTGGCATCAACACCGGCCTGCTGGACGCGGCGCGCTCGGAGAGCGAACTGGCCGCGGTCATGGCCCACGAGATCGCCCACGTCACCCAACGCCATATCGCCCGGCATTATGCCTCGGCCCAGCGCTTGAATCTGCAAACAGCCGCCGCCCTGCTGGCCGCGGTACTGATCGGCGCCTACGACCCCCAGGCCGGCAGCGCCGCCGCCATGGCCGGCATTGGCGGCACCCTTCAGCAGCAACTGAGCTACTCCCGGGGCTTTGAGCGCGAGGCCGATCGCGTGGGTTTGCGTATCCTCGCCCGTTCCGGGCTCGACCCGCAAGGCATGCCCGGCTTCTTCGAGCGCCTGCTTGAGGCCAGCCGCTACCGCGAGCGCGCCCCCGAATACCTGAGCACCCACCCGCTGACAGAAAACCGCATCACCGAGGCCCGCGCCCGCGCCGACGCCTACACCGTGGACGCCCCCCTGGAGAGCGGCCGGTTCCACGTCATGCAGGCCCGCCAGCAGGTGCTCGCGCAGGGCGATGCCCGCGAGGCCGTTCAGCGCTTCCGCGCCCGCGCGGAGCAGACCCGGGGTGCGGAGCAGATCGCCGCCCGTTACGGGCTGGCCCTCGCATTGATCCGCGATCGGCAGTTCGACGAGGCCGAGGCCCTGCTCTCTAAGCTGGAGGCGGACCTCTCCGGCCAGCCGGCATGGCTGCTGGCGCGCGGCCGCCTGCAGCAGCGCTCCGGCGACCCGGCACAGGCGGCGGCCACCTTGCGCAAGGCTCAGGAGCTGTTCCCGGGCAACCGCGCCGCGCCCACCTACCTGGCGGACGCCCTGTTGGATGCCGGGCAGCCCAATGAGGCCCGGCAGGTGCTCACCCGCGCGGTACGCGACCACCCGAACCACCCGGAACTCAAGCGGCGCCTGGCGGAGGCGGCCAACGAGGCCGGGCGCCCGGTGGACGCCCACCTGGCCATGGCCCGCTACTACCACCAGCTCGGGGACCTGAACAGTGCCCTGGGGCAGTTGAGAGAGGTGGAGCACCACCCGCAAGCCGATTACTACCAGGCGTCCCGGGCGGCGGCGCTGAAGCGGGACTGGCAGCAAGAGGCCGCGCAACGGGACTGATCGCCTCGGACACAAGCCGCCCCCTTACCCACACTGGTAACGGTGATAGACTGACGCCCCAGCACAGGGGGAAATCGGCCGCAGTGTCTGACCAAGGGGAGCAAACCCATAGCGACTGGCGCGCCTGGGCGGATGCCGCCCGGGAGCAGGTCCGTGCGTTCTGGTCCACCACGGTTGAGCTGTGGTCGGAGCAGCACCTGGGCCCGGCACTGGCAGTCCTCCAGGCGGCTGAGAGCGAGGGCGAGCGCCCCGACCCTGCGGCCCTGCACGCCGCCCTGGCGCCCCTGCGACAGCAACTCGAGCAGGGCTTCCGTCATCTCCACCAGACCCTGGACTGGGGGCAGGGCCTGCGCCAAACCCTGGGCAGCGACACCCAGGACACCCCGCCGCCCGCCTGGCTGCGTCCCTGGCTCGACCTGGTCGCCGCCCGGCTCGGCCCCTGGGCGGACCATCAGGCCCGTCAACAGGCACTGATAGAGGCCGGGCTTCGCCACCAGATGGCTCTGGAACGCTTCCTGGGGCAGACCCGCGAGGCCGCCCTTGCTGGAGTGGAGCGATTGGCCGATGAGCTGGCGGCCTCGCCGCCGGCCCCACCCACCCTGCAGGCGGTACGTGATCGCTACCTGCAAGCGAGTGAGCAGGCCTGGGAGGAGCGGCTGGGCACCGACGACTATCGCCAGGCCTTCGTCGCCCTCAGCGAGAGCAGCCTGGGCTACACCCGTGCGCTGCAGCAACACCTGGACCACTGGCTGGGCCTGCTGGATCTGCCCACCCGGCGCGGCCTGCACAGTACCCAGAAGCGGCTGCATGAACTCCGCCAGAGCCATCGGGCCCTGGCCAAGGAACTGGAACGGGCCGATCTCGACGGCTTGCGGGACGAGGTCCGCGCGCTGCGTGAGGAGGTCCGCCGGCTGCGGGGGACCGGCGCTGATGGGCGGACCGGGGAGAGGCCGGCGTGACCTCAGGCCTACCCCCGGAACGCGGGGAAGACTCCCTTAACCCGTCAATGGCCGCTCTGCAGGCGGTCCTGGATGAGTGCGCGGCTCTGCAGCCGGTCACCGTGGGCGAGACCCCGCGCACCGCCATCCACACCCTGCCGCCCGCCACCCTCTACCATTACCCTCCGCCCGCCGATACCCAAGCCCCGGAACCAGAGGCAAGGCGCCCGCTGCTGGTGCTCTACTCCCTGGTCAACCGCCCCTATCTACTGGACCTCTCTCCCCAGCGCTCATTGCTCCGGGGTCTGCGCGACAGCGGCCTGCCGGTCTATTTGCTGGACTGGGGTCGGCCGGAGCCGGCCGACCGTTTTCTCGGGCTGGACGACTACCTCTGCGACATCCTGCATGAGGCGGTGAAGGAGGTGAGCCGCCGCCATGGCGGTCAGCCGGTGGACCTGCTGGGGGTCTGCCAGGGCGGTACCTTCTCGCTCTGCTACACGGCCCTGCACCCGGAGCGGATCGGGCGGCTTGCGACCCTGGTCACCCCCGTCGATTTCCACTGCCCCGGGGACACCCTCGGCGCCCTGGCCCGGGAACTGAACCTGGGGCTGGCGGTGGAGACCCTGGGCAACATCCCCGCCGATCTGCTCAACCTGGTCTTTATCAGCCTCAAACCGGCCGAACTATTGTCCCGGCGCTACCTCCAGCAGCTCCCGCAGTTGCGCCACAACCGCGATGCCCTGCAGGACTTCCTGCGCATGGAGCGCTGGATGTACGACAGCCCGGACCTCAGCGGCAGGGCCTTTCTGGAGTTCGTCCGCGAGTTCTATCAGGACAACGCCCTGGCCCGCGGCACGCTCACCATCGGCGGCCGCGAGGTGGACCCGACCCGCATCCGGCAGCCGGTTTTCAACGCCTACGCCACCGCGGATCACCTGGTACCCCCGGCCGCGGCCCGCGCCATGGGCACGCTGCTGAGTAATGCCGACTACCGGGAGGAGGCGGTGCCCGGGGGACACCTGGGGGTGATGCTGAGCAAGAAGGCCCGACTGGGCCTGCACCAGCGCCTGCAGGATTGGCTGGCACAGCCCCTCCCAGCGGCCCCATAGCCCAGTGGCCCGCTTGGAAAAACCGGCAAGACAGCACGTTATGACGCCTTGCTCATGATGCGGCGCGTCAACGAAAGTACTTGCCATGACGATTTGCCGCACTACAATGGCTTCCCATCAGCTGGTTGAGACAATATGCCGCAGAGCAGCCAGCCGGACGGTGTAGCAGGCAAAAAAAACCCCCTCGGGAGAGGGGGCAAGAGGAAGGCGACGTTTACCTAGGATACGCGCCGCCAGGAGGAGACCGACTAATAACTATAACAAGCAGTCCTTGCCAAGGCGCTCCATAAAAAGCGCCTGTCATCAGACAGGGCAAACAACAGCGCCACTACCCGCCGGGGAGCCGCCACCGCTCCCTATTTTTTTGCCCCTCTGATGTTGCTGTGCAACATTCTATGACGGCCGATTCACCTTGTCAACGCCTGGTCAGGTAATTTTACCGAACCGTCACTCAGAGAAGGGCGCGTCCTGGTCGGCGGCGCCCTGCCCCCCTTAGAAACTGCAGAACAGCCCACCATTGACCGGGATGTTGGCGCCGGTGATGTAGCCGGCGTCATCCGCCGCCAGGAACCGCACCACCCGGGCGATATCGGCCGGCTGGCCCATACGGCCGGCGGGCACCTGGGCCACGATGGCCTCACGGACATCGTCCGGCATGGCGGCCGTCATCGCGGTGTCGATGTAGCCCGGCGAGACGGTGTTCACAGTCACCCCCTTGCGGGCGCCCTCCTTCGCCAGGGCCATGGTGAAGCCGTGCATACCCGCCTTCGCGGCCGAGTAATTGGTCTGACCAAACTGTCCGGTCTGGCCGTTCACCGAGGCGATATTGATGATCCGCCCGAACCCGCGCTCGCGCATGCCGACCACGAACTGCCGGGTGACATTGAACACGCTGTTCAGGTTGACGTTGAGCACCGCGGCCCAGGCGTCCGCGTCCATCTTGTGGAGAAACGCATCCTTGGTGATCCCGGCCACGTTGACCAGCACGTCCACCGGGCCGTGGGACTCCTCGACCTGCCGGGCCATGCGGGCACAGCTTTCGAAGTCCGCGACATCGCACTCCACGTAGGCGGCATCGACGCCCTCGGCGTTCAGCTCCGCCTGCCATCCGGCCAGGTTCTCCTTCTCGGCGTCCAGGCAGGTGGTGATAACCCGGTAGCCGGACTGCCCCAACTGACGGCAGATCTCGGTGCCGATACCACCGTTGCCACCGGTTACAAGTGCCACGCGTTCTGCCATGACGATACCCCTCTTCCAATCAAAAATGGCGACGGAGCAGATGCCGCTCACGCCCGAAAGCGGTGTGACCAGCAAGGCCGAAGGCCCCGTGTTGCGGTGCACAATCGCTGATTGGAGCTGATAGTAGGGTCAGTTCACCCCGGTGTCAACGGGTGACGCGTCGTTCAGGTCGGTTTTGTGATCTGTGCCTCAGCGCTTGGTGCGGGTGCCGCCCTTGCCCTTTCCGGTGGACTTCCCGCCGCGTTCCCCGTCGGCGCCCGAGCCCTGCTCATCATCCTCGGCACCCTGGGGCTCGAGGCCGCTCATGGCCTGCCACATGGAGAGGTTACGCTCGGCGAATTGGGTGAGGACGTTGATGGGGCTGTGGTCCATGAAGGTGCGGGTCCGCTCCTGCAGCATCCGTTGCTGGTCGAACCAGAGCTCCAGGCTTTTCTCCAGGTAGGTGGTCAACACGTTCTGCATGTTGCCGCCGTAGGCCCGGATCAGCTGGGCGAGCAATTCACTGCTGAAGATGGGCTCACCACCCTCCTCCTCCTCGGCGATGATCTGCAGCAGGATACTACGGGTAATATCCTGCCGCGTTTTCGCATCAATCACCTGGAAATCCACCGCATCCAACACCAACCCCTTGACGTCCGCCAGGGTGATGTAGCTGCTGATGGCGGTATCGTAGAGGCGGCGGTTGGGATACTTTTTGATGACGCGGATTTCACTCATGACCATTACGCTCCGGGCAGGACGCTTCAGGTGTGTACTGGGGTATAATGGTGACCGGGCAGGGCCGGGGTGACACCCCCTGGCTTGCGGCGCCGCACCATTCGCTAAAACCACAGTATGGTGCGGGGCCAAGCCTGTCAAGCCAGTGCGCCAAAGTGCAGCATTGACCCCCATTCGTAAGCGGCAACGCGAGGTCGGCATGAGCACCTCCGCCCTGGAAAGCCTACAGGACCACGACACCCTGCCGCCGCTACCCTACGTAGCCCACGAGATCCTGCTGGCCGCCAACCGGGAAGAGCCCGACATCGCCGAGGTCTCGGACAAGCTGGCCCGCGAGCCGGGGCTGTCCGCGCGGGTGGTGGCCATGGCCAACTCGGCCTTCTTCGCCGGTCAACAACCGCTCTACTCCATCCAGCATGCCATCATGCGCCTGGGGCTGGTCCGGGTCCGGGTGCTGGCCGCCTCGGTGCTGCTGAATAAGCTCTTCGACCCGGGCCGCTGCCCGGCCTTCAGCGCGCCGCGCTACTGGCATGACGCCATCGCCACCAGCTACACGGCCACCCGGCTGGCCCCCCACCTGGCCCCTTCGGACACCGCCGACGCCGCCTACATCTCCGGCCTGCTCCACAATATCGGCCTGTTGCTGCTGGTGCATTTCTTCCCCGGCCCGATGAACGAGGTGCTCGGCGAGTACGGGAGGCGCCCGGAACAATCCCTGGTGGCGCTGACCCGGTCGGCGCTGGGCTGCGACCACGGCGAGGCGGGCCGGCTACTGCTCAAGGCCTGGGAGCTGCCGGAACCGGTGGTGGCCGTGGCCTCGCATTTCCACTCGCCCCATTATCGTGGCGAACACGCCGAGCTGGTGCACCTGGTCCGACATGCCGCGGAATGGCACGAGGCGGGCTTCGAACTGCCGGAGGCGCACCCCCTCAACCGGGCGTTGCCCGCCGCGGTACGGGCTACGGAGGCGCGCCACTGCCAGCGTGAGACCGAGCGGTTGGCCGCCTTCGCCAGGCTGCTCGCCTGAACCGCCCGGGCACAAGCCACCGCCGCCGCCCGGGATTTCGGCCCTACCGCCGGCCATCATCCGCCAGCAGCAGAAAGGGCCGGGCCTTGTCGACCGTTTCACACAGTTCTGCCTGCTCCTCGGAGTCGGCCACCACGCCACCACCGGCCCAGTAGCGGATCTCGCCATCGCGGCACACGGCGGTCCGGATGGCGATGTTGGTGTCCATGTCGCCATTCCAACCGATGTAACCGATCGCCCCACAGTAGACACCGCGGGGCCCGGGCTCCAGCTCGTCGATAATCTCCATGGCGCGCCGTTTCGGGGCCCCGGTGATGGAGCCGCCCGGTAGGCAGGCGCGCAACAGGTCGGTGGCGGTGCGTCCCGGCGCCAGCCGGCCGCTGACGTGGCTGACCAGGTGGTGCACCGCCGGGTAACTCTCCAGCCGGCAGAGGACCGGTACCCGCACCGAGCCGGTCTCGCACACCTGGCCGATGTCATTGCGCAGCAGATCGACGATCATGACGTTCTCCGCCCGATCCTTCGGGCTCTGCTGCAGGGCCTCGGCCAGGCGGCGATCCTGCTGCGGGTCCCCGCCACGGGGGCGCGTCCCCTTGATGGGGCGGGTATCCACCTCGCCCCCCTGCAGGCGTAGAAACCGCTCTGGTGACAGACACAGGACCTGCTCGTCGGGGAAGCACTGCCAGGCCCCGAACGGCCCCTGCGCCCGGCGACGCATGCGCAACCAGGCCCCCAGCGGATCGCCCCGGTAGGCGGCGTGAAACCGGCGGGCGAGATTGACTTGGTAGCAATCACCGGCGTGCAGATAATCGCGCACCCGGTGAAAGGCCCGCCCGTAGTGTTCGGCATCCGGCGCCCGCCGCAACGGCCCGCGCAGGGCAAAGGCCGGGGCGGCGCCGTCCCGGGCGGCGAACACCTGGTGCCGCAACCAGAGCAGGGAGGCCTCGTCGATTTCGCCCAGCACAGCGGTCAACCGCTGGTGGTGGTCGGTCACCAGTGCCCAGTCGTACAGCCCCACCCGCATCTCCGGACCGGCCCCGGACCGCACCGGCAGGCCGTGCAGCCGCCGGCCCAGGTCGTAACTGAAGTAGCCCACCGCCCCGCCCGAGAAGGGCCAGTGCGCGCTGGGGCTGCCACCACCGGCCTCACCCAGGCAGCGCTGCAACACCGCCAGCGGATCCTCGTCGGTTTGTTGCACCGGGCCCCGACCGGCCACCCGGGTCCGGCCACCGGCCGATTCCAGGGTGATCCGCGGGCGCATCACCAGGATGTCGAACCGTCCGGCGCCACTGCCCGGCCAGCCGCTGTCCAGCCACTGACACCAGGGCTGGCGCCCGATCCGCCGTAGCAGCCGGGTGCCATCCGCCAGATATGGCATGGGGTAATACGCGGGCATCTGTGAATCCTGCTATGCTCAGAATCAACTATGGGCCCGAGTTGATCGGGCGGTTTGCTGCACTTTGGCAGGCCGTTTACCGCACCCCGACGAGAAGACCAGTCATGGCGACCAGTCAGCACTCAGCGCAGGCGTTCTACGACGGTCTCCCCTGGCAACACCACTATGGCGAGGGGGTGTCCACCGAGTTCCAACCCCTGCCCGAGAGCAGCCTGGCGGAGATGCTGCGCCAGGCCGCCCATCACCATCCCGAACGGACCGCCTTCACCACCTGTCTGGACAACGGTCTGAACGCCAGCCTCGACTACGCCACCACGGACCGGCTCTCGGACCATTTCATGGCCTGGCTGCTGCGGGAGGCGGGGCTGGGCCCCGGCGAGCCGGTGGCCATCCAGATGCCCAACTGCCTAGCCTATCCGGTCACCGCCTTCGGCGCCCTCAAGGCCGGCACCCCTCTGGTCAATATGAACCCGTTGTACACGGCGCCGGAGATGCACCATCAGCTCGCCGACAGTGGCGCGCGGGTGCTGGTCATTGTGGACCTGTTCGCCGATAAACTGGAGCAGGCGCTCAACGATACCGCGGTGGAGCACGTGGTGCTGACCTCGGTGGCCGATTTCTTCCCGAAACCGCTACGCTGGCTGATCCAGGGGGTGCTGCGCTGGCGCGGTGAGCGGCCGCCGCCGCCCGCCGGGGTACACCACCTCGGCCGCACCCTGGAAGAGGGCGCGGCGCATCTGGGCCAGTTTACCCCACCGAGCCCGGCGGCGGATGACCTGGCCCTGCTGCAGTACACCGGCGGCACCACCGGCCGGGCCAAGGGCGCGATGCTGCGCCACCGCCACCTTCTGGCCAATGTCGCCCAGATTGAGGCGGTGGCCGGGCCGGCACTGCGCGGGCACCAGGACACCGTGCTCACCGCCCTGCCCCTTTACCACATTTTCGCCTTCACCTTTAACCTGCTGGTCTTTCACCGGCAGGGGTCGCACAACGTGCTCTGCCCGTCGCCGCGCCCGGTGGACCGCCTGCGCAAGGCCTTCGCCCGCTACCCGGTCACCAAGTTCTCCGGCGTTAATCTGCTGTTGCACGGCCTCTGTCAGGCCGAGTGGTTCCGCAGCCAACCGCCACCGCAACTGGACCTAACGGTGGCCGGTGGCACCGCCCTCAACCCCCGCGTGGCGGAACGCTGGTCGGAGGTCACCCGCAGTCGGGTGCTGGAGGGCTACGGGCTGACCGAGACCGCACCGGTGGTGGCGGTGAACCCGCCCCAGGGCGAGGCGCGGTTGGGCACCGTGGGCCTGCCGGTGCCAGGCACTGAGGTGCGTATCGTCGACGACAACGACCGGCCGGTTCCGGCCGGGGAACGGGGCGAGGTGGTGGTCCGCGGCCCACAGGTCTTCGACGGGTACTGGAAGCAACCGCAGGAGTCCGAACACGCCCTGCGGGGCGGCTGGTTCCACACCGGCGATGTGGGCGTGATGGATGAACAGGGCTACCTGCGCATCGTCGACCGCAAAAAGGACATGATTGACGTCGGCGGCTTCAACGTCTTCCCGCAGGAGGTGGAAGAGGCGCTGCTGGAACACCCTGCCATCATCATGGCGGCGGTGGTGGGGGTCCCCGCCGGGGGCGACGCCGGTGACGAACAGGTGGTGGCCTACGTGGTCTGCGATGAGCGCGAGTCGGCCCCGGACGAGGACGCCCTGCGCCAGTTCCTGAACCGGCACCTGACCCGCTACAAGATCCCCCGCCGTATCCTGTTCCGCGACAGCCTGCCGGTCACCACGGTGGGCAAGGTCCTGCGCCGGGAGTTGCGCGAACAGGCCCGCGAGGAGGTGGGCCCGGCTTGATCCCGGGGGGTACACTGGCCCCACTGCCGCCCCCGGCAGGACCGGCCTGCGCCACCCCCGATCCGGCCAAGGAGTGCCCCGTATGACAGAAGCCCCACTGTCCCACCCGTTGGCCCTAGCGCTTCAGGGCGGCGGCGCCCACGGCGCCTTCACCTGGGGTGTGCTCGACCACCTGCTCGCGGCCGGACTCAGGCCCGCGGGCCTGAGTGGCACCAGCGCCGGCGCCCTCAACGCCGCGGCCCTGGCCTCCGGCTGGGCGCGCGCCGGCCAGGAGGGTGCGCGCGCCACCCTCACCACGCTCTGGGAGGGGGTCAGCGCCCTGGGTGGACCGCTGCAGCCGTCGCCGGCCAGTTACCTGGTGCACGGCTGGAACCAGGACTGGTCGGTGCGCTACCAGGCCTTCAAGGCGACCACCCAGGTGGCCTCGCCCTATCAGTTCAACCCGGCCGGCTTTAATCCGCTCCGCGAGCTGCTGCAGGACTGCCTGGACTGGTCTGCGCTGACGGGGCCCGACGCCCCGCCGCTGTTTGTCAGCGCCACCGAAGTGGAGACCGGCCGCCTGCGCATCTTCGACAACCACTCCCTGGACGTCACCGCCCTGCTCGCCTCCACCTGCCTGCCCACCCTGTTCCAGGCGGTGGAGCGCAACGGACGCCACTACTGGGACGGCGGCTTCGCCGCCAACCCGGCGCTGCACCCGCTGCTCACCCACGCCAGCGCCGATGATCTGCTGCTGTTGCAGCTCATGCCCCAGCGGACGGCCGACGGGCCGCCGCGCGAGCCGGGAGAGATCCTGCGCCGGTCCCGGGAGCTGAGCTTCAGCACCCACCTCTACCGGGAGTTGCAGTGGCTGGCGCTGCAGCAGGCCGATTGCGGCCCCGGGTCGCGCTGGTCGCTCTCGCCCCTGCGCCGGCGGATCGCCCGGCTGCGCTTCCACCACCTGACCGGCGACCGTGACTTGGCCGGGTTGGGCACGGCCAGCCAGTTGAACGCCGACTGGCCCTTCCTATGCCACCTGCGCGATGCCGGCCGCAAGGCGGCCGATGACTGGCTCGCCACTCATGGCGGGCAGGTGGGCCGGACCAGTAGCCGCCCACTGAGCGATTTTCTGCCCACCGACTAGCCGCCGCCCGCAGCGCCGGGGATGGTAGAATCCCGGCCAACGACGGCAACACGACGATGGACGGGGCTATGGCAGGACACAGCAAGTGGTCCAACATCCAGCACCGCAAGAAGGCGCAGGACGCCAAGCGGGGCAAGATCTTCACCAAGCACATCAAGGAGATCACCGTGGCGGCCCGCATGGGCGGCCCGGACCCGGACAGCAACCCGCGGCTGCGCCTGGCCATCGACCGGGCCTTCGCCCAGAATATGCCCAAGGACAACGTGGAGCGCGCGATCAAGCGCGGCGCGGGCCTGGATGAGAGCGTCGAGTACGAAGAGTTGCGCTATGAGGGGTATGGCCCCTCCGGCGCCGCCCTGATGGTCGACTGCATGACCGACAACCGCAACCGGACCGTCTCCGACGTGCGGCACGCCTTCACCAAGTGCGGCGGCAACCTGGGCACCGACGGCTCGGTGAGCTATCTGTTCCAGCACCGCGGTGTCCTCCTCTACCCGCCCGGGACCGACGAGGACCGGCTCATGGAGGCGGCCCTGGAGGCCGGGGCCGAGGACATCGTGCACAACGATGACGACTCCCTGGAGGTCCTGACCACTCCCGAGGACTACCGGCCGGTGCGCGACGCCCTGGTGGCCGCGGGGCTGGAGCCCGCCGAGTCCGACGTGACCATGCGCCCGGACATCATGGTCACGGTGGAGGGCGAGGACGCCCGGCGCACGGCCCGGCTCATCGACATGCTGGAGGATCTGGACGACGTGCAGCGGGTCTACACCAACGCCGACATCGCCGAAGAGGCCTACGCCGACTGATGCCCCGCATCCTCGGCATCGACCCCGGCTCCCGCATCACCGGCTACGGCGTGGTGGAGGGCAGCGGCAGTGCCCCGCGCCACGTGGCCAGCGGCTGCGTGCGCCTGCCCACCGGCCCCTTCCCGGACCGGCTGCGGGTGCTCTACCGCGCCCTGAGCGAGCTGCTGGCACAACACCGGCCGGAGGCGGCGGTGGTCGAGCAGGTCTTCGTCAGCCGAAACCCGGATTCCGCCCTCAAGTTAGGGCAGGCGCGGGGCGCCGCCATCTGCGCCTGCGTCAACGCCGGGCTGCCGGTGGCCGAGTACACCCCGGGCGAGATCAAGCAGGCCCTGGTGGGCCACGGTCGTGCGGGCAAGGCCCAGGTGGGTTACATGGTCCGCATGCTGCTGCGCCTGGACGCCACCCCTGCGGAGGACGCCGGGGACGCCCTGGCCGCGGCCCTGTGCCACCTGCACCAAGCGGACATGCAGGCCCGCCTGCGGAGGGCCGGGGCGTGATCGGGCGGTTGCACGGCACCGTCGCGGAACGCCATCCACCGGCGCTGCTACTGGATGTGGGGGGCGTGGGCTATGAGCTGGAGGCGCCCATGTCCACCTTCTACGCCCTGCCCGCCGGCGACCAGGCGGTCACTCTGTGGACCCACCTGGCCGTTCGCGACGACGGCCAGGCCCTGTACGGGTTCGCCAGCCGCGCCGAACGCGACCTCTTCCGGGTGCTGATCCGGATCAGCGGCGTCGGGCCCAAGCTGGCCCTGGCCCTGCTCTCCGGCATGAATGCCGAGGGCCTGCAACGCTGCATCGAGCGCGAGGACGTGGCCACCCTCACCCGCCTCCCCGGGGTGGGTCGCAAGACCGCTCAGCGGCTGATCGTGGAACTGCGCGACCGGCTGGACGGGCTGCTGCCGGCCGCATCGGGCGGCGTGCCCGCCCGGACCGGGTCCGGCGAACAGCTAGACGCGCCAGCCGGCCCCCAGGGGTCCCGGGAGGATGCGGTCAGCGCCCTGGTGGCCCTGGGTTATAAGCCCGCCGAGGCCGGCCGGCTGGTCAACGCCGTGCCCGGCGCCAACGACCTGCCCAGTGAGGAACTCATCCGCCGCGCGCTGCAGGCGGCGGTACGCTGACCCACCAGCGTCGGTACCGGGCGCCTGCGACCGGGCTCAAGGGGTTTCATCCAGGATCGTGAACGCCGCCAGCACCGTCCCCAGCAAAATCGCCGGGATGGCGGTAACCGGCGCCAGGATCATCAGCAGACCGGCCCCGATCCACAGGTCCCGGACCCGGCGCTGCTTGCGCCGGTAGTGGCGGGTGGTCCGGCGCCAACTGGGGTGGCGGGCCCGGTCCTCTTCGGAAAGCCCCGGCGGCGGGCGAACGATGCGGTACCACATGACGGGCTCCTCGCGGCCGGTGGGGCACCCGCTACGGCCGGACAACGGGCCATGGCCCGCCTGCCCGCCCACCGGGTGCCACGCTGCCCAATGGTCCCCCCAGGATAGGCCATGGCGGGCCGCCCCGCTGCCGGCACCGGCGGCGCTACCCGTTTTCAGAACATGTCCTGGGGGTCCACGTCCAGTGACCAGCGCGCCTGCCGGGCGGCGGGCAGTTCGCTCAACCCGGGGACCCAGCGCTCCAGCAGCCGATGCAGGGCCGCACGGCGCCCGGCTTGCAGCAGCAGTTGGGCCCGGTAGCGGCCAGCCCGCCGCTCCATGGGGGCGGGAACCGGACCCAGCACCATCACCCCACCCGCCTCCGACCCGGTCAGCGCGCGCGCCCGCTCAGCGGCGGCCTGCAGGAAGCCGCGCGCCTGTCCCGCCTGCACTGCCTCGGCCCGTAACAGCGCCATGGCGGCGAAGGGCGGCAGCCCCGCGGCGCGCCGCTCCTCCAAGTGGGCGCGGGCGAAGGCGTCATAGCCCTGCCCCAGCAGGGTGTGCAGCAGCGGGTGCTCCGGGTGGTGGGTCTGGATCAGCACCTCACCGGGGCGCTCGGCCCGCCCGGCACGCCCGGCCACCTGGATAAGCAACTGGGCCATGCGCTCCAGGGCACGGAAGTCCGCGCCGTACAGACCATGGTCCGCGTCCAGCACCCCCACCAGGGTCACATCGGGGAAGTGGTGGCCCTTGGCCAGCATCTGGGTGCCAAGCAGGATGCGGGGGCCGGGCCGGCCGGCCTCCGCCAGCAGGGCATCCAGGGCGCCCCGCCGGCGGGTGCTGTCCCGATCGATGCGCAGCACCGGCACCTGCGGATAGAGCTCTGCCAGGGCCCGCTCCACCCGCTCGGTGCCCTGACCCACCGCCCGCAGGTCGACGCTGCCGCAGTCGGGACAGGCCCGCGGCACCGGTCGCTCGTCGCCACAATGATGACAGCGCAATCGGCCGGCCCGGCGGTGCCAGGTGTAACGGGCGTCACAGCGGCGGCACTCGGCCACCCAACCACACTCATGACAGAGCAGCGTGGGGGCGAAGCCCCGGCGGTTGAGAAAGAGCAGCACCTGGCCGTCGGCGGCCAGATGAGTGGCCATGGCCTCCTGCAGCGCCGGGGACAGGCCCTCGCGCAACGGCCGACCGCGCACGTCCAATACCCGGAAGGAGGGCATCGCCGCACCGCCGGCGCGGTGCCTGAGGTGCAGGTGGGCGTAGCGCCCGGACAGGGCGTTCTGAAGGCTCTCCAGGGAGGGGGTGGCGGTGCCCAGCAGCACCGGCACCCCCAGCCGCCGGGCCCGCATCACCGCCAGGTCGCGGGCGGAGTAGCGAAAGCCGTCCTGCTGCTTGAACGAGGTGTCGTGCTCCTCGTCCACCAGGATCAGCCCCGGCTCGGGCAGCGGGGCGAAGACCGCCGACCGGGTGCCGATCACCACCCGGGCGCGCCCCTCGCGGGCCGCCAGCCAGGCGTCCAGGCGCTCGCGGTCGTTCAGCCCGGAGTGAAACACCGCCATGGGCACCGCCAGACGGCGGCGGAAGCGGTGCAGCAACTGCGGGGTCAGGCCGATCTCCGGCACCAGCAGCAGCACCTGCCGGCCGGCGGCCAGGGCCTGTTCGGTGGCCCGCAGGTAGACCTCGGTCTTGCCGCTGCCGGTCACCCCCTCCAGCAGGATAGGCTGAAAACCATCCCCCGCCGCCTGCAGCCGGTCCAGCACCGCCTGCTGCTCCGGCAGCGGCTCGGGGCGCGGCTCGCAGCCCTCCCCCTCCAGCAGTTCCGGGTTGGCCCGCTGTTCGCTCACCGCCAGGCCGCGATCGGCCAGGGCCCGGGCCGCCCGCCGCGCCTGGCCCGGGATCTCCGCCAGTTCGGCGGCATCCAACCCCCGCTCGCCCGCGGCCTGCAACCGGGCCAGCAGTTGTGCCTGGCGCACGGCGCGCTTCAGTTCCGAGGGGTCGGTCTCACGCCCCTGCGCGGTGATGAACCAATGCTCCCGGGCGCGCCATTCGGCCGGTTCGCCCTGGCGCAGCAGGGTGGGCAGGGCGGCATCCAGCACCTCACCCAGGGGGTGGTGGTAGTAGCCGGCGGCCCACTCCAGCAGCGAAAGCAGCGGTTCGTCCAGCAGCGGGGCCGGGTCCAGCCAAGCCTGGGCCCGGCGCAGCTTGTGACGAGGCACCCCGGTGTGGTCCCCGGTGCCCACCACCACCCCCACCCGCCGGCCGCGCCCGAAGGGTACCCGCACCCGGCAGCCACGACCGGCGCCGGCCGGTGCCGGGCCGGGCGGTGGCAGGTAGTCATAACAGGTGTAGAGCGGCACGGGCAGCGCCACGCGCAGGATGCGAGCCATCGGTCCTCCATGAGTGCGGCCAGCGGCGGGATTGGGCTGGGCCGCCGGCGCCCCCTATCCTATACTGCCGGCCATGCATGTGCCGCCGGAACAGGACCTGGAACCGCTGCTGCCGCAGATCCTCACCGTGTTGCGGGCAAACCCGGACGGGCTTAGCGAATTCGAGCTGGTCCGCGCCCTGGACGAGGCGGCCGTGGGCCCCTTCCGGCGCGAGGCCCTGCGCGATACGGCCGAACTCTTCCGCAGCCACTTCCTGCTCTTCCACTGCCTCTACCGCCTGCGCCAGCGACTGCGCGAGCGGGGCGAGGACCTGCTCATCCACTGCACCCGCATTGCGCTGGCCCCGGGGCCGTCGCCGGCGGCGTCCACCAACGCGCCCGCCACCCCGTTGAGCGTCGCCGACCCGCTGGCGGCCTACTACTTGGACCTGAAGCACCTGGCCGCCGCCGACCTGGCCAGCGTGGAGGCCATGCTCGCCGACGGCTGGCGCCGGATCCGCCGGGGCGGCCATCGCGAGCAGGCATTGGCTGAACTGGAACTCCGTGAACCGGTGAGCGACAAGCAGATCCGGCGCCAGTACCGGCGCCTGGTCATGCGCCACCATCCTGACCGCGGTGGCGACACGACCCGCATGCAGCAGGTGGTCAGGGCCATGGAGACCCTGGGCCTGGCCCGCAATCGCTGACACCCCCCGGGCGGCCCCGACCGCCAACCCATGTATTCAATATTTATTATTTTACCGGTGGGCACTATGTACCACCGCCCCCTCCCTGCGTCCCGATAGCCTTTCAACCGTGCGCCGTTGCCCCCCACACCAGGGCGAGAGCGCATCAAAGGATGGAGGAGCACCGGGCCGCTGACACGCCCCGCGATGCTCCGCTACAGCGGTACAAGGGGAGTCCATAATGAAACGTCTTACCGCAACCACTGTTCGCGGCCTGATCACCGGCGCGGGTCTTGGGGGCCTGCTGATCCCGGGGCTGGCCCTCGCCACCAACGGCTACCAGCTCACCGGCCTGGGCAGCCACGAAAAGTCGCTCGGCGGGGCGGTCACCGCCGCACCGCGCAGCGCGATGACGGCCATCAGCAACCCGGCCGGTATCGGCCGCATCGGGTCCCGCGTCGACTTCTCCATGGAGGTCTTCAGCCCCGAGCGGAGCACCGACTTCCGGGCCCTCGGGGGCGAGAAGGTCACCAGCGACACCGACACCTATATCATTCCGAGCCTGGGCTGGGCGGCCCCCATCACCGAAGACCGCCGCCTGTGGTTCGGCGGGGGCTTCTTCGGCACCTCCGGGCTCGGTGTCGATTACGCGGTGACAGACGTCATGCCCAACGGGCAGCTCATGAACGGCCACACCCAGTGGGACGGCTACAGCTCGATCTTCTTCGCCCAGATGACGCCGGTGCTTTCACTGCGGGTGAACGACCGCCTCACCGTTGGCGCCGGCCCGGTGCTCGCGCGCCAGCAGGTGGCCCTGAAACAGCGCTTCCACGACATGCCGGTCGGGCCGGGCATGGTGATGGACACCAACTTTGACCTCAGCAAGGCCAGCAGCGCCCTTGGTGCTGGTGTCAGCCTGGGCCTGATCTACGACCTTGGCACCCGGTGGCGGCTGGGCGCCACCTACCAGAGCAAGATCCACTTCGAAGACCTGCGCTACAACCTGGCCGCCGGCGACATTCATGGCCAGGACAGCAACGGCGAGTTCGTCGACGGCGAGGCGGGCACCTGGCGGCTGGGCCTCGACTACCCGCAACAGGCCAGCGTGGGCCTGGCCTGGGCGGCAAACAACACCCTCACCCTCTCCGCCGACGTGAAGTGGCTCAACTGGTCCGACACCATGGATGAGTTGACCGTAAAGGGCCCCAATGGCAGCCGCTTCGCCCTGGACCCCGGCTGGGACGACCAGTGGGTCTTCGCCGCCGGCGCGGAGTGGGTGGTGAACCCCGAGCGGCTCACCCTTCGCGCCGGCGTCAACTACGCCGAATCCCCCCTCGATGACGAGGACGTGGCCACCAACCTCCTGCTACCGGCGGTGGTGGAACGCCATGTCGCCCTCGGCGGCACAGTGCGGATGGTCAACGGCTGGGACCTGGGCTTCCACCTCAAGCACGCCCTGAAGAACAAGCAGACCCAGGACGGCGGCCCCTTTGACGGCGTCTCGGTGGAGATGGACCAGTGGTCCGCCGGACTCAATATCGGCTACGCCTTTTGACCCCTAGCGACAGCAGCCAAGCCAGACAGGAGAGAGCACCATGAGCACGACCCGCGAGCAAACCACGGTGGTGGAACACCCCACGCAGGAACAGCCGGAACCGCAGCCCAAGCGCATGTCCATCATTGTCACCAAGGGCACACTGGACTGGGCCTATCCCCCCTTCATCCTGGCCACCACCGCGGCGGCCATGGACGTCAAGGTCGACCTGTTCTTCACCTTCTACGGCCTGCAACTGCTCAAGAAGGACCTCAGCCACCTGCGCATCTCTACCCTGGGCAATCCGGCCATGGAGATGCCGATGATGGGCATGCACATGGCCATGCCCAATCTGGTCTCGGCACTGCCCGGGGTGGACCGAATGGCCTCGGGGATGATGCGCCGGCTGATCAAAAAGAAGGGCGTCGCCTCGGTGGAGGACCTGCGCCAGACTGCCCTGGACTGCGATGTCGGCATGGTCGGCTGCCAGATGACCCTGGACCTGTTCGAGTTCCGGCGCGAGGACCTGATCGACGGGGTGGAACTGGCCGGCGCCGCCACCTACATGGAGACGGCGCTGAACTCCGACATCAATCTCTACGTCTGAGCGCTATTCCCTTTGGGATAGTGTGACCGCCCATGGGCCGCCGTATACTCGAAATCGATCCCTGTTGCAGCAAGGGGTGCCGCCGCCGCAGGCGGCACCCGCATCATCGATGGAGAGGGCGTCTGCATGGCCGTGGTCAGCGATCGACTGATGGAGGAACCCCGGGCCCGGGCGGGCGAGGCCGACAGCGGCCTGCGCCGTGGCCCCAGCCCGCTGGAGCGCCTGTTCAGCCTGTGTGCCCCGGAGGACCGCAAGGGGTACGAACCCGGACGACGCTCACTGCGCATCGACGGCCACTGCACCACCATCCGCCTGGAGCAGGCCTTCTGGTCCGTATTGGAGGAGATCTCCGCCGAGGAGGGCATGACCATCCCGGAGATCATCGCCCAGGTGCAATACCACTGTCAGAGCGTCAACGACAAGAATATGGCCAGCTGCCTGCGGGTGCTTTGCCTCAAGTACATCAACACCTGCGCCTGGGCCACACCGGGCGAGGGCACTCCCGGGACGCCAGCCCTGCCCCAGCCCGGCCCGCGCATGGAGTTGGACACCCGGGGCCTGAGCTGTCCGCAACCGATCCTGCGCACCAAGAAGGCCCTGCGCGGCCTGGAGCCGGGCGAGGAACTCCGGGTGATCACCAGCGACCGCGGCTCGGCCATGGACTTTGACGTGTTCTGCCAGGCCATGGGCCACCGTCTGGTCTGGGAGCGGGAGACCGAAGAGGCCTACGTCTTCCTGCTGCAGAAGGGCACCGGCGGCGCGGTCTGAGGGCCGCCGGTGCGCCAGGGGCGGGGTCAGAAGCTGTACTTCGCCGAGACCTGCACGCGGTTCAGCTCGCCGCTGTCCTCACCATAGGCGTCCTCGCCCTCGATCTCCCGCTCGGCCCAGATGTACTCCACGCCCACGTCCACGTTCTGCACCGGTGTATAGATCAGGTTGAGGTGCACCGACTGGATCTGCTCGTTGGCCGTCTCCGGGGCGCTGCTGGGGTTGTCGGCCTTGGCCAGGCTGTAGACCAGGCTGCTGCGCAGGGTCTGATTCCACCAGTGCCGATAGGACACATACCCACCCCAGATGCTCAAGGAGTCCAGATTGCCCTGGTCGTCGATAAAGGCATCGGGAAAGGCGTTCAGGCCGAGGTAACGGCCGAGTCCGTCGCCGTAGTTGAGCTGAAAGCGGACATCATTGCGCCCTCCGGCCTTCACCACGCCGGTCAGGCTGAGTGCGCCCACCCACTCGTCGTCGTCCACGTCGGCGCCGAGTTCCCGCGAGGTGCTGCGATCGACCCGGAGATTCCGGGCGACGCCAGCCAGGGAGCCGTGGCCCCAATCCCCCGAGACGTTGTAGCGGGCGACGAACTCCGGCCAGCGGTCATCCCGGGCGTTGCGGATGGCATCGCCCGGATCGGCCTCACCCAACGTCGCCTCGGAGGCCAGGGTGGTGAAGGGCTGTTCCACCGCCAGCATCAGGCTGTTGCCCTGCTCCAACGGCAGGGTGTAGCGCACCTGGATATTGCGATTGAACACCGTGCCGGCGGGCCCGACGAAATCCAGGGTCTCCGGTTTGGTGGTAACGTTGTAGAAAGTGCCCCAGGTCTGCCCGGCCAGCCAGTTGCCCAGCTGACCGAAGGCGTGCCGTAGCCGCGGGGGCTGGTTGCCCACCAGGCGGTTGCGGTCGATGGCGGCATCCTCGAGAAAGTCCACTTCGAGAAACGTGGTCAGATCCCCCAGGCCGGTGGGCGTCTGCGTGCGCAGGTTGACCCGACTCTCACGCACGCTGTAGCGGGTGACATTCCGTGAGTCCTCCTGCCCGTCCAGCGGGATCAGGGCGGGGATCATGAAGGCCTCGCTGCGGTCGTTGGCGGCACGGTTGGTCACATCACTGAAGTGGGCATCCATCTTCACGTAGCCGCCGAAATCGACGGTGGTCTCCGCCCACGCCGGTGAGATGATCAGCCCCAGCAGTGCGGCGGTGGCCACCCCCAGGCAAACCGGTTTTTTGGTATGGCATGTGCTGCGCATGGTCGTTATCTCCTGACGGTGTGCAGTGTTCGCGATGACAAAGCGACGGTGCCCGAAGGCCCCCAGACACCGTCCCGTAGGAGTGTCGCCGGCCCCAGCCGACCCACCATGCGCATTAATACTTACTCGGTTTTTACTTAGTTTCCGGTTGCCTACGCAATTCCCCGGATGCGCCCGGGGCACCTGTTCTGCTGGACTGGCGGGAGATCCGGTTCAGGAGACCCGATGCCATGCCCAGCAACAGCAGACGACAGTGGGGCAGCGCCAGGATCGCGGCGCTGGCTGTGGCCCTTGCGGTGACGGGGCAGGCCCACGCCCGCCTGCCGGTGGTCGACCCGCCGCTGATGCCCGAGGCGCCGGCGGATTACCGCGCCGCCAGCCTCTCCGGGGGGCCCGGGAAGGACGGCATCCCGGCCATCGACAACCCCGCGTTCCAGGCCGCCTCGGAGGCCGACGCCCGGCTCGACGACGGCGACCGGGTGGTGGGCCTCTACCATGACGGCGAAGCCCGGGCCTATCCCCAATCCATCCTGGTCTGGCACGAAATCGTCAACGACACCGTGGCCGGCGAGAACATCGCCGTCACCTACTGCCCCCTCACCGGTACCGCCCTGGGTTACCTGCGCGGCGAGACCACGCTGGGCGTCTCCGGCCGCCTGGTGAACAGCAACCTGATCATGTTCGACCGGGCCAGCGACAGCCTCTGGCCCCAGATACTGAGTGCCGGCATCGGCGGCCCCCACGAGGGCCAGGGGTTGGAGGAAGTGCGCGTGGTCTGGACCACCTGGGGCCGTTGGCGCGAGCGCCACCCGGACACCCGGGTGCTGACCACGGACACCGGCTACCTGCGCAATTACAACCGCGACCCCTACGGCGGGTATAACCCGGTCCGGGGCTATTACGCCCCCAACGCATCGCCCATCTTCCCGGTCCGCCCGAGCAGCGACCGCTACCCGCCGAAAGAGGAGGTCTTCGGCATCCGCACCGCCAGTGCCGCGGTGGCGCTGGATCGGGACCACCTCGCGGCGGCGGGCGTGGTGAACATTCCGCTGGGTGATGACCACCTGGTGGTGGTCCACGACCCCGGCCTGGATACCGGTTGGGCCTTTCGTGCCGACGAGGCGGTGGCGCTGGACCCGACAGCGCTGCGGTTCGGGCCCGAGGGCCCGGTACACCCGGAGTTGGCGGACCTGGAGCGAGTGAACGGCTTCGAGGCCATGTGGTTCGCCTGGTACGCCTTCTATCCGGATACGGTGGTGGTCGATGGCGCTGGCCGCTGATCCGGTGCCCCGCCGCGCCGCCCTGGCCGCGGGGCTGGGCTACGCGGCGCTTTATCTCTGGCTGACCGGTGATCTCGACCTCACGGGCGACACGGCCTGGCGCTGGCAGTTGGGGCGCCTGGAATGGGCACATGTAATCCAGGCACGCGCGCCGTTTCTCTACGAAGCCGTTGCCCTCGTCCAGGCGGGCCGCCTGATGTGGCTCATCAGCCCGCTGAACCTGCTGATCACCGCCCTGCTTGCGGGCCTGCTGGCCGCCAATGTGCACGGCATGCTGACCCTGCGCCGTGGCGCGGCCACCCATTGCCGCAGCGGGCGGGGGGGCGCGGCCAGCGGCGCCCTGCCGGCATTGCTGGCCGGCTCCGCCTGTTGCGCCCCCGGCATCCTGCTGCTGTTGGGCATTCCGGCCCTGGGGGCCTTTGTCGGGTTGTTCGCCTGGCTGATCCCCCTCTCCCTGCTGCTGCTGGCCCTGAGCCGCGGCTGGCAGCGGTGGTGGGGCGCGCCCCCGCTCCTCGGGCGCTAGTACCGCAGGGTGACGTCGAAACGCGCTCCGCCGAGGGTTTCGGAGCGGTCCACGGTCACCTGGCCACCCCGGACGGCGGCCAGGTCGCTCACCACCGCCAGGCCTATCCCCTGCCCCGGGTGGCGTTCATCGGCCCGGCCACCGCGGGCCAGGATCCGCTCCACCTGTGCCGCCGGGACACCGGGGCCGTCGTCCTCCACCTGCAGCCACAGGCCCTCGCCGTTGCGCTGGCCCGCGCTCACCACCACCTGCGAGCGGGCATGGCGCACGGCGTTGTCCAGCAGGTTGCCGGCCAGCTCCATCAGCTCCGCCTCGCCACCAGCGAAGCGCACATCCGGCGGGCAGTCCAGCCGCAACCGCACGCCAGGGTCCAGCTTCCGCAGCGCCGCCAGCAGCCGTTCCAGCACCGGCCGCACCGGCAACCGGTCACCCAGCGGGGCCGGTCCGTGGCCGGCCCGGCGCAGGTGGTAGTCGATGGCCTGGTCCATCCGCCGGAGCTGGGCGGTGGCCGTATCGGCCCCGTCGGCGGGCAACTGGCTGCGCAGCACCGCCAGCGGGGTCTTGAGACTGTGGGCCAGGTCCCCCAGGGCCTGCTGGTGGCGCTCCATCCGTTGTTGCTGGGCGGCCAGGAGCTGGTTGAGTCGGCGGGTCAGGGCGCTGAGCTCCGGCGGGTGGTCCTCACCCAGCCGGCGGACGCGGCCGGCCTCCACCGCCTGCAGCTCACGGCCGATACGGCGCAACGGCTGCAGTGTCCAGCGCAGCAACAGCAACTGGGTGAGCAGCAATCCCCCGGCGGCCACCGCCAGCCAGCCCCAGAGCGCCTGGCGGAAGCGGGCCAGTTCACCGGCGAAAACGGCCTGCTCCTCCAACACCTGCAGGGTGAAGCGACCGCGTTCGCCATCCGCCTCCTCCCAGGCGATCCCGTAGGCCAGGCCGTGCAGCGGCGCCCCGTCGGCGGGGGCCACGCCACCCTCCTGGGTCTCGCCGGGCGCCAGCCGGGGCGGCGCGGGCAGGGTCCGGTCCAACAGTGAGGGCGAGCGCCAGCGGATGGTGCCACCGTCGTCGATCACCTGGGCATAGAGCCCGGAGCCGGCGCTGCGCAGCCGCGCATCGGGCAGTTCCCCGGCCAGGACCAGGGCCTGATCGCGCAGCTCAGCGGCGGCCAGCAGCCCGAAGATCTGCCCCTGGAGGCGCTGGCTGCGGGCCTCCTCGGCACCCTCGCGGAAGGCGTGGTCGACCACCAGTCCGGTGGTGCCCAACAGCAGAAGCAGGGAGGCGCCGGCCACCCAGAGCACCCGGTGCAGCAGCGGGAGGCGCCGCAGACGCATCACCCCGCCCTCGCCAGCCTTAACCGGTAACCCCGGCCGCGCAGGGTCTCGATGGGTTGGAGGGTGCCGTCGGGGTCCAGCTTGCGGCGCAGGCGGCGGATGAAGACCTCCATCACGTTGCTGTCGTGCTCGGCCGCGTCGGGGTAGAGGTGTTCCTCCAGCCGGGTCTTGGACAGCACCGCGCCCTGGTGCAGCATCATGTAGTGCAGCAACCGGAACTCGCTGCCGGTCAGCTCGATCCGGGCACCGTCGCGCCAGGCGGTCTGGCTGCGGGTGTCCAGCGCCAGCGGCGGGCACCGCAGCACCGGGTCGGCCCAGCCCCCCGCACGGCGCAGCAGCGCCTGGACCCGGGCCAGCAGCTCCGGCATCTCGAAGGGTTTGACCAGGTAGTCGTCGGCCCCGGCCTCCAGGCCGGTCACCCGATCCTGCCAGTGCCCCCGGGCGGTGAGGACGAGCACCGGCAGGGTGCGTCCGTCCGCGCGCAGCGCGCGGATGAGTTCCAGGCCGGAGAACCGCGGCAGGCCCAGATCGATGATCGCCAGATCCAGCGGGTAGTCGCGGGCCATGTGCAGCCCCTCGCGACCGTCTGCCGCCTGGTCCACCACGTAGCCCGCGCGGCCGAGCGCGTCGGCCAGTTGCCGGCGCAGGGCGGGTTCGTCCTCGACCACCAGCAGCCGCATCAACGGACCTCGCCGGTGCGGGCATCGACCCGGAAGACACGCACTTGGCCCGGGGCGACCAGCACCCGGACCCGGTAATGATTGCCGCGGCGCTCGACCCCCAGGACCCGGCCGTCGGTGTGCTCGCGCACCCGGGCCACGGCCTCGCGTTCACTCAAGCCGGCCGGCGCCGGGGTCGCGAGCAGCAGCAACGGCGTGGCGCAAAGCAGGCGCAGGCAGGTTCTACGGTTCATGCCGTTAATGTACACCAGTGCGCGTGCCCGGTGCCGCCACCCGCGGCCGCCGTCAGTAGTGGTCCGGGGTGACCGAGACGCGCAGGCGGATACGGTCGCCGGGGTGACTGTTGGTGCGCGTGGTGTACTCGCGGCCATCGTAGCGGTAGCGCACCCGGTAGCCGTCGTGGCGCTCCTCGGTCCGGCGGTCGTAGACGGTCCGGCACTGGCGCTCGTTGACTGTGTAGGTCCGCGACTCGCTCCCGCTCAAACCGTCCGCGATGCCGGCACCGGCCAGCGTGCCCGCGGCGATGGCGGCATCGCGCCCGCGGCCGCCGCCAAAGCGGCTGCCCACCAGGCCGCCGGCCACGCCGCCGGCGATCACCGCGGCGGTGTTGCGCTGCCCCTGGGTGGTCCGCTGCACCGGCTGGTCCCAGCACTCCTGGCGCGGGTTGGAGACCTCCACCGTGCGGTACTGCGGCGTGACGCTGAGCACTTCACCGTAGGCATACTGGTCACCTGCGGCCTGGGCCAGCCCCGCCACCAGCAGGCCGGCGGTTGCCAGGGCAGTGATCATCGGCTTGTTCATGGCACACCTCTCCTGTTCTTGTTCGGCCAGACGGGGACAGGATGCCCGGACGTGGCTGAACGCAGGCTGAACGGCGACACGAACGGCTGGACGGTGGTGGTGGCGTTGGTGCGGGCGCCGGGGCGGGGATCGTCCGCTGGGGCGACTTATGCGCACCGAGCAACGCAGGGAAAAATCGGGAAAAGCGCGTGCCTGTTCGAGCGAAGCGAGTTCACGCGCGCCGATTTTTCCCGAGTAGCGCAGGGAACCCCCGAAGGGGGTGCGCATTTGGAGCCCCGGGGGACGACCCCCCGCCCCGGCGCCCGCGCCAACACCACGACTTGGTTTAGAATGGCCCCATGGCCAAACGACTGATGAACCTTCGCAACGTCCCCACCGACGAGGCGGACGAGGTGCGCGACCTGCTGACCCGGGAAGGGATCGATTTCTACGAGACGCCGCCCAACCGCTGGGGCCTGAGCGCCGGCGGTATCTGGCTGCGCGACGAGACCCAATACACCGAGGCCCGCCGCCTGCTGGACGACTACCAGCGCGAACGCCAGCGCCGCGCGCGCGAGGCCTACGAACAACAAAGGCGGGACGGCACCGCCGAGACGGTGACCAGCCTGTTCCTGCGCAACCCGCTCAAGGTGATCCTCTACCTGGGCATCGTCGGCACCATCCTCTACTTCTCCATCCGACCGTTCTTCTCCCTGGGGGCGGGCTGACCGGCCCCCGCAACGGATCAAGGGCTGCCATGACCACTGCGCCACGCGACCTCTGGCCCCATTGCGGCTATACGACCCTGCAGGCCACCGCCGGCGGCCTGCGCCCCACGGCCGATCTCTACCGCCACCTGCTGCGCCGCCCTGAGCTTGCCCCGCCGGAAGAGGCCGCCGCGGCGGAACAACGTCTCCACCGCCGGCTGCTGGATGACCCCCTGCTGCCGCTCAACGCAACGGTGCTCCAGACCCTGGGCGACCCCGACGCCGAGGCCAATTACCAGGTCTACCGCGGGTTCCGCGACCTGCTCGAAGAGGCCGGTACCCTGGAGGTGGCCTACCTGCGCATCGCCCGTGGCCAGACCGACGGCCCGGTGCCCCCGGTGTTGATGGACTGGCTGGCCCAACTCATCGTCCGCCACCTGCTGGGCCCGCAGCCCGATGCCTTCCGCGCCCGCGCCGGCGAGCTCTTCTTCCGCGAGCAGAAGGTGGCCCTGGAAGGCGGTGTGGTGTTGGCCGACCACGCCTACCTGGAGACTCAACGGGGCACCCCCGGCGGCCCCGACATCCTCCAGTCGCTGCTGCGCGAGGCGCAGGGCCTGGCTGCGGATGGCCGGCCAACCCTGGACGTGCTGAACATGGAGACGGCAGCGCACTACCTGGAAGCGAGCGAGGCCCACGACCTGGCCTTGGATATCAGCTACGACAGCCCCGGTCTGCTGGCACTGGCCGGGCTGCTACGGGATTGGCTGTACCACTTCACCGGGCTGGAAGGCCGGCTGGCACCGGTGAAGGCCATCGACGACCATCGCTGGCGCTGGCATGTGGGCCTGGACGCCGCCAGTACCGATCTGCTCAACCGCCTCTACCAGGGGCACGAACCGCGCCCCGAGGAACAGCGCCAGATTCTGGCCCTGTTCACCCTGGAGTTGGACGACCAGGCACGGCTACGACCCGACGCGGTCGGCTACCCGGTGCACCTGGGGCTGGCGATGAGCCGCCAGGGTTTTCTGCGCCTCAAGCCGCAGAACTTGCTGATCAACCTGCCCCTGCGCGAGGACGGCTGAAGCCCGCCCGCAGCCGCTCGACCAGCGTAGGCTCCAGCCAGTAGCGGGGCCGCCAGGGCCGGCCGTGAACGAAACCCAGATGGCCGCCACCCGGGCTCAGGGCCAATCGCACCCAGGGTGACAGGGCGCCGGGCGGCGGCAGGGTGGCGGCCGGGCAGAAGGGGTCGTCGGCGGCGTTGATCATCAGCGTGGGCACCCGGATGCCATCCAGGCGCTGTTCCGGGGCACAGCGGCGGTAGTAATCGGCGGCGCCGGCAAAGCCATGGAGCGGGGCGGTGAGCCGGTCGTCGAAGGCCCACAGGCTGCGGACCCGCAGCGCCGCCTCGATCTGTGGCGGGGCGCAGCCAGCGGCCCGCTTGCGGCGCAGCATGGCCTTGAGGTCGCGGACCATGGCCCACTGGTAGAGGCGGGCGAACCCCTGATCCAGCCGGCGCGCGCATTCGGCGAGCCTCAGCGGGGCCGAGACCACCACCGCCGTCGCCACCCCGGCCTCTGCCCCCGTCCGGCCGAGCCAGTTCAAGGCCACAATCCCCCCCATGGAGAAGCCCACCAGCGCCAGCGGCCGGTCGGGGTGGCGACGGCGGATGTAATCCACGGCCTGTTGCAGATCGCCGGTCTCACCGGCATGGAAGAACCGGGGCAGACGGTTGGGCCGACCACCGGCGCCACGCGCCTCCATCACCACCGACCCCATCCCCGCCTGCGCCAGGGCGGCCTTAAGCGCGAGCACGTAGGTGGAGCGGGCGGAGCCGGCCAGGCCGTGCAAGATGAGCACCAGCGGGCCACCGGCCGGATCAGGCCCCCAGACGAGGTTCAGCACATCCCCATCCGGCAGGGCCAGACGCTCCGCCGCCTGCCGGACCCGGGGCGGCCGGCGGACCAGCGCCGGCCACAGGGTCTGGGCATGGGGGTTGGCCAGCCACGCCGGCGGGGTGAACGGCGGCGGGTTCAGCGGCTCAGGCATTCCACCCGGTCACGTCCCAGGTGCTTGGCCCGGTACAGGGCCTCGTCGGCCCGCCGCACGAGGGTCCTGCAGGTGTCGTCATCGCGCAGGGCGCAGACCCCGAAACTGGCCGTCACCGGTGCGCCGTGGGGAAAGCGGTGGGCGGCCACCCGCTCGCGCAGCTTCTCCGCCAGCTCACCGGCCGCCGCCAGCGGCGTTTCCGGCAACAGCACCATGAACTCCTCCCCGCCCCAGCGGGCGACGGTGTCGGCGGTGCGCACGTTGGCCAGCACCAGCCCGGCCAGAGCCTGGAGCACGGCATCACCCGCCTCGTGGCCATGCGCGTCATTGACGGCCTTAAAGTGGTCCAGGTCAAACATCAGCAGGGACAGCGCACCACCATAGCGCCGGCAGCGCTCATAGTCCCGCTCCAGGAGTTGCTCGAAGCTGAGGCGGTTGGCCAGCCCAGTGAGGGCGTCGGTGGTGGCGGCACGCTTCAGTTCCTCCTCCATCCGCACCCGCTCCGTGATGTCCTTGCCGGTGGCCACGTAACGCACCACCTGGCCCTGGTCCGCCCGCACGGGGGTGATACTCTGCTCCAGGTAGAACAGCGCTCCGGAACGGTTGCGGTTCAGGAAGGTGCCGCGGAAGGTCTCGCCGCGCTCCAAGGTGGTCCAAAGGTCCCGGTAAAAGCGGGCACTCTGCTCACCGGAGTTGAGCACAGCCGGGGTCTCGCCGAGCACCTCATCGCGGCGGTACCCGGTGATTTGCTCGAAGCCGCGATTGACGTAGACGATGCACCCCTCGGTGTCGGTGATGAGGATGCTGGCAGCGGAGGACTCCACCGCGGTGCTCAACAGTCGCGCCTCCTGCTCCAACTCGCGCTCGTGGGTGACATCCCGCTGGATCGACAACCAGGCGGTGATCCGGCCGCTATCGTCGCGCACCGGCGAGATCAACCACTCCACGTGGTAAGGCCGGCCGTCCTTGCGGTAATTGATGGCACTGCCCTCGAACCCCTGCCCCGCCGCCAGCCGCTGGCGCAGGGTCCGGAGCACCGCCGGATCGGTCGCCGCACCCTGCAGGATCTTGGGCGTGTGTCCGATCAGCTCCTCCCGCGTGTAGCCGGTCATGCGCTCGAAGGCGGCGTTGACATAACGGATCCGCTGCCCGGCACCCTCCAGCCCGGGGTCGGTGACCACGACGGCGTTGTAGGACTGCTCCACCGCCGCCCTCAACAGGCTCTCATCCAGCCCCTGCTCCATATCCGGACCTCGACCATGGGTGTCCCTAAGGTGTTTATGGTAGCGGATGTCGGCTCCGATTGTTCGGTGTGGTGGGGGAATGCCGCTGTGATGCAGTGACCGCCCCCTGCGACGCACCCTGATGTGCCATGATCATGGCGAGACAAGCCATCCAGCGGGGTAACGGCCAGCGGCCCGCCACCACCCCGCGAGCGGAGGATCGCCGGTCATGCCACAACCGCCCCAATCACCGCCCGCCCCCTCACCTCGCCGGTCACAGCCGCGGGGCCGCCGCCCCCGCCCCGCGGACATCCGGGCGGTGCGGGCGGTATCCGGCGGCCTGCCCCCTACCCGGGACCTGCTCATCGAACACCTGCACTGCCTGCAGGACCACTACGGCCACCTCAAGGCCGAGCACCTGGTGGCATTGGCCCACGAACTAAACCTCGCCCCGGCCGAGGTTTATGAGGTGGCCACCTTCTACCACCACTTTGACGTGGTCCACGACAATGCGGCGCCACCACCGCCAATCACCGTCCGCGTCTGTGACGCCATCGGCTGCGCGCTCTCCGGCGCCGATGACCTGGTGCAGGCGTTGGAGGCCGGACTCGGGGACGGGGTGCGGGTCCAACGGGTGCCCTGCGTGGGCCGTTGCGACCAGGCCCCGGTGGCGGTGGTCGGGTGCAACCCGGTGGGGCAGGCATCGCTGGCGACGGTTCAGGCCCGGATCGCGCAACGGGCGCTGCGGCCCGAGCTGCCGGCAGGCACCGTCAGGTACAGCGCCTATCGCGCCGCCGGCGGCTACCGGGTCTTGGCCGATTGCCTGTCCGGTCGCCGTGAGCCCGCGTCTGTGATCGACACCCTGGAGCGGGCCGGCCTCCGGGGCATGGGCGGGGCCGGTTTCCCCGCCGGGCGCAAGTGGCGCACCCTACGCGACCAGCCCGCCCCCCGCCACGTGGTGGTGAACATCGACGAGGGGGAACCCGGCACCTTCAAGGACCGCCACTACCTGGAATCGGACCCCCACCGCTTCCTGGAGGGGGCCCTGATCGCCGCCTGGGCCATCGAGGCCGATGCGATCTGGCTCTACCTGCGGGACGAATACGCCGCCGCCAGGGCCCTGCTGCGCCAGTGTCTGGCCGAGCTGCAGGCCGATCCGCCCGGTCCCCTGCCCGCCATGCACCTGCGGCGCGGGGCCGGGGCCTACATCTGCGGCGAGGAGTCGGCCCTGATCGAGTCCATCGAGGGCAAGCGCGGCCTGCCCCGGCTCCGGCCGCCCCTGGTGGCCCAGGTGGGGCTCTTCGGCCACCCCACCCTGGCCCACAACCTGGAGACCCTGCACTGGGTGCGCGACATCCTGGCGCACGGCGCGGACTGGTTCGCCGACCAGGGCCGGCACGGGCGCCAGGGGCTGCGCAGCTACTCGGTGAGCGGCCGGGTGCGCCACCCCGGGGTCCACCTGGCGCCGGCCGGCATCACCCTGCGCGAGCTCATCGACGAGTACTGCGGCGGCATGGCCCCCGGGCACGAACTCAAGGCCTTCTTCCCCGGCGGGGCCTCCGGCGGCATCCTGCCGGCGGCCGCTGCTGACACCCCGCTGGACTTCGACACCCTGCAGGCCTACGACCCGCACTGCTTCATCGGCTCGGCGGCGGTCATCGTACTCTCCCAACAGGACAGCGTGCGCGAGGCCGCCCTCAACGCCATGCGCTTCTTCCAGCACGAGTCCTGCGGCCAGTGCACCCCCTGCCGGGTGGGCACCGCCAAGGCCGCCGCCCTAATGGCGCGGCCGGTCTGGGACGCGCCCCTGCTGGAGGAGCTGGCCGACTGCATGGCCGACGCCTCCATCTGCGGCTTGGGCCAGGCGGCGCCCAACCCGCTGCGCTGCGTGCTCAAGTATTTCCCGGAGGAGGTGCGCTGATGACCCGACCGGCGTCCGACACCACCCGGGCCATCACCTTCACCCTGGATGGCGAGACGGTCACCGCAGGCCCCGGCGAGACCCTGCTGCAGGTGGCCCGGCGTCAGGGTCAGGCCCTCCCCACCCTCTGCCACCAGCCCGGTTACCGCCCGGCGGGCAACTGCCGCGCCTGCATGGTGGAGATCGAGGGGGAACGGGTGCTGGCCCCCGCCTGCGTCCGCCAGCCCAGCCCCGGCATGGTGGTCCACAGCACCAGCGGGCGCGCCGCCCGGGCCCGGCGGATGGTGCTGGAGCTGTTGCAGTCGGACATGCCGGCGGCGGCCCGAACCCCCGACAACGAACTGCAGCAATGGTGTGACCGGCTGGGGGTGGACGCCCCCCGTTTCCCGGCGCGATCGCAGCCCGCGCCGGACGCCAGCCACCCGGCCATGAGCGTGCGCCTGGACGCCTGCATCCAGTGCACCCGCTGCCTGCGCGCCTGCCGCGAGGAGCAGGCCAACGACGTCATCGGCATGGCCCATCGCGGGGACCGCACCGCCGTGGTCTTCGACCTGGCCGACCCCATGGGGCGCTCCTCCTGCGTGGCCTGTGGCGAGTGCGTCCAGGCCTGCCCCACCGGCGCCCTGCTGCCGGCGGGCGACCGCCCCCCGGAAGCCCCCGACCGCCGGGTGGACTCCGTCTGCCCCTGGTGCGGTGTCGGCTGCCTGCTCACCTACGAATTGAAAGGGGAGCGCATCCTACGCGTGCAGGGCCGACCGGATGGCCCCGCCAACCGGGGCCGGCTCTGCGTCAAGGGCCGCTTCGGCCAGGACTACGTCCGCCACCCGGGCCGCCTGACCCGACCGCTGATCCGCCGCAAGGACGCCCCCAAGACCCTCCCGGTGGATTTCGACCCCGGTGCCCCGCTGCGCTACTTCCGGGAGGCGGACTGGGAGGAAGCCCTGGACCGGGCCGCCGACGGGCTGCTTCGCATCCGCGACCGCCACGGCCCCCGGGCGCTGGCCGGTTTCGGCTCGGCCAAGGGCTCCAACGAGGAGGCCTATCTCTTCCAGAAGCTGGTCCGCACCGGTTTCGGCAGCAACAACGTGGACCACTGCACCCGGCTCTGCCACGCCTCCTCGGTGGCCGCCCTGATGGAGGGGTTGGGCTCGGGGGCCGTCTCCAACCCGGTGAGCGACGTGGCCCACTGCGAGCTGATCCTGGTCATCGGCGCCAACCCCACGGTCAACCATCCGGTGGCGGCCACCTTCATGAAGAACGCAGCCCGGGCGGGCAAGCACCTGGTGGTGATGGACCCGCGCCGCACCGAGCTGGCGCGCGAGGCCGACCGGTTCCTGCAGTTCCGCCCGGACACCGACGTGGCCCTGCTCAACGCCATGATGCACACCATCATCGAGGAGGGGCTCACCGACGAGGGCTTCATCGCCGAGCGCACCGAGGGCTTCGAGGCCCTGCGCGATAGGGTGATGGCCGACTACAGCCCGGAGGCCATGGCCCCGGTCTGCGGCATCCCGGCCAGGACCATCCGCGAGGTGGCCCGCCAGTACGCCCGCTCCCGCTCGATGATCTTCTGGGGCATGGGCGTCTCCCAGCACGTGCACGGCACCGACAACGCCCGCTGCCTGATCGCCCTGGCGCTGATGACCGGCAACCTGGGCCGGGAGGGCACCGGGCTGCACCCCCTGCGGGGTCAGAACAACGTCCAGGGGGCCTCCGATGCGGGGCTGATCCCCATGTTCTACCCCAACTACGCCCCGGTGGGCGACCCCGACACCCGGCGCTGGTTCGAGCGTTTCTGGGGCGTGGCGGCCCTCGACCCGGAGCCCGGGCTCACCGTGGTGGAGGTGGTGGACGCCATCCACGCCGGGGGCGTTCGCGGCATGTACATCCTGGGCGAGAACCCGGCCATGTCCGACCCCGACCTGAACCACGCCCGGGAGGCCCTGGCCCGGCTGGACCACCTGGTGGTGCAGGACATCTTCCTCACCGAGACCGCCGCCTTCGCCGACGTGGTGCTGCCCGCCTCCGCCTTCCCGGAGAAGAGCGGCAGCTTCACCAACACCGACCGTCGGGTGCAGATCGGCCGCCAGGCCCTCGACCCGCCCGGCGACGCCCGCCAGGACTGGTGGCTGATCCAGGCCATCGCCCGGCGCATGGGCCTGGACTGGCAGTACGACGGCGTGGCCGCAGTGTTCGAGGAGATGCGCCGGGCCATGCCCGCCATCCGCGGCATCACCTGGACACGACTGCAACGGGAGGACTCGGTCACCTACCCCTGTGATACGGAGGCGGACCCGGGCCAGCCGGTGCTCTTCCGCGACCGCTTCCCCCGTGGCCGGGGCCGCTTCGTCCCCGCCCCCTTCAGCAGGGCGGACGAACTGCCCGACCAGGCCTACCCCTGGGTGCTGATCACCGGCCGCCAGCTCGAACACTGGCACACCGGTGCGATGACCCGGCGCTCCCGGGTACTGGATGCGCTGGAGCCGGCGCCCACCGTCTGCCTCCACCCGGAGGACCTGGCGGCACTGGGGGCGAGCCCCGGCGAGGCGGTGACCCTGCACTCCCGGCGCGGGCGGTTGACCGCCTACGCCCGGGCGGACGACGGCCTGCAGCGGGGCGAGGTCTTTCTGCCCTTCGCCTACGTGGAGGCCGCCGCCAACCTGCTCACCAACGCGGCCCTGGACCCCTGGGGCAAGATCCCGGAGTTCAAGTTCTGCGCGGTGCGGATCAGCGCCGGCGGCCAGGTACCGGCGGCCCGCTTCGGGATTGCGCCGACGGCCTGAACCACGGCCACGGCGCGGGGCCCCGGCGGGTCGCACGGCCTCCGATCAGGGCGCCACGCCCAGGGCGGTGCCCTCCCGCCTCGGGTCGGCGGCCCCGTGGCGCACCCCGTCACCGTCCACGAAGATGGCGTGCACCCCGCTGGTCATCCCCCGCACCGACACCTCGTGGCCGCGCTCGCGCAGAGCCCCGGCCAGCGCCTCGCTGCCCTCCACCGCCTCCAGCTTGGTGGGGCCGTTGCGGTTGTTCCAGTTGGGTGCCGCCACCGCCTCGGCCAGGGGCGCCCCCTCCCCCAGCACCAGCGCCAGGTGGCGGGCGGTGTAGCCGATGATCCAGGGGCCGCCCGGCGAGCCCACGGCCAGGCGCAGGGCATCGTCCTCGAAGGCCAGGGTGGGCGACATGGCGCTCATGGGGCGCTTGCCGGGGGCCACCCGGTTGGCCACCGGGTCGCCATTCCCGTCCTCCGGTTCGAAGGCGAAGTCGGTCAACTGATTGTTGAGGATAAAGCCGCGCACGAACAGCCCGGAGCCGAAGGGCATCTCCACCGACGAGGTCATGGACACGGCATTGCCTTGGGCATCCACGATGGAGAGGTGGGAGGTGGAGGGGCGCGCCGGTCTCCGGGGCATGGCGGCCTGCTCCGGCTCCAGGGCTAACCCGGCCTCCGCCTCGCCCATGCTCCGGACCGGGTCGATCAGGGCAGCCCGTTCGTCCAGGTAGTCGGCGTCCAGCAGGTCGGCCACCGGCACCGGCTCGTGGTCCGGATCGGCGGCGAAACGGGCCCGGTCCGCGTAGGCCAGGCGCGAGGCCTCCGCCAGCAGGTGCGCCCGATCGGCCTCATCCTCCGGCGGGTGGACGGCCTCGGCCCGTTCCAGCAGCCCCAGGATCTGCAGCACGACGAAGCCGCCGGCGGGGGGTGGGGCGCTGCAGACCCGGTGCCCGGCGTAGGGCGCACAGACCGGCTCCCGCACCTCCGCCCGGTAGCCGGCCATATCCTCCAGGGTCAACCGGCCCGGGTTGTGGGCCGCCCCCTGCACGGCGTCGACGATAGCCTCGGCGATGGGGCCGGTGTAAAAGGCCTCCGCCCCCGCCTCGGCGATCCGGCTCAGGGTGTCGGCCAGTGCCGGGTTGCGCAGGCGTTGGCCCACCGGCAGGGGCTCGCCCTCGTCGGTGTGGAAATAGGCCCGGGCGGCCTCATTGTCGAGGATGGCCCACTCCCGCTGAAGGATGTCGTTCAGACGGGGACTGACCTCGAACCCTTCCCGGGCCAGCTCGATGGCCGGTTGGAACAGCTCCGCCCAGGGCCGGGCGCCGTGCCGCGCATGGGCCTGCTCGAACAGCCGCACCACGCCGGGGACACCCACGGCGAGGCCGCCGCTGACCGCCTCCCGGAAGTCCATGGGCTCGCCATCCTGCAGGAAGAGCCCGGCGTCAGCGGCCGCCGGCGCGGTCTCGCGACCGTCGTAGGCCAGGGTCTCACCGGTCCCGGCGTCGTGATGGAGCAGGAAGGCGCCGCCACCGATGCCGCTGGACTGGGGCTCCACCAGGGTAAGCACCAACTGCGCGGCGATGGCGGCATCCACCGCGCTGCCCCCGGCGGCGAGCAGTTCATGGGCCGCCCGGGTGGCGTGGGGGTTGGCGGTCACCGCCATGGCCCCCTCGGTCTGGGCGCTGCGCTTCTCCTCCGGTACCCAGGGCTGGACGTCGCCGCTGGCGTTGGCTGCCATCAACAGGGCGACCAGGGCACACGCCGCCGGTAACAGGCGGAGGCGCCAGCGGCGCATCGGGGCGGGTGGTGGCAAGGGTTCACTCATGTCGGTCTATCCAGCCGTGCGTTGTTTTCAGCTTGCCGTGTATGCTCGCTATTGACGCGCCGCGGGGCGCTCCTGCGAAGATGACGGCATGACCACGCAATACTACTTTTACGAACCGGGCAAGGGGCACGGGCTGGCCCAGCGCTTTCGCATGCACCGGCCCGGCTGAGGCCGACGCCGGCCCGGTGGCTTGCCGCCTACCGGGCCGGGCGCTTACAGGGGCTTCAGCCGGCGTTCAATGGCCTCCCGCCGGGGCTCCAGGAAGGGCGGCAGCGCCAGGGATTCGCCCAGGTGCTCCAGCGGTTCATCCGTCGCGAACCCGGGCCCGTCGCTGGCCAGTTCCATGAGGATCCCGTTGGGCTCCCGGAAATAGAGGCTGCGAAAGTAGAAGCGGTCCACCGGGCCGCTGTTGGGCAGGCGGATCTCGGCCAGGTGGCGGGCCCAGGCCTCGTACTCCTCGTCCGCCACCCGGAAGGCCACGTGGTGCACCCCGCCGGCCCCCGGGCCGGCAGGGGCCCGGCCCGGTTCCTCGGCGACATGCAACTCCGCGCCGGCGCCCCCGGGGCCCATGGCGTACACCCGCACCGCCACCCCGTCATCCCGGTAGCGGCGCGCCTCCCGCATCCCCAGGGCACCGGTCAGCAGGGCGTCCAGCGCCTCGGGCTCGCGGACGCTGAGGGTGATGGGGCCCAGGCCCCGGATCTGGTAGTCCAGGGGTACCGGGCTGGCGGACCAGGGCCGGGCGGGCTCGCCCTCACCACCGTCGTCCACCAGGCTCAGGCGCTGCCCTTCCGAGTCCTCGAAGTCGATAACCCGGCGGCCGTCGCGGGTGGCGATCCCACCGCAGGGGACGCCGGCGGCCTCCAGGCGGGCCTGCCACCACGCCAGAGCCTCCTCGCCGGCCACCCGCAGCGCAGTGCGGCAGATGCTCTGGCTCCCCCGCCGCTCCGGGGGCGCGGGGAAATCGAAGAAGGTGATGTCGGTACCCGGCGAGCCCTCGCCGTCGGCGTAGAACAGATGATACGCCTCGGTCTGGTCCTGGTTGACCGTCTTCTTGACCAGCCGCATGCCCAGGGTGCCGGTGTAGAAGGCCAGGTTGCCCGGGGCGTCCGCCGTGACGGCGGTAAGATGGTGAATGCCTTTCAGTTGCATGGTGTCGTCTCCCGTAACCCGTTATCCCGTCCGTCCAGATCGGCCCGCCAAGCCGCTCCACAAAGGGTGGCATGGCGCGTGAACGAACGCAGCGATCCGGGCAGGTACGGGGCAATCGCCCGCAGCCGGGCACACCGATCCGCGGGGCGAGGTTCGGGAGGG
This sequence comes from Alkalilimnicola ehrlichii MLHE-1, assembly GCF_000014785.1. Taxonomy (NCBI): domain Bacteria; kingdom Pseudomonadati; phylum Pseudomonadota; class Gammaproteobacteria; order Chromatiales; family Ectothiorhodospiraceae; genus Alkalilimnicola; species Alkalilimnicola ehrlichii. Next base: position 2,859,067 of record NC_008340.1, read on the forward strand.
GGATATGGTGGGCCCGGCAGGACTTGAACCTGCGACCAAGCGATTATGAGTCGCCTGCTCTGACCAACTGAGCTACAGGCCCGACGGGCAAGCAGTATATACCGAGGACCGGGCCGGGGTCACCGGCCCGGCCAGCGGTTCATCGGGCGTTTACTCGTCGAGGAAACTGCGCAGACCCTCGGAGCGGGTCGGGTGGCGTAGCTTGCGCAGGGCCTTGGCCTCGATCTGGCGGATGCGCTCGCGGGTGACGTCAAACTGCTTGCCGACCTCTTCCAGGGTGTGGTCGGTGTTCATGTCGATGCCAAAGCGCATGCGCAGCACCTTGGCCTCCCGGGGGGTCAGGCCGGAGAGCACGCCCTTGACCGATTCGCGCAGCCCCTCCCGGGTGGCGGAATCCACCGGGGACATGGCGTTGATGTCCTCGATGAAATCCCCCAGGTGGGAGTCCTCGTCGTCGCCAATGGGCGTCTCCATGGAGATCGGCTCCTTGGCGATCTTGAGCACCTTGCGCACCTTGTCCTCGGGCATCTCCATGCGCTCAGCCAGCTCGTCCGGGCTCGGCTCCCGGCCCATCTCCTGGAGCATCTGCCGAGAGACCCGGTTGAGCTTGTTGATGGTCTCGATCATGTGCACCGGGATGCGGATGGTGCGGGCCTGGTCGGCGATGGAGCGGGTGATGGCCTGCCGGATCCACCAGGTGGCGTAGGTGGAGAACTTGTAACCCCGGCGGTATTCGAACTTGTCCACCGCCTTCATCAGGCCGATGTTGCCCTCCTGGATGAGGTCCAGGAACTGCAGGCCGCGGTTGGTGTACTTCTTAGCGATGGAGATGACCAGCCGCAGGTTGGCCTCCACCATCTCCTTCTTCGCCCGGCGGGCCTTGGCCTCGCCGATGGACATGCGCCGGTTGATGTCCTTGATCTCGCCGATGGTCATACCCACCTTACGCTCGGCGTCGATCAGCACCTGCTGGGCACGGCGGATATCGTCCTCGTGCTCGGCCAGGCGTTGGGCCCACGGCTCTTTGCTGGCCAGCATCTCGTCCAGCCAGCCCGGATCGGTCTCGCGGGAGATGAAGCTGCGCACGAAGGTCTTGCGCGGCATGCCCGCCTTGGTGCAGGCCTTGAGGATGTGGCGCTCGTTGCGGCGCAGCACGTTGACATCCCGGCGCAGCCCATCCACCAGCTGGTCGATGATCTTCGGCGGGAACTTGAAGGTCAGGAAGATCTCCGCCAGCTGCTCACGCAGTTCCGCGCACTCGGGGCTGTCGGAGCCCTGTCGCCGCAGGACCTCCTGCATGCGCTGATCCGCCTCCGCCAGCCGCCGGAACAGCTCAGCGGCCATCTCCGGGTCGGGCCCGTTGTCGACCACGGCCTCCTCGCCGTCCTCGTCCTCCTCCTTGCCGGCGTCGGCGGAGTAGGCGGAGAGTTCCTCGTCGGGGTTGCGGAAGCCGCCCATCAGTTCGTTCAGGCGCATCTCACCGTCCTGCACCTTGCGGTACAGGTCGAGCAGCTTGGCCGCCGCACCGGGATAGGCGGAGAGCGCGGCCAGCACCTGGTCCAACCCCTCTTCGATGCGCTTGGCCAGCTCGATCTCGCCCTCACGGGTCAGCAGCTCCACCGTACCCATCTCGCGCATGTACATGCGCACCGGGTCGGTGGTGCGGCCAAACTCGGCGTCCACCGCCGCCAGCGCCGCCGCCGCCTCTTCGGCCTCGTCCTCGTCGGTACTGACCGCAGCATCACTGAGCAGCAACTCATCGGCATCCGGCGCGACCTCATGGACATTGATACCCATGTCGTTGATCATGCCAATGATGTCTTCGATCTGCTCGGGATCGACGATGTCATCGGGCAGGTGGTCGTTCACCTCGGCATAGGTGAGGAACCCCTGCTCCTTGCCCTTGGCGATGAGCTGCTTGATCTGAGACTGCTGATCCTGTGTCATAGAGTACAGTTACCTGAGGCGACGATAATCTTGCCGGGGGCCGTTCGGTGAACCCGGCAGTATAGGTTGCGGCGTGGCTCAATGGCAAGACCACTCCGTTACTGAGATGGACCCTCGTCCAGGGCCCGCAGTTCCGCGCTCTCCCGATCAGTGAGGGCGCCACGGCTGGCTTTCTCCCGCAAGTATTGCAGTCTTCGCCGTTGCATCAACGTACGAAGCTTGTCCTTGGCCGCATCAAAATCCCGCTCTTCATCGAGCTCGGCGCGAAGTTCGCTGGTCTGGCGACTGCTGCAGGCCTGGCGAATGCGCTCGAGGCAGTCGGTGAACTCCCCCTCGAGATCGCCCCCCGGCAGCTCCCAGGTGGCCAGCCGCCAGAGGGCGGCCTCCTGCGGATGCCCCTGAAAGCGCTGCAACAGCCCCGCAGTGTTTACATCGGGGTGATCCCGGGCGATTTCAAGGATCTGCCGCAACAGATCCAGGCCCGGCAAGTCCCCATGCAATTGGTCCAGCGGGCCGGCATGGGCCACCAGGGCGGGCCGTTGCAGCAGCAGGGTGAGGGCCTGGCGCACCGGGGTCCGGCGCACCATCGCCGCACCCCGCCCGCCGCCCGCCGGACGGCGGGCGGCGGGCGGGCGCTCCGGCGCCGTGGGCCGTGCGCCTTCGCCGCCCTGCTCCACCGCCTGCTCGATCCGCCCGACGCCGGTATGGGCCAGCTCGGCCAGCTTCTCGACGTAAAAGTCCCGGTAGATTCCGACCGGCAGTCGTCGCACCAACGGCACCGCCTTCTGCACCAGCCGGGCCCGGTCGTCCACCGCATCCAGCCGCAACCCGTCGGCCAGCTCCTCCAGGCTGTACTCGGCCAAAGGCCGGGTCTCCCGCTCCAGCCGCCGGAGGAAGGCCTCCGCACCCTCGGCACGCACCAGACTGTCCGGGTCCTCGCCCTCGGGGAGCAGCAGGATCTCCACCGAGCGCCCCTCGCGCATGGCCGGCAGGCTGTTCTCCACCGCTCGCCACGCCGCCTGACGGCCGGCGCGGTCGCCGTCGAAACAGAACACCACCCGATCGGTGGCGCGGAACAAGCGACTGACCTGATCGGGGGTGACCGCGGTCCCCAGGGTGGCTACCGCCCCCTGGACCCCGTGCTGGGCCAGCGCCACCACGTCCATGTACCCCTCCACCACCAGCAGCAGTGGCGGGTTGCGTTGGGCCTGCACCGCTTCGTACAAACCGTAGAGCTCGCGGCCCTTGTGAAAGACGGGTGTCTCCGGCGAGTTGAGATACTTGGGCTCCCCGTCGCCCAGCACCCGGCCACCAAAACCCACCACCGTGCCCCGCCGGTTTCGGATCGGGAACATGACCCGATCGCGGAAACGGTCATAGACGCGGCCGCCGTCACGCTCGATGAGCAGCCCCGCCTCCACCAGGTCGGCCTGGCGGTCGCGGTGGCGCTTGAGCAGGTTGTCCCAGCCGGGCGGGGCAAAGCCCAGCGCGAAGCGGGCGGCGATATCGCCGGACAGCCCACGCCGCTTCAGGTAGTCCACCGCCTTCGCGCTGGCCGGGTGCCGGCGCAGCGCCTCCTGATAGTAGATGGCGGCCTCCGCCAGCACATGGTAGAGCCGGGCGTGGCGGTCGGGGACGGGCGCGGCGGCGGCGGCGGCCGGCAGCTCCATCCCTGCCTGGCGGGCCAGGTACTCCACCGCCTCCCGGAAATCCATCCGCTCGTAGTCCATCAGAAAGCGGATGGCGGTGCCGTGCGCGCCACAGCCGAAACAGTGGTAGAACTGCTTGGCCGGGGCCACGGTGAAGGAAGGGGTCTTTTCGCTGTGGAAGGGACAGAGACCGAGCAGGTTGGCGCCGGTCTTTTTCAGGCGCACACGGGCACCCACCACCTCGGTGATATCCGTGCGGTGGAGCAGTTCGTCGATAAACTCGTCGGGAATCCTGCCGGACATATCACCCCGGGCTGTGTGGCGCGGGCGACACCGACCGGCACAGGGCTCAGCTCGCCAGTCGGGCCTTCACCATCTTGCTGACCGCACCCATGTCGGCCCGGCCCTGGACCTGGGGCTTGAGCTGCCCCATGACCCGACCCATGTCCTGCATGCCCCCGGCGCCGGTGTCGGCAATGACCTGGTCGACCATCGCCTGCAGCTCGGCCTCGCTCAGGGGCTGGGACATGAACCCGGCGAGCACGTCCAGCTCGGCCTCTTCCACCGCCGCCAGGTCATCCCGCCCGGCGTCGCGATACTGCGCAATCGACTCACGCCGCTGCTTGACCATGCGGGTCAGCACCTCGAGCACCTGGACATCGTCCAGCTCGGTGCGCTCGTCCACTTCGCGCTGCTTGACCGCGGCGGTCACCATGCGGAGTACGCCAAGACGGGTCTTGTCCCTGGCTCGCATGGCGTCCTTGACCGCCTGCTGCAGGCGGGTTTTCAGTTCGCTGGCCGCGGCCATCTGCTGCTACCCGATCAACCGCGAGGTCAGTAGAGACGCCGCCGACGGGCCTGTTCGCGAGACAGGCGCTTCATGTGACGCTTGACCGCGGCAGCCGCCTTGCGCTTGCGCTCCTGGGTCGGCTTCTCGTAATGCTCCCGGCGACGGATCTCGGACAGGACACCCGCCTTTTCGCAGGAGCGCTTGAAACGCCGCAGCGCCACCTCGAAGGGCTCGTTTTCGCGAACCTTAACTATCGGCATGCGTGATCACACCCTTTAAATGCTGTTGAGAATTGTCGGATTACCCCTGTACACGGGGTGAAGGCGCGGTATTCTATCCGCCCCCTGCAGCGAATGCAAAATCCTTAAGCGGAAGAAGATAGCACATGCGCGTACTTGGTGTGGAAAGCTCCTGCGACGAGACCGGCCTGGCCATCTACGACAGCGCCCAGGGCCTGATGGCGCACGCCCTGCACAGTCAGGTGGCCACCCACGCGGAATACGGCGGCGTGGTGCCGGAGCTGGCCTCCCGCGATCATGTCCGGCGGGTGGTGCCACTGACCCGGCGGGTACTGGCCGAGGCCGGGTGCCGGCTGCGGGATATCGATGCGGTGGCCTACACCCGCGGCCCCGGCCTGGTGGGCGCGCTGATGGTGGGCGCCGGCATGGCGCGCAGCCTGGCCTGGGGGCTGGGGGTCCCAGCCCTGGGCGTACACCACATGGAGGCCCACCTGCTCGCGCCCATGCTGGAGCCAAACCCGCCGGCCTTCCCCTTCGTGGCCCTGCTGGTCTCCGGCGGCCACACGCTATTGGTCCAGGTGGCAGGCGTGGGCCGCTACCGCGTGCTGGGCGAGACCCTGGATGACGCAGCGGGCGAGGCCTTCGACAAGACCGCCAAGCTGCTCGGCCTGCCCTACCCTGGCGGTCCGGAGCTGGAGAAACTCGCGGAGTCGGGTGACCCGGGGCGCTACCGCTTCCCCCGGCCGATGACCGACCGCCCCGGGCTGGATTTCAGCTTCAGTGGGCTCAAGACCCGGGTGCTGCAGACCGTGCAGCAGAGCCGGGAGGCGGACCGGGCGGACATCGCCGCGGCCTTCCAGTCGGCGGTGGTGGATACCCTGGTTATCAAGTGCCGGCGGGCGCTGCGGGCGACCGGCAGCCAGCGGCTGGTGATCTCCGGCGGTGTGGGGGCCAATGGTCTGTTGCGTGAGCAGATGCGCGCCATGGCGGATCAGGCGGGGGCCAGCCTGCATTACCCGCGGTTGGCGCTGTGTACCGACAACGGCGCCATGGTGGCCTACACCGGCTGGTGCCGCCTGAGCGAGGGCCAGCACGACGATCTGGACTTCAGTGTCACCGCCCGCTGGCCGCTGGCCGATCTGACCCCGCCCGGGCAGCCGGTCTGAGCCGGGGCTCAGGCCTTACGCTGTTCAGGCCTTGCGCTGCCCGATCTTCGGCTCCTCGCCGGCGGCCAACCGTTTGAGGTTGCCCCGGTGGCGCCACCAACTGAAGACGGTAACGACGAACATGCAGGTGGTGAACGCGACGCTGCCGGTGACGAGGGCCAGCCAGATCGGCGCCAGCACAAAGGCGACCAGGGCGGCCATGGAGGAGTAACGGAACACCCCCGCCACCAGCAGCCAGGTGGCGCCGGTCAGTAGCAGCGAGACCGGCGACCAGCCCAACAGCACCCCCAGCCCGGTGGCCACCCCCTTGCCACCGTGGAAGCCGAAGAAGACCGGGAACAGGTGACCCAGAAAGGCCGCTACGCCGACGAAACCGATCCCCCAGTCACCGTCGAGCAACCACAGGGCCACCAGCACCGGCAGTGTCCCCTTCACCCAGTCGAAGGCGAGGGTGAGCCCGGCCGGCACCTTACCGCCCAGGCGCAGCACGTTGGTGGCCCCGGGGTTCCCGGACCCCTCCCGGCGCGGATCCGGCAAGCCGAAGGCCTTGCAGACGAGCACGGCCGAGGAGATCGAGCCGAACAGGTAGGCGGCGATGATAAGCAGTATGGTCATGATCATGACGCTGTATTCCAATGCGCCGCGCGCCCCGGGTCAAGTGGCAGGGTGCACCGGCTGGCAATGTGCAACGGCACCGCCGGCCTGCCGTGCCGGGGCGGGTGGATCGCTGGGGCGACTTATGCGCACCGAGCAACGCAGCAAAAAGTCGGAAAAAAGGCGCGCCTGTCCGAGCGAAGCGAGTTCGCGCCGCCGACTTTTTGTGAGTAGCGCAGGGCACCCCGAAGGGGTGCGCATTTGGAGCCCCAGCGATCCACCCGCCCCGGCACGGCAGGCCGGCACCCCGAAGGGGTGCACAATAACGGGACGCTAGCAAACGTGGTCCGCACGATTTGGCGCACTAACCGCAACTCGCTATAGTGCCCGCTTTGCACCACCCGGAGCCGTCATGGACACCGTCTTTCTACGCGAGATTCGCCTGGAGACCACCATAGGCGTCACCGCCTGGGAGCGACAGGTGCGCCAGACCCTATTACTCGACCTGGACCTGGGCACCGACATCCGGCCGGCCGCCGAGAGTGACGACCTGGCAGCCGCCGTCGACTACGCCGCGGTCGCGCAGTTCGTGCAGACCCTCGCCGCCGAGGGCGAATGCCAACTCCTCGAAACCCTGGCGGAGCATATCGCTGACGAATTGCGCACCCGGTTCGACCTGCCCTGGGTGCGCCTGCGGTTGAGCAAGCCCGGCATCCTGCCCCGGTGCCGCACCGTCGGCGTCTGCATCGAGCGGGGGACCCGGCCATGACCCGCGTCTACGTCAGCATCGGCAGTAATATCGAGCCCGACTACCACGTCCGGGCCGCGGTGCGGGCCCTGCGCGAGCGCTTCGGCGAGTTGGTCGTCTCCCCCGTCTACCGCAACCCGGCGGTGGGCTTCGACGGCAACGACTTCTACAACCTGGCGGTGGGCTTCGACACCGACCTTGAGCCCGAGGCACTCGCCGACTGGTTCCGCGAGCTGGAGGCCAAGTACGGCCGGCGCCGCGGCGAGGGCAAGTTTGCCGCCCGCACCCTGGACCTGGACCTGCTCACCTGGGACCAGGCGGTGATCGACCGGCCCGGGCTGCGCCTGCCGCGTGATGAAATCCTTCGCTACGCCTTTGTGCTCAAACCCCTGGCCGACATCGCCGGTGACGAGCACCACCCGGAGCTGCACCGAAGCTACCGGGACCTGTGGGCCGACTTTCAGGGCGAGCACGAGGGCATGACCCGCCTGGAGCTGACCCCATGACCCGGCAACGCCACCCGGCCCTCGACCTGCCCGAGCCCGATGCCAGCGCCCGCGCCCACAGCGAGGCCCTGCAGGCGCGGATCCGCGACGCCATCCGATCCGCCGGCGGCTGGCTGCCGTTCGACCGCTACATGGGCATGGCCCTGTACGAGCCCGGACTGGGTTACTACAGCGCCGGCGCGCCGCGCTTCGGCGAAGGTGGCGACTTCACCACCGCACCGCTCATCTCGCCACTTTTCAGCCGCACCCTGGCCCACACCGTACAGCGCGCCCTGCAGGCCCTGGAGCTCGCCACCGGCCAGGGCGAGGTGCTGGAACTGGGCGCCGGCAGCGGACGGATGGCCGCCGACATCCTGCTGGAGCTGGAGCGGCTGGGGCAGCTTCCCGCCCGCTACCTCATCCTCGAGGTCAGCGCCGCCCTGCGCCAGGAACAGCACCGCACCCTGGGTGAACACGCCCCCCACCTGCTCGACCGGGTGGAGTGGCTGGAACAGCTCCCGGAACACCCCATTACCGGCGCCCTCCTCGCCAACGAAGTCCTCGACGCCCTGCCCTTTCGCTGCTTCGAGCGCGGGCGCGACGACATCCTGGAACGCGGCGTGGCGCTGGACGACGACGACCACCCGCAGTGGGCCACCCGTCCCGCCGATGAGCCCCTGGCCGGCCACGTCCGCCACATCGAGGCCGAGACCGGCCGGCGGCTGCCCCCCGGTTACCGCAGCGAGTGCCTGCCGCAACTGGCCGATTGGCTGCGCGACACCACCCGCTGCCTGGCGCGGGGCCTGGTACTCTACATCGATTACGGCTACCCCCGGCGCGAGTACTACCTGCCCGACCGCCACATGGGCACCCTGCTCTGCCACTACCGCCACCGCGCCCACGAGGACCCTTTCCTCTGGCCCGGGCTGCAGGACATCACCGCCTTCGTCGACTTCACGGCCGTGGCCGAGGCGGCACTGGCCGCCGACCTGGACGTGCTCGGCTTCACCAGCCAGGCCCAATACCTGCTCGCCGCCGGCCTGGCGCACCTGGCCGACGAGGCCATGGCGCAGCACGACGACGACATGCACCGCCTTCAGATCGCGCAACAGGTCCGCCGCCTCACCCTGCCCTCCGAACTGGGCGAGCGCTTCAAGGTCCTGCCCCTGGGCCGCGACCTGGCCCCCCTGCCGGAATTCATCCGCACCGACCAGCGCCACCGCCTTTGATGCAGACTGACGCCGGCGGTGGGCCGACGGGGCCCCATCCGCCAGGGCGACTTTTGCGCACCGAGCATCGCAGCTTTCAGGGGGAAAAAAGCGCGCGCCTGTCCGAGCGAAGCGAGTTCGCGCGCTCCCCCTGAAAGCGAGAAGCACAGGGGACCCCGAAGGGGTGCGCAATCGGAGCCCAGGCGGATGGGGCCCCGTCGGCCCACCGCCCCAAGTTGCACAACCCCCCTATCAAGCCTATAGATAGGAGCAGGCGCACCAACACACCCGACGGGGGAGAACCGCAATGGCCTGGCAGAACCCACCGGAGGTCGGTGCCTGGTACATGGACCACCTGGGCCGTACCTTCGAGGTCGTCGCCTCGGACGAACAAGACGAAACCGTCGAGATCCAATACATGGACGGCGACGTGGAGGAACTGGACCTGGAGACCTGGGCCGAATTCCGCAAGGAGCGCGTGGAACCACCGGAGGACTGGGTCGCCTCGATGGACATGGACCCCAACCTGGAAGGCTGGAACCACCTGCACGGTGACCCGGTTCAACAGGCCCTGGATACCCTGGAACGCCAGGAGTGAGGCAAGGCCATGGGTGTCAGCATCCGCGCACTACACCCCTGGGCCGTGGATGCCGCTGAAGGCCGCCGCCTGCAACAGACCCTGCGTGAGCAGCTCTGCCTAAAGACCCCGCGTGGCTTCCGCCCCCGGCTGGTCGCCGGCGTGGACGCCGGCGTCGTGGACGGTGGGCGCACCATCCGCGCCGCCGTGGTGGTGATGTCGTTACCCGACCTGGCCGTGGTCACCCAGAGCGTGGCCCGGGCCCCGGCGATCATGCCCTACGTCCCCGGTCTGCTCTCCTTCCGGGAACTACCCGGCGTGGTGCGCGCGCTGGAACAACTGGACGTCACCCCCGAGCTGCTGCTCTGCGACGGGCAGGGCATCGCCCACCCGCGCCGCCTGGGCATAGCCGCCCATCTCGGCCTGATCACCGACCTGCCGGCCATCGGCGTGGGTAAGAGCCGCCTGGTGGGCACCTACCGCGAGCCCCGACCGGAAAAGGGCGCCACCAGCGGCCTCTACGACGGCCATGAGCGTATCGGCACGGTGCTGCGCAGTCGCGACCACGTCCGCCCGCTCTACGTCTCCCCCGGTCATCGGATCAGCCACGAGGATGCCGTACACTGGGTGCTCACCTGCTGCACCCGCTACCGTCTACCCGAACCGCAACGGGCTGCCGACCGACTCGCGTCCGCCAAGGAAGCGCCTGCATGAACCTGGAAAAAGTCGTCTTCGGATTCTTCATCCTGCTGGCCCTGACCCTCAACTTCGGCTTCTTCATCGGCGAGATCGACAACCCGGAACACCACGCGGTATACGAGCTCTACGCCGCCATCGTGGTCAACCTGATCGCCACCGTCCTAAAGTTCGGGGAACGCACGCAGATCGGCGCCATCCTGCTGGCCTCCAGCCTGGTGGCCGACCTGCAACTGATCGCCGCCGCAGTGCTCTGGGGGGTCGCCGTTTACGGCACCGAGGTGGGGCTGACGCCCATGGTCACCGCCAGCATCGTCTCGCTCTCCGGCGGCGCCCTGCTCGCCAACCTGGTCTCGGTGACCCTGTTGATCATCGAGACGACCAAGATGCACCGCTAGCACCATGCATACCGTGATCGCACTGGTCCTGCGGCGGATGCGGGGGCCGCTGTTGCTGGTGATCGGCGCTTACGCCATCGCCATACTGGGGCTGGTCCTGATCCCCGGGGTGGACGACCAGGGCGAGCCCTGGCGCATGGACTTCCTGCACGCCTTCTATTTCGTCACCTACACCGCACCGAGCATCGGCTTCGGCGAGGTGCCCTACGACTTCACGCCCGCCCAGCGCCTGTGGGCCCTGGTCGCCATCTACCTCACGGTCATCACCTGGTTCTACGCCCTGGTCACCATCATCGCCCTGGTCCAGGATCGGCAGTTTCGGGAGACGGTCACCCAGACCCGCTTCAGCCGCACGGTGCGCCACCTGCGCGACCCCTTCTACCTCATCTGCGGCTATGGCGACACCGGGCATCTTCTGGTGCGCTCGCTCACCGAGCGCGGCCTGCGCGCCGTGGTGCTGGACATCCGTCAGGACCGGATCGACCTGCTCGGCACCCGGGACCTGGTGAGCTACGTACCCGGATTGCGCACCGACGCCGGCCAGCCTACCGCTCTGCTGGATGCCGGCCTGCAGCATCCGTGCTGTGTCGGGGTGCTCGCTGTCACTGACAGCGACCACGCCAACCTGCAGGTCGCTATCAGCAGCAAGCTGCTCAACCCCTCGCTGCCCGTCATCTGCCGGGCCGAGAGTGAGGAGGCGGCCGGCAACATGGCCTCGTTCGGCACCGACCACATCGTCAACCCCTTTGAGGCCTTCGGTGATCGGCTGGCGATGGCCATCCGCAGCCCCCGCATGCACCAGGCCTACGAATGGCTCTCCAGCATGCCGGGCTCCCCGCTGGTGGAACGGCCCCGCCCTCCGGCCGGCACCTGGATCATCTGCGGTTACGGCCGGCTGGGCCGCGCGGTACACCGCTACCTGGACGATGGCGGGGTTGCCACCAGGGTGGTCGACGCCACGCCGGAGGAGAGCGGCGCGCCTGAAGCAGCCATCGTCGGCAAGGGTACTGAGGCCCACACCCTGGAGGCCGCCGGCGTCAAGTCGGCGGCGGCCATCCTCGCGGCCACCACCGACGATGCCGACAACCTGTCCATCATCATGACCGCACGCGATCTCAATCCCGAGATCTTCCTCGGGGCCCGCAACAACCAGCTGGCCAACAAGGCGGTCTTCCGGGCAGCCGATTTACACCTGCCCGTGGAACCCAGCTACATCATCGCCACCCGCATCCTGTCGTTGGTCAATGCCCCGCTCCTGCCCGACTTTCTCCGCTTGGCGCGGAAGAAGGAGCCGGCTTGGCACGCCAACCTGGTGACGCGCATGCGCCTGGTGTCCGGGGAAATGGTGCCGGAGATCTGGACCCTCCGCCTGGGCGAAGAGTGTTGTCCCGTGCTGATCGCGGCGTTGCGCGAGGGCCTGATCAAGCGGCTGGGCCAGCTCTTACGCGACCCCGGCGACCGCGAGGCCCCGCTGGACGTCCTGCCCCTGCTGCTGACCCGCAGCGACGAGGTGCATCTGGTGCCGGAAGAGGACACCGTGATCGAACCCGATGACCAGGTCCTGCTTTGCGGCACGGCGAAGGCGCGCCGCCAATTGGAGACGAGCCTCCACAACATCAACACCTTGCGCTACCTGGGGACCGGCGAGCTGAGGCCCGACGGCTCGCTCTGGCGCTGGCTGGCCCGGCGGGCCCGCAGCCGGGACCGGGCAACGGATGAGGGACAACCGGCAGCGGATACAAAAAAGGCGCCCTGAAGGGCGCCTTTTCGTCCGAAGGTGAAGGGTGACGCCTCAGCGCACGCCCTCCACGTGGATCTCCACCCGGCGGTTGGGTGCCAGGCACTCGATCAACGCGGACCCGGACAGGTTGTCAGGACACTCCTTGACCGGCCGGTCCTCACCGTAACCACGGGAGGTGATCAGGTTGTCGTCCACCCCCTGCTGGACCATGAAGGTCCGCACGGCGGCGGCACGGCGCTCGGACAGTTCCTGGTTATAAGCGGCGCTGCCGATATGGTCGGTGTGGCCATTCACCCGGATACTGTCGACCCGCTCCATGGCGTTGATGCGCTCGATGACATTGCGCAGGTTGGCGCGGCCACCGGGGGTGAGCTCGTCGCTGTCGAAGCCGAACAGCGCCTCGCTGTCGACGCTGATCCGCTCCAGTTCGGGCTCCGGCTCCGGCTCGGGCGCCGGCTCGGGCTCGGGCTCATCCAGGCATGCGGGCGGCTGAGTGGCCGTCTCCCAGGTCACCCCCCAGCAGAGCCCGAAGCCGCTGCGCACTTCATTGCCCCGGGTGTCGGTCAGAAACCCTTGGCCACTGTCGTGCCCGCCGGCAAACGCCGCGCCGGATACCGCCAGCATACCGGCCATCACCAGGCCGGAGCACATCGCACCCAGGCCGGTGCGTCGATATCCTTCGTTGTTGTTCTGCATCATCATTCCGTGCTCCAAACGATTTTGGGAAATCAAAGGTCAGGGTCTGGCTACAACCCCTCAGCCCCTGCCGTGAAAGGTAGACCATTACCAGCGGCCTGCTCAAGCAGATATTGCGCAATGTCTCATTCTGCGCCCGGGCGGTCCCTACTGTACTCGAAGGCGTCGTAGAAAAACCGGTCCTCCGGCAGGCCGTGGGCCACCAGGTCCCGCCGGGCGGCGGCGATCATGGCCGGTGGCCCCGCGGCGTAGACCTCGTAACGGGAGAGGACGGGAATATCCTGCAGCAGCACGTTGTGGACCAGGCCGACGCGCCCCTCCCAACGGTCGTCGGGCCGGGGCTCCGAGAGCACCGGGACATAATGGATGTGGTCGTGCTCGCTGGCCCAGCGGCGCGGCAGGCCGTCCAGGTAGAGGTCGCGGCGGGCGCGCACCCCCCAGTAGATGTGGATGGGGCGCTGGATCCCCACATAGATGGCGTGCTCCACCATTGCCTTGATCGGGGCAAAGCCGGTCCCCCCCGCCAGCATGATGATGGGCCGGTCGGATTCCTCGTCCAGGCTGAAGGTCCCCAGCGGCCCCTCGATGCGCAGGAGGGCCTTTTCCTTGAGCTCATTGAAGACATAGCCGGTGAACTCGCCCCCCGGCACATGGCGCACGTGTACCTCCAGCAACTCGTCGTCGTGGGGCGGGTTGGCCAGGGAGAAGCCGCGCCGGCGGCCGTCGCGCAGCAGCACGTCGATATACTGCCCGGCCAGGTACTGCAGGCGCTCATTCTGGGGCAGTTTGAGCCAGAGCCGGCGCACGTCGTGGGCCAGGTCCTCGATCCGCACCACCCGGGTCGGCATCGTGCGCGGGGTCAGCTCGCCGGCCTCGCGCAGTTCGCGCACCTCGATACTGAGGTCGGTATTCGGCTGCGCCTGACAGAACAGGGCCTGGCCCACCGCCTCCTCGGTATCGCTGAGGGCCTCGGGCCGCCCCTCCGGGTAGGTCACCTCGCCGGAGACCACCTTGCCCATACAGGCGCCGCAGGTCCCGCTGCGACAGCTGTAGGGCAGGATCAAGCCGTGGCGCAGGGCCGCCGTGAGGACGGCCTCACCCGGCTCGACGGTGAACTCATGACCGGTGGGTTCGATAAGGACCTTGTAGCTCATGCAGTCATCCCTGTGGTCGTGGTGCAATTCAGTCTAATCCCAGCTTAGGCCAGAGCGCATCGACCCGCGCCCGGGTCTCGTCATCCATGACAATAGGCCGCCCCCACTCGCGGTCGGTCTCGCCGGGCCACTTGTGGGTGGCATCGAAGCCGATCTTGGAACCCAGGCCGGAGACCGGCGAGGCAAAGTCCAGGTAGTCAATAGGCGTGTTATCGATCATCACGGTGTCCCGCTTGGGGTCCATGCGCGTGGTCATGGCCCAGATGACATCCTTCCAGTCGCGGGCGTTCACGTCGTCGTCGGTAACGATAACAAACTTGGTGTACATGAACTGGCGCAGGAAGGACCACACGCCCAGCATCACCCGCTTGGCGTGGCCGGGGTACTGCTTTTTCATGGTGACCACGGCCATGCGGTAGGAGCACCCCTCCGGCGGCAGGTAGAAATCGCTGATCTCGGGGAACTGTTTGCGCAGGATGGGCACGAAGACCTCGTTGAGCGCCACCCCGAGGATGGCCGGCTCGTCCGGCGGCCGGCCGGTATAGGTGGAGTGGTAGATGGGGTCGCGGCGGTGGGTGATGCGATCCACGGTGAACACCGGGAAGTGGTCCACCTCGTTGTAGTAGCCGGTGTGGTCCCCAAAGGGCCCCTCCGGTGCGGTGTCGTCCGGGTGGATGTGCCCTTCCAGGACGATCTCCGCCGAGGCGGGCACCTGCAGGTCCGGGCCCAGGCACTTGACCAGCTCGGTCTTGCTGCCGCGCAACAGCCCGGCGAAGCCGTACTCGGACAGACTGTCGGGCACCGGGGTGACGGCCCCCAGGATGGTGGCCGGGTCGGCACCGAGGGCGATGGCCACGGGGAAGGGTTCGCCCGGCCGCTCGCGCTGCCAGTCGCGGAAGTCCAGCGCCCCGCCCCGGTGGGCGAGCCAGCGCATGATGGTTCGGTTGCGGCCGATCACCTGGTTGCGGTAGATGCCCAGGTTCTGGCGCTCCTTCTCCGGGCCGCGGGTCACCACCAGCGCCCAGGTGATCAACGGCCCGGCGTCCCCCGGCCAGCAGGTCTGCACCGGCAGCCGGCCCAGGTCCACGTCATCGCCCTCCACCACCACCTCCTGGCAGGCGGCACGGCGGACCTTTTTCGGGCCCATGTCCAGCACCTTGCGGAAGACCGGCAACTGCGACCAGGCGTCGCGCAGCCCCTTGGGGGGTTCCGGCTGGCGAAGGAAGGCGAGCAGCTCGCCGATCTCGCGCAGGGCGGAGACGTCCTCGGCCCCCATGCCCAGGGCCACCCGGCGCGGCGTCCCGAAGAGGTTACCGAGGACGGGCATCCTGTACCCCTTGGGCTTTTGGAACAGGATGGCGGGGCCTTCGGCGCGCAGGGTGCGGTCGCAGACCTCGGTCATCTCCAGCCGCGGGTCCACCTCGACGTCGACCCGGCGCAGTTCGCCGTCGGCCTCCAGCTTGCTGATGAAGTCGCGCAGATCGCGGTATTTCATGGGCCGTCCTTTCTGACTGTTGGCGTCGGTTGATGATAGCACTCTGGCGCCACCGACTTTACGGGGCCGCCCCGGGGCGCGAATGGCGCGGCGGCAGCGGCGGGCGGGTTCTGATAATCTGGTAGGCGCAGGCCTTGCCTGCAGTCGCATGGAGCGAGACCCACCACAACAAGGCAGGACGCCATGGATTTACTGGAACCCGTATACCGTCCCGGTGGTACCTTCTTTTTCACCCTGGCCACCGGGCGCCGTCAGCCCCATTTCCGTAACCCCCTTCAGGTGCAGTACCTGCGCACGGCGTTGCGCCAGGTGATGCGCGACCATCCCTTCCACATCGTCGGTGCGGTGGTGATGCCGGACCATCTGCATACGGTGTGGACGTTGCCGGACGAGGATCATGCCGGGCGCTGGAAGCGGGTCAAGCTGCGGGTGTCGCGCGCGGCGGGGTTACGGGGGTACTGGGACCCGGCGGTGCGCAGTCTCCCGCTGGAGTCCCCGGCGGCGCTGCGTGAGACCCTGGACCGCCTGCACGCGGACCCGGTGCGCCACGGCCTGGCCGACGCCCCGGCGGACTGGCCGCAGAGCTCCTTCCGGTTTTGGGTCAAGCGGGGCTTGTATGCCCAGGACTGGCAGCCGGAGCCAGCCGGCACCCGGTAGGTCGCACGGTTTGGTCACGGGATGCTGCGCTTTGGCGGAAGCGAGATCGGGTAATTGGGCTTGAGTGATCGGCTCGTTGGCCGGCTGCGATGAGGCTCGTTGGGCGGGTGCGGTCTGTTGGTTGGGCGACTGCGATCAGGCTCGTTGGGTGGAGCGGTCTGTTGGTTGGGCGACTGCGATGGGGCTCAGGACGGGGTGCGGCGGTGGTTCGGGTGCGAATACGCCGTGAACCCATCCATGGGGGCTCGTAGGCAGCATCCCTGCTGCCTACGATTCGCACCCGAACCACCGCCGCACCCCTCCAGATGGTCGGCTTTGGGCTTTCGGATGGCTGCTGAGGGGGGTGTGCCGGGACACGACCTGCACCAAGCGGCACTTCACCCCATCTTTGAGAGACCACGGGAGACACCAGCGCAGGCCGGGGTTGGGGGTTGCGATGGCCGTATCCTCAGACCTCGACACCCAATGCCGACAACGAACCTCCCAAAGCAGAGGTCACGCCGCCAGCCCGGAATGCCGCAACAGGGCGTCGATCCGCGGCGCCCGCCCGCGGAAGTTGCGGAACAGCACCATGGGGTCCTCGGAGCCGCCCTTCTCCAGGATGTGGGTCATGAACTCATGCCCGGCCTGTTGGTTGAAGATGCCCTCCTCCTCAAACCGCGAATAGGCATCCGCCGACAGCACCTCCGCCCACTTGTAGCTATAATAGCCGGCCGCATAACCGCCGGCAAAGATATGCCCGAAGCTGTTGGCAAAGCGGTTCCACTCCGGCGGCCGGACCACCGCCACCTGCTCGCGCACCTCCTCCAACAGCGGATAGATGCGCGCGCCCCGCTCCGGGTCATACCCCGCGTGCAGGCGGAAATCGAACAGCGAGAACTCGAGCTGGCGCACCATCTGCATGGCCGACTGGAAATTGCGCGCCGCCCGCATACGCCGGAAGAGATCCTCCGGGATCCGGGCCCCGGTCTGATAGTGCGCCGCGAACAGATCCAGCGCCTCGCGCTCCCAGCACCAGTTCTCCATGAACTGACTGGGCAACTCCACCGCATCCCAGGCAACCCCGCGGATCCCGGCCACCGCCGGCGCCTCCACCCGGGTCAGCATGTGGTGCAGCCCGTGGCCAAACTCGTGGAACAGCGTGGTCACCTCGCCGTGGGTGAGCAGTGCCGGCTGGTCGCCTACCGCCGGCGTGAAGTTACAGGTGAGATAAGCCACCGGCACCTGCACCCGCTCCCCCTGGCGCATCCGCGCCCGGCACTCGTCCATCCAAGCGCCGCCGCGCTTGTGGGGGCGGGCATAGAGATCGGTGTAGAAGGCCCCGCGCAGATCGCCGTCCCGGTCGCGGATCTCGTAGTAGCGGACGTCCTCGTGCCAGACGGGCACGCCCTGGCGCTCCTCAATATGCAGGCCGTAGAGCCGCTGCACCACCTCAAAGAGCCCGGCCATCACCCGCTCGGCCGGGAAATAGGGACGAAGGTCCTCGTCCGAGAGTTGGAAGCGGGCCTGGCGCAGCTTCTCCGAGGCATAGGGGATATCCCAGGCCTGGAGGTCGGTCAGACCCAGCTCCTCGCCGGCAAAGCGGCGCAGCTCGGCCAGCTCATCCTCGGCGCGGGGCCGGGCGCGCTCAGCCAGGTCATTCAGGAAGCCCAGGACCTCATCGGTGGAGCCGGCCATCTTCTTGGCCAGGGAGAGTTCGGCGAAGTTGTCGTACCCCAGCAGCCGCGCCTTCTCGTGGCGCAGGGCCAGGATCTCCTCCATCAGCGGCAGGTTGTCCCATTGGCCGCCGTGGGGCCCCCGCTCGGAGGCCCGGGTGCTCCAGGCCTCGTAAACCTCGCGGCGCAGCGCGCGGTCGTCGGCGTAGGTGATGACCGCGAAGAAGCTGGGGAACTCCAGGTTGATCCGGTAGCCCTCGACTCCGGCGCGCTCAGCGGTCTGCCGGGCCAGCGCCAGGGAGGAGTCGGGCAGGCCGGACAGGACCTCCGCGTCCGACAGGTCCTTGTGCCAGGCGTTGGTGGCGTCGAGTACGTTCTCGCCGAACTTGGCGGAGAGCTCGGACAGGCGTTGGGCGATCTCTCCGTAGCGTTGCTTCTGGTCCGCCGGCAGGTCCACGCCTGAGAGGCGGAAGTCGCGCAGGGCATTGTCGATGGTGCGCTGCTGGGCACTATCCAGCGCCTGGTACTCCTCACTGTCGCGCAGGGCGTGGAAGGCGGCGCACAGTTCGGCGTTCTGCCCCACTTCGGTGGCGTAAGCGCTGAGCTTGGGCAGACAGGCATTGTAGGCGGCGCGCAGCGCCTCGCTGTTAACCACCGCGTTCATATGCGAGACCGGCGACCAAGCCCGGCTCAGGCGCTCGTCGGCGGCCTCCAGCGGCGCCACCAGCCCGTCCCAGGTCCAGTCGCCCCGCTCCAGCACCTCACGCAGGGTCTGCCGGCAGTGGGCCAGCAACTCGTCGATGGCCGGCTCCACGTGCTCGGGCTGGATCTCGGGGAAGGGCGGCAGCGGCTCGTCGTGCAGCAGCGGATTGTCGCTCATGCTTGTCTCTCTCACTCGATCACTCGGAGCGGCCTGCCAATAAAACCCAGGCCGCGGGCTATGGAATGCGTCCAGTCTACTTCAGCAGACCGTTCAACGGGGGGCTTGGTTCGCGACCGCGGGGGATGGCGGGATCGAGTGTCGGGCGGCCGGGCGGGGGATCGTCCGCTGGGGCTCCAAATGCGCACCCCCTTCGGGGGTTCCCTGCGCTACTCGGGAAAAATCGGCGCGCGTGAACTCGCTTCGCTCGAACAGGCACGCGCTTTTCCCGATTTTTCCCTGCGTTGCTCGGTGCGCATAAGTCGCCCCAGCGGACGATCCCCCGCCCGGCCGCCCGACACTCGACTCAACCCGGCAGGGTCACCAGCTCTTCGGCGGCGGTGGGGTGGATGGCAACGGTATCGTCCAGGTCCTGCTTGGTGGCGCCCATGCGGATGGCCACGGCAAAGCCCTGCAACATCTCGTCCGACCCCACGCCGAACAGGTGCGCACCAACCACGCGACGATTGTCGCCCACGGTCACCAGCTTCATGGCGCTGCGCCGCTTGTCCTCGCCCAAGGCGTAGTCCATGGCGACAAACCGGGTGGTGAACACCTCCACCTCGTCATCACCGTACTCCGCCCGGGCCTCCGGCTCGGTCAGCCCCACCGTGCCGATGGGCGGATGAGTGAAGACCACAGTGGGCACGTAGCGGTAGTCCAGGTGGCGGTCGGCCTGGCCGCCAAAGAGGCGGTCGGCCAGACGGCGGCCGGCGGCGATGGCCACCGGGGTCAGCGGGTGGTGACCGATGATGTCCCCCACCGCGTAGACGCCCTGGACATTGGTCTCCTGGTAGGCGTTGACCGGGATACTGCCGTCCGCGTTGCGCGCCACGCCGGCGGCCTCCAGCCCCAGGCCGTCGGTGCACAGATCACGGCCAATCGCCCAGATGACCTGGTCGTAACCACCGATATGACGGCCGTCCTCCAGTGCCAGCGTCAGGGTGCCGTCATCGGCACGCTCCAGCGCCTTGGGCACGGAGTGGGTCTGCAGTGTGATGCCGTCCTGATCCATCGCCTCCAGCAAGCTGTCCCGGACCAGCGGGTCGAAGCTGCGCAGCGCCGCCTCGCGCCGGACCACCAGGTCGGTCTGAGTGCCCAGGTGGTGCAGCACGCCGGCCAGCTCCACCGCAATGTAGCCCGCCCCCACCACCGCCACGCGGCGTGGCTGCTGGGCCAGTTCGAAGAAGCCGTCGGAGTCGATACCCAGTTCCTGGCCCGGGATGTCGGGACGGCTCGGCCGCCCGCCGGTGGCCAGCAGGATGTGGCTGGCGGTGTAGCGCTCGCCGTTCACCTCCACCGTGCGCGCATCGGCCAGGCGCGCCTCACCGGTCAGCAGCGTGATACCGGACTTGTCGATATTACGCTCATAGATCCCGTTCAGGCGTCGGATGTAGGCGTCACGCCGACGCTTGAGCTCGGCCCAGTCCAGGGTGGCAGGGCCCACCCGGAAACCGTAATCAGCGGCCCGGTGCAGCGCATCGGCCGTGTGCGCCGCGCTCCACATCACCTTCTTGGGCACGCAACCGACATTGACACACGTCCCTCCCAGCCGCGAACGCTCCACCAGCGCCACTTTCGCACCATAGCTGGCGGCCCGACGCGCGGTGGCCATACCACCACTGCCACCCCCAATCACCAGCAGGTCGTAATGCGGTTCCATCGGTCAGCTCCTTGTTCGTTGCCCGGTTTCCGGGTCAGCCCCCGGCGATACAGAATCGCTCTATGTTACACGAGGCCTGTATCAGGGTAATTCGCTCAGGTACTCATCCAGACCGGCGACATAATCCTCCCGGCTGACGAGGAAGCCGGTGTTGTGGTCGCCCCGCAGTTCGAGCAGCCCCACCGGGCGGGCGGCCGCCCGATATAGGGCCTCACCGTGGTGGAAGGGGACGATATCATCCTGCCGGCTGTGGACCACCAGGGTCGGCGCCTCCACCCGGCTGACCGCCTCGCGGGCATCCAACTGCAGGCGCGCCAGCAGGCGCACGGGGAGGAAGGGGTAAAGCTCGGCCCCCAGGTCCGGCGCGCTAGTGAAGGCGGACTCCAGGATCAGGCCGCGGACCGGCTGCCGGGCCGCGGTCCGGGCCGCCACGGCCGCACCCAAGGATCGGCCGAACAGGATGACCTCCTCCGGAGCCAGGCCCTGCTGCCCCTCCAGCCACGTCAGGGCGGCCTCCGCATCCTTATAGACCCCCGGCTCATCCGGCCGCCCCTCGCTTCGGCCGTAGCCGCGATAGTCCAGGATCAGCACCGATACCCCCAGTTCGTGGAAGATCTCCAGCGAATCCAGGCGATGGGAGATGTTGCCGGCATTCCCATGCAGGAACAGCAGCGTGCCCCGCGGCGAGTCGTGGGGCAGCCACCAGGCGTGCAGGCGCAGTTCGTCGGCCGTGGTCAGCCACACCTCCTGGTAGGGCAGCCCGCGGGCCTCCGGCGTGGCCACCAGCTCGCGCCCAGGAATATGCGGCAGGAAGACCAGCCGGTTCTGCCCCAGGGCCATGATGAGGCTCATCGCCAGCCAGGCCAGCAGGACGGTGCCACCAATGATAACGACGGCTCTGAGCATGCTATCTCCGTGATCTGCCCGGCAATCCTGTCATGAATCCAACGTTGATTATTCGCGACAGTCTGCCAATATGGCAAAAGTCGGGTTACATGCTTGACCAGTCTGACTCAGGACTGCCGAATCCCTCGAGTGCATCGTGTGTTCAGCAGCCTCCCAGCCAGTCCGGGCAACGCTTGCAACCCGGCGGGGAACGCTTTACGTCAAGGTTTTCAGAGGTTGCTGTCATGGCAGAACGCGAGACCGGTACGGTCAAATGGTTTGATAACGCCAAGGGGTTCGGCTTCATCCAGCGCGAGCAGGGTGAGGACGTGTTTGTGCATTTCCGCGCGATCCGCGGTGAGGGCTTCCGCTCGCTGGACGAGGGCCAGCAGGTGGAGTTCAACGTGGTTCGCGGCCCCAAGGGCCTGCAGGCGGAGGACGTGGCGGCGGTCTGAGCCCGCCTCGACTGCATGTCCGGACGGGGGCCTGACGGCCCCCGTCCGCGTTCTGCCCGGCGTGAGCCGACTCAGCCCGCCGGGTCCTGCTCGGCCAGGGCGATAATATGCGCCCAGTGATCCGGCTCCACCGGCATGACCGACAGCCGGTTCCCCCGGGCCAGCAGCTTCATCCCCTCCAACTGCGGTTGGCGTTTGAGTTCGTGCAGGGTCACCTTGCGCGGCAGTATCGCCTTGAATTTCACGTCCACCAGGTACCAGCGCGGCTTCTCCGGGTCGCTCTTGGGGTCGTAGTGCTTGTCATCGGGGTCGAACTGGGTGGGGTCGGGGTAGCCCTCGCGCACGATCTCGACGATGCCGACAATACCCGGCGGCTTGGTGTTGGAATGGTAGAAGAAGGCCAGGTCGCCGACCTTCATCTGGTCGCGCATCATGTTGCGCGCCTGGTAGTTGCGCACGCCGTCCCAGGGTTCGATCTGGTCCGGGCGCTGCTTCAGGTCCTCGATGCCGAACTCGTCCGGCTCCGACTTCATCAGCCAGTAGTTCATGCACTCCCCCGGTTGCAAGCCAATAATCGGCGCCAGTTTTGCACAGCGCGACGGGGTTTGTCTTATCGGCCCGGGCGGCTGTTGGGACATGCCGGGGAGGGGCGGAGATCGGGATGGGGCGACTTATGCGCACCGAGCAACGCAGCAAAAGAGCGGAAAAAAGGCGCGCCTGTCCGAGCGAAGCGAGTTCGCGCCGCCGCTCTTTTGCGAGTAGCGCAGGGGACCCCGAAGGGGTGCGCATTCGGAGCCCCATCCCGATCTCCGCCCCTCCCCGGCATGTCCCAACAGCCACCTTGGCTAGCGCCTGACCGAGCCGTTTCGCGGGATCCAGATTCCCCGCTCCGTCGCCACCCCGTGCAGCGGGATATCCCAGGGGGCCAGGGGCAGCTCCGGGACGTGCTGGAAGGACCAGGCCACACCCAGCAGGCGGGGGTGGGTGCGCCAGCGCCAGCGCCCGAGGAAGGCGAAGCTGGCATCGTAGAAGCCGCCGCCCATGCCGAGCCGGCCGCCCCGGTGGTCGAACGCCACCAGCGGCGTCAGCACCAAGTCGAGATCCCGGGGGCGCAGTAACGGGGAGCTGTTGGGCAGCGGCTCGGGGATACCGAACCGGTTGGGTCGTAGCGGCCGCCCCGGGCACCAGGCCCGGAAGCGCAACACCCGGCTGCCGGGGCGCACCACCGGCAGGTAGAGGGTGATCCCCCGCCGGTGCAGACGCCGCATCAGGGGCAGCGGGTCCATCTCACCGTCGGCGGGCATGAAGGCGGCCAACCGGCGGACGTTGCGCAACAGCGGATGGCGGGCCACGCGGCGGGCGAGCTGGCGGGCGGCCCAGCGGCGCACGGCCATGGGTTGCGCACGGCGGCGGGCGCGCATAGCGTGGCGCACCTGCTGCCTGTCCAAGGGGTCCTGAGGGGGTTCGACCGACATGCCGATCAGCTTACCAGAGCCATCACACGGCCCCGATAGGGAAAGAAAGACGCCCCCCGCCTGTGCCGTGCGGGCATCGCCCTTGAACCCTGAGGTCCAGGTGGGGATATCGGGAGCGCCTTAGGCTTTCCGCTACCAGGGCGGACATGCACACCAGCCACTCCACGCCTTATCCCCTGGCGATTACGTTGAGGCTCAAGAATACTTAGCCCGCGCTCGTACACCGCAGGGGGCGTGAGTCCATGATGGACCAGGGGCACCGGCGCCGTCCAGTCCTTTCGCCCCGACCCCGTTAGGGTGCGGCAGCGCTACTCACCGGTGGCCTCGGCGATGCGCGCATCCAACGCCCGCAGCCGGCGCCGCACGTCCTCCATGCTGGCGTTCTCCTGGCGCGCCTCCAGAAGTTCGTAGGTGATGTTGAGCGCGGCCATCACCGCGATCCGGTCGGTGCCCAGCACCTTGCCGCGATCCCGGATCTCCTTCATCTTCCGATGCAGGTAATCGGCGGACTGCAACAGCCCCTGTTTCTCGTCCTCGGGGCAGGCAATCATGTATTCCTTGTCCAGGATCTGGATCTTGACGGGTTCGGTCATGACAGGGTCTCCGGCGGGGGTGAGGTCAACCGTGCTCCATGGCGCGCAGACGGCTGATCATGGCCTCGATCTGTGAGCGGGCCAGGTCGTTCTTCTCCTTCAGGCTGGCACGCTCGGCATTGAGCTGCTCCAGGGACTGGCGCAGCACCCGGTTTTCTTCCCTGAGCCGGGCGTCGGCCTTCAGCAGCGCCTCCACGCGCTGCTCAAGCCGCACCAGCTCTTCGGTAACGGAATCAGCCACTTGACGACCTCTTTTGACGTTAATCCGGAATATAGTGTGCGCGCCCCTTAAGGTCAACGCAAAAAGAGCGCCACAGCCACCACAATCCCGACTCCCAACCCGAGTGGTGTTAGCATTGGATGTCCGTAAACAACCCAAGTGAGCGTCATGCGCCTGGAAGCAGCCTACGACGACCTGCAGGAAGCCCTCGCAGCTATTAACGCCAGCAGCCACCCGGCCGAGGCCCACGGTGTGCTCTGTGGCATGAGCGCCCTGCCCGACGGCGCCGACAAGGCGCGTTGGATCGCGCAGGTGCTGAGCGGCACCCAACCCAGCGGCGACGCCGCCAAACGGGTCCTGGCCCTGCTCGCCGGCCTCTATGACCAGGTGCAAAGCCAGCTCGACGATAAGGACCTGGCCTTCGACCTGCTCCTCCCCCCTGACGAGGAGGCCCTGGAGGTGCGCGCCGATGCGCTTTCCCAGTGGTGCCAGGGTTTTCTCTACGGCCTGGGCGTGGCCGGCCTCCCGGAGCTCAGCGAACTGCCCACGGACGTGCGCGAGGTGCTCACGGACCTGGGTGAGATCGCCCGGGTGGAACTGGACCCCGAGTCCACCGAGGACAACGAGTCCGCCTACGCGGAGCTGGTGGAATATGTCCGTGTCGCCGCCCTGCTGGTGCGCGACAACCTCCACCCACTGAAACCCGACGCCGGCCCCGCCCCGGACAAATCCACCCTGCACTGACCGGAGTCGCCATGCCCCCTGCCGAGTACGCCGCCCGCCGCCGGGAGCTCATGCAACTGATCGGGGACGAGGGCATCGCCATCATCCCCGCCGCCACCGAAAAGGTGCGCAATCGCGACGTGCACTACCCCTTCCGCCAGGACAGCGACTTTCGCTACCTCACCGGCTTTCCTGAGCCGGACGCGGTGGCCGTGCTGGTGCCGGGACGGGAACAGGGCGCCTACCTCCTCTTCTGCCGCGAGCGCAACCCCGAGCGCGAGGTGTGGGACGGCCCCCGCGCCGGTCAGGAGGGCGCCGTGCGCGACTACGGCGCCGACGATGCCTTCCCCATCGACGACATCGACGACATCCTCCCCGGGCTGATGGAGGGCCGCGAGCGGGTCCACTACACCATGGGGCTGGACAAGGTCTTCGACCAGCGGGTGATCGATTGGGCCCGGCAGGTACGCGGCCGCACCCGCGGCGCCCGCCGCGGACCGGACGAGTTCATCGCCCTGGAGCACCACCTGCACGAGATGCGCCTGATTAAACGCCCGGCGGAGCTGGATTGCATGCGCCGCGCCGCCCGGGTCACCGGCAAGGCCCACCGCCGGGCCATGCAGGCCTGCCGGCCGGGCATGATGGAGTACGAACTGGAGGCGGAGTTCCTGGCCGCCTTCCGGCGCGCCGGGGGCGAACCGGCCTACCCCAGCATCGTGGGGGGTGGGGGCAACGGCTGCGTGCTGCACTACATCCTCAACCGGGACAAGCTGCGCGACGGCGACCTGGTGCTGATCGACGCCGGCTGCGAGCTGGACGGCTATGCCGCCGATGTCACCCGCACCTTCCCGGTCAACGGCCGCTTCAGCGCCGAGCAGCGCGCCCTCTACGAGGTGGTACTGGCCGCCCAGGAGGCCGCCATTGCGGCGGTGACCCCGGGGGTGAGCTGGAACCTCGCCCACGAGCGCGCCACCGAGACCCTGGTGGACGGCCTGCTGGAACTGGGCATCCTCGATGGCAGCCGCGAGCAAATCCTGGAAGAAGAGAGCTACAAGCGCTTTTTCATGCACCGCACCGGTCACTGGCTGGGCATGGACGTGCACGATGTGGGCGACTACCGCATCGACGGCCAGTGGCGGGAACTGGAGCCGGGGATGACCCTAACCATCGAGCCCGGGCTCTATATCGCCCCGGAGAGCGACGGGGTGGCGGAGCGCTGGCGGGGTATCGGCGTGCGCATTGAGGACGACCTGCTGGTCACCCGGGAGGGCCACGAGAACCTGACCCCCGACATCCCCAAGGCCCCGGACGCCATTGAGGCCCTGATGGTGGAGGCTCGGTCATGAGCGGGCGCTACGACATCATCATCGCCGGCGGCGGCCTGGTGGGGGGCTGTCTGGCCGTGGCCCTGGGCCAGACCGGGCTGCGGGTGGCGGTGCTGGAGGCGGTGGCCCCGGAGGCCCCGGTACAGCCCAGCTACGACGACCGCACCACCGCCCTCTCCCCGGTCTCGCGCCGGATCTTGGAGGCCCTGGATCTGTGGCCCGATCTCGAGGGGGAAATCACTCCGATCCGCGAGATCCACATCTCCGAGCAGGGCGGCTTCGGCTATGCCCGCCTGCGCGCCGATCGCGAGGGCGTGCCGGCCCTGGGCTACCTGGTCCCCAACCGGCGTTTCGGGCAGGTCCTGCCGCAGCGGCTGCGCCAACAATCGGGACTGGACTACCTGACACCGGCGCGCGCCGTGGCCACGCGCACCACCCCCGGGGGCATCGAGGTCACCATCGAGGACGACGAGGGCCGGCGACGGCCGCTGCAGGCCCGGCTGGCGGTTGCCGCCGACGGCACCCACTCGGCGCTGCGCGAGCTCTGGGACCTGCCCCTGCAGACCCATGACTACGGCAGCCACGCGGTAATCGCCAACCTCACGCCGGAGGAGGACCACCGCGGCCGCGCCTTCGAACGCTTCACCCCGGATGGCCCCATGGCGCTGCTGCCCACCACCGGCGGGCGCTGCGCCCTGGTCTGGTCAGTGGCCGACGCCGAACTGAACCAGGTGCTGGCCCTCGACGACGCCGCCTTCCTGGCCCAGGTCCAGCGCCGCTTCGGCTACCGCCTGGGCCGCCTCCGCCAGGTGGGCCGACGCGGCCACTACCCGCTGCGGGGCCACCGGGTCACCCAGCCGCTGGCGCCCCGGGGGGTCGTGATCGGCAATGCCGCCCACACCATGCATCCGGTGGCGGGTCAGGGGCTCAACCTGGCCCTGCGCGACGTCGCCTGGCTCGCCCAACTGCTGGCCGAGGCGGAGCGGGCCGGCGAGGACGTGGGCCACCCGGCCCTGCTGCAACGCTATGCCCGCCAGCGCCAGGCGGACACCCGCCTGATCATGGGCTTCACCCATCTGCTACTGGGCAGCTTCGGCAACCGCCTGCCCGGACTGCGTGCCGGGCGCAACCTGGCGCTGAAATGGCTGGACGTCATACCGCCGGCGCGGCGGGCCTTCATGAGACTGGGTATGGGACTGGGGGCGCCGCTGCCGGCACTGGCCGCGGGCTGCCCGCTGAATCGCGAGGAACGGCGATGAAGATCGATTACGAGGCCGTCATCCAGGGCGGCGGCATGGTGGGCCTGGCCCTGGCCCTCACCCTGGCACGGGCCGGCCTGCCGGTGGCCGTCCTGGAGGCCCACACCCCGCGGCGCTGGCGCCGCGAGGACCCGGTGGATCAGCGCGTCTCCGCCATCTCGGTGGCCTCGGAGCGCTACCTGGGCCGGCTGGGTGCCTGGGCGGACATCCGCCGCGCCCGCGCCTGTCCCTTCCACGGCATCCATGCCTGGGACGGCGAGGGCGGTGGCGCCATCCACTTCGACGCCCACCGTTACGGCGAGCCCCACCTGGGTCATATCGTGGAGAACCGGCTGATCCAGACCACCCTCTGGCAGCACCTGTCCCGACACGACAACGTACGCCTGATGGTGCCCGGCAGCGTCGAGGGCTGGGATGCGGAGCCGGAGGGCCTGCGGGTACGGCTGAACGACGGTGGCGAGTGCACCACCCGGCTGCTGGTGGGCGCGGACGGCGCCCGCTCGCGCCTGCGGGAGCTAGCCGGAATCGGCCACAGCGTGCGCCCTTACGGGCAGCACGGCGTGGTGGGGACGGTCTGGCCGGAGCACCACCACGGCGGCATCGCCCGCCAGCGTTTTCTGCCCACCGGGCCGCTGGCCCTGCTGCCGCTAGCCGACGGCAGTTGCTCCATTGTCTGGTCCTGCCCGGAGGCCCAGGCCACGGAGCTGCTCGAGCTGCCGGAGGCGCGCTTTCGCGAACAGCTCACCCAGGCCAGTGAGGCCGTGCTCGGGCCGATCAACGCCTGCGGCCCGCGGGCGGCCTTCCCGCTGCGGCGCAGCCACGCCAGGCGCTATATCGACCGGCGCCTGGCCCTGGTGGGCGACGCCGCCCACACCATCCACCCCCTGGCCGGCCAGGGGGTCAACCTGGGCTTCATGGACGCCGCCACCCTCGCCGAGGAGATGCTGGCGGCCCACGAGCGTGGCCGCGACCCGGGCGGCCAGGCGGTGCTGCAGCGCTTCCAGCGCCGGCGCCTGGGCGCCAACCACCTGATGCAGACCGGCATGGACGCCTTCCACTGGTTGTTCGCCAACGACCTGCCACCGCTGGTGGTGCTGCGCAGCCTGGGGCTGAGTCTCACTGACCGGCTGGCGCCGGCCAAGTCGCTGTTCATGGCGCGGGCCATGGGACTCAGCGGCGAGCTGCCGGCGCTGGCGCGTCCCCATCCGCAGACCGGCTGAGCCGGACCTCGGTCTCCGGCTCCTGCCAGCCCGCCGGTACCCCCGCTGGCGCCATCTGCAACGTCAGCCGGAAGCAGGCCCCCGCCTCGCCCGGGTTGCTCAGGCGGAGATCGGCCCGATTGCTCTCGCAGAGCTCCCGGCAGATGAAGAGCCCCAGCCCAGACCCGGACGGCCGGCTGGTGAAAAAGGGCTCGAACACACTGTTGGCGATATCCCGCCCGACACCGGGGCCATCGTCGCAGATCTCCAGCCACGCCTCCCCGGCTTGCGGCTGCCGTCCGCTCAGGGTGACCGTCACCCTCGGGCGGCCGTCCGAGGCGTGGCGAACGGCGTTCTCCACCAGGTTGGTCAACACTTGGTGGAGGTGGTTGGGGTCGAACAGCACCAACAGCCCCGCCGGCGTCACCCGACAGCGGATGCGGGCCCCCTCCCGGCCGTGCTGCTCGCCCCAGCGCTGCAGGAACTCCTGAAGAAAGGCGTCCAGCGCCACCGCCTCCCGCCGCGCCCGTCCCCGCCGGGAGAGTTGCTGCACGTCCTCGACGATGGTGTTGAGCCGCCGGCCGTGGCGGCGAACGATGTCCAGCAACCGCCGGTCATCCTCGCTCAGATCCGGCGACTCGGCCAGCAGTTGCCCGGCATGCAGAATGGCACTGAGCGGATTGCGGATCTCGTGGGCGATACTGGCCGTCAGCCGGCCGAGGGCGGCCAGTTTGGCCTGCTGCACCCGGGCACGCAGTTCCGCTTGGTCCTCCAGCAACAGCAACAACGGCCCCTCCGGGTCCGCGCCCAGCGCGGAGATGTTCACCCGCACCTCGGCGCCACGCGCCTGCACCGGCACCACCAGGCCGGAACCCACCCGGCCCCGCCGCCAGCGCCGCACTGCGAGATCCAGGGTCGGCGCCACATGCTCCAGCGCCGCGCCGCGGCCGCTGGCCAGCCAGCCCATGGCGGAATGGTTGAGCAGCCGGATGATGCCGGCCCCGTCCACCACCACCACCCCCGGTTCCATGTGCTGGACGATGTGCTCGTTTAGCGCCTGCATGTTGGCCAGGTCCACCCCGCGGCGTTCGGCCAGGGCCTGCGCCGTACGCACGCGGATGGCCAGCAGGCTACCGCCGGCGCCGAGCAGAAACAGGCCCATGCCGTACATCCCCACCAGGGTGTAGCCCTCAGCGGCGCCGTCGGCGTAGAGGGCCACGAAGCCCTGGACCGCCAGCAGGGCGAGCGTGGCCATGGCCGCCAACCCCAGCGCCAGGCGCAGATTGGCCAGCATCAGGCTGCCACCGGCCACCACGATCAACACCAGCAGGGCAAGCCCGCCGTCCATCCGACCGGTGGCCGCTACCAGCAGACTCAGTGCCAGGACATCCACGCCCAACTGGGCGTAAAGCTGCAGGGAGAAGGCCGGAACCCGTCGCTGCTGCAGCCATAAGGCCACCACCGACCAGGCGAGGTAGGCCAGCAGGGTGGCCAGGAAGACGTCCGTCCAGCGCACGGCCAGCAGTAAGGGTTCGCCCCGGGCCCAGATGAAGAGCAACAGCAGCGCCAGCACCACCACCAGGCGGTAGCCGCAGAAGACCTGCAGCGCCGCCCAATCGTTCGCCCGCGCGGTGGTCATCACCGGCGCTCAGCCCTCCCAGCGGGCGGCGTCACGGTGGCCGTCGCTGCAGTACCACCGCCCGGCGTCCTCCACCGCCTCGTTGCGCGGCACGTAGACCCCGCAGTGCTCGCAGCGCACCATCGCCTCCACCCGGTCACGCCCCCGACCCCGGCGCTGGCTTTGCTCGTCCGCCACCGCTGCCCGCTCCCGTTGTTCGCGCAGCTGGCGCAGCACCGAGCGCAGCCCCAACCAGGCCAGGATGAGCACTATAATGACGAGGATCTGTCCGAGCATGGGGTCTCCGTGGGCGAATCGACGCTTCAGCCCCCACTTTACCCCATCGGATTCCACACCGGGGCGACAATTTGCCGCGTTTTTTGCTTTTGGACCGGGCTTTGATAGAGAATACGCAGGCTTTTCACGAGGAGGAGGCAGGCCATCCATGAATCTCCATGAATTTCAGGCTAAACACCTGTTTGCTGATTACGACATCCCCATCCCACAGGGCTACGTGGCCCGCTCCAGCGGCGAGGCGGTCGAAGCCGCCGGTCGGCTGGGCGGTTCCGTCTGGGTCGTCAAGGCACAGGTACACGCCGGCGGGCGCGGCAAGGCAGGCGGGGTCAAGGTCCTCAAGACCAAAGAAGAAGTAGAAGAATTCACCGACTCCCTCCTGGGCTCCCGCCTCGTCACCCACCAAACCGATGCCAAGGGTCAACCCATCCACGCCGTTCTGGTCGAGCAGGGCCTCGACATCGCCCGCGAACTCTACCTGGGCGCCCTAGTGGACCGCGCGAGCAAGCGCGTCACCTTCATGGGCTCCGCGGCCGGCGGCATGGACATCGAGGAGGTCGCCGCCAGCACCCCCGAGAAGATCCTCACCCTGGCCGTCGACCCGGCCGCCGGCTTCCAGGCCTACCAGGGCCGGAAGATGGCCTTTGCGCTGGGCCTCGAAGGCAAGCAGATCGGCCAACTGGTCAAGATCATGAAAAGCCTGTATCGGATCTTTGAGGAGAAGGATCTGAGCATGATCGAGATCAACCCGCTGATCGTGACCGGCGATGGCCAGCTGTTGGCCCTGGACGCCAAAGTCAACGTGGACGACAACGCCGTCGAGATCGGCCGTCAGCCGCAGATCGCCGACATGCGCGACATCACCCAGGAGGATGAGGCCGAGGTCCAAGCCGCCGAGCACAACCTCAACTACATTACCCTGGACGGCAACATCGGCTGCATGGTCAACGGCGCCGGTCTGGCCATGGCCACCATGGACGTGGTCAACCTGCACGGCGGCTCGCCGGCCAACTTCCTGGACGTGGGTGGTGGCACCACCACCGAACGCGTCACCGCGGCCTTCAAGCTGATCCTCTCCAGCGACACGGTGGAGGGCATCCTGGTGAACATCTTCGGTGGCATCGTGCGCTGCGACGTGATCGCCGAGGGCATCATCGCCGCCGTCAAGGAGGTGGGCGTGGATGTCCCCGTGGTGGTTCGCCTGGAGGGCACCAACGTCGAGCAGGGCAAGCAGATGCTGGCTGACAGCGGCATGGACCTGATCCCCGCCGACGATCTCACCGACGCCGCCAAGAAGGTTGTGGCCGCCGTCGGCAAGGCCGCCTGAACCACGCCGGAGAAGAGGATCCAATCGACATGAGCGTACTTGTAGACAAGAACACGAAGGTCATCGTCCAGGGCTTCACCGGCAAGCAGGGCACCTTCCACGCCGAGCAGGCCATCGCCTACGGCACCAACGTGGTGGGTGGCGTGACCCCCGGTCGCGGCGGCCAAACCCACCTGGACCTCCCGGTGTTCAACACCGTGGAAGATGCCGTCCAGGAGACCGGCGCGGACGCCAGCATGATTTACGTGCCGGCCGCCTTTGCCGCGGACGCCATCCTGGAGGCCGCCGACGCCGGCATCAAGGTGATCGCTTGTATCACCGAGGGCATCCCGGTGCTGGACATGCTCAAGGTGAAGGCCGCCCTGGCGCAGTACGACGCCCGCCTGATCGGCCCCAACTGCCCGGGCGTCATCACCCCCGGCGAGTGCAAGATCGGCATCATGCCCGGTCACATCCACAAGGCCGGCTCCATCGGCATCGTCTCGCGCTCGGGCACCCTGACCTACGAGGCGGTCAAGCAGACCACCGACATCGGTCTGGGCCAGTCCACCTGCATCGGCATCGGTGGCGACCCGATCCACGGCATGTCCTTCATCGACGCCCTGGAGCTTTTCCAGGCCGATCCGCAGACCAAGGGTATCGTCATGGTGGGTGAGATCGGCGGCACCGCCGAGGAGGAGGCCGCCGAGTACATCCAGCAGAACGTGGACAAACCGGTGGTGGCCTACATCGCCGGGGTCACCGCACCTCCCGGCAAGCGCATGGGCCACGCCGGTGCCATCATCGCCGGCGGCAAGGGCACTGCGGACGACAAGTTCGCCGCCCTGGAGAGCGCCGGGGTCGCCACCGTGCGCTCCCCGGCCGAGATCGGCCAGAAGCTGAACGAACTGTTCAGCGGCTGAGCCCCGCCGCGCGATGGCCCACGCCATTGCCGGCAGCCGAACGGCCCGCACCCGCACGACGGGGCGGGCCGTTCGCACGTCCGGCCACCAACCCAGGAGAACCGCGACATGAGCCTGCGCGTCACCATGGCCCAACTGACCTGCCCGGTGGGCGACATCGAAGGCAATACCCGCCGCATCGTCGGGGCCATCGAGACCGCCCGCGACAGGGAGGGCGCTCAACTGGTCGTCTTCCCCGAGCTGGCCGTCACCGGCTACCCGCCGGACGACCTGCTGCTGCGAGACGACTTCACCCGGGCCGCGGAGAACGCACTGCAGGCCATCCAGGCCGCCAGTCGGGGTGTCACCGCCGTGGTCGGCGTGCCGTTGCGCGATCGCCGTGGACTGCACAACGCCGCCGTGGTGGTCCAGGACGGCCGGGTGATCGCGCGTTACGCCAAACGGGAACTGCCCACCTACAGTGTGTTCGACGACAGCCGCCACTTCGTCGCCGGCGACAGCCCCTGTGTGGTCGACGTGGCCGGCACCCGGGTGGGGCTCAGCATCTGCGAGGACATCTGGTGGCCGACACCGGCCCGCGAGGCGGTGGCCGCCGGGGCCGAGTTCGTGGTCAACCTCAATGCCTCGCCCTTCCACCGGCGCAAGCAGGCGGAACGCGAGGCGGTCCTGCGCGAGCGCGCGCTGGACACCCACCGCCCCCTGCTCTACGTGAACATGGTCGGCGGCCACGACGAGGTGGTCTATGACGGTGGCTCGCTGGCCGTGGATGCCGGCGGCACCGTCCAGGCGCGCGCCCCCCGCTTCCGAAGCGGGCTCTGCACCGTGGAGGTGGACACGGATCACGGCAATGTCAACGGCGAGCAGAGCACCCAGCCCTCGGAGGAGGGGGCCGTGTACCAGGCGCTGGTCACCGGTCTGCGTGACTACGTGCAGCGCAACGGCTTCCCCGGCGTAGTCCTGGGGCTGTCCGGGGGGATCGACTCGGCCGTTGCTGCGGCAGTGGCCGTGGATGCCCTCGGCGCCGACCGGGTCCAGGCGGTGATGATGCCCAGCCGCTATACCGCGCCCATGAGCTTGGACGATGCCCAGGCCATCGCCCGCATGCTGGGCATTCGCTACCAGACCACCTCCATCGAGCCCATCTTCCAGAGCTTTCTCAGCAGCCTGGCCCCCAGTTTCGAGGGGCTGGACCCGGACGTGACCG
Organism: Alkalilimnicola ehrlichii MLHE-1; assembly: GCF_000014785.1. Taxonomy (NCBI): domain Bacteria; kingdom Pseudomonadati; phylum Pseudomonadota; class Gammaproteobacteria; order Chromatiales; family Ectothiorhodospiraceae; genus Alkalilimnicola; species Alkalilimnicola ehrlichii. The sequence goes on from NC_008340.1 coordinate 2,893,023, forward strand.
AAGAGAACCTGCAATCGCGCATCCGCGGCACCCTGCTCATGGCGCTGTCCAACAAGACCGGGCGCATGGTGCTGGCCTGCGGCAACAAGAGCGAACTGGCCGTCGGCTACGCCACGCTCTACGGCGATATGTGCGGCGGCTATGCACCGCTCAAGGATGTCTACAAGACCGAGGTCTACCGGCTGGCCCGCTACCGCCAGAGCCTCAAACCGGCATTCCCCGACAACATCTTCTCACGCCCACCGACCGCCGAACTGGCGGCGGGCCAGAAGGACGAGGACAGCCTGCCACCCTATCCGGTGCTGGACGATATACTGGAGAGGTACGTGGAGCACGACGAGAGCGAGGCACTGATCGTCGCCGCCGGCCATGAACCGGCCACCGTGGCCCAGGTCACCCGGCTGCTGCGGCGCAACGAGTACAAGCGGCGCCAATCCGCCCCCGGCCCCAAGGTAACCCCCCGGGCCTTCGGGCGCGACCGCCGCTATCCCATCAGCTCAGGTTGGCCGGGCGTACCGGTAACCTCCTGAGGGCGTTCAGATCGACCCGAGGGGGTGCTGCACCCCGGCCGGCGTGGCCACGCCGGCGGGAACGCGCGTAAACTCTCGGGGCACGCCGGAACCATCCCGGCCCCGCAGACCAGGGAGAATCAAGGCATGAAAAAGGTTGAGGCCATCATCAAGCCCTTCAAGCTGGACGATGTGCGCGAGGCACTCTCGGACATCGGCATCACGGGCATGACCGTCACCGAAGTCAAGGGCTTCGGGCGCCAGAAGGGCCATACGGAACTCTATCGCGGCGCCGAGTACGTGGTGGATTTCCTGCCCAAGATGCGCCTGGAGGTGGTCATCGCCGACGATCAGGTGGACCGCTGCCTGGAGGTGATCACCAAGGCCGCGCACACCGGCAAGATCGGTGACGGCAAGATCTTCGTCAGCGACGTGGAGCGGGTGATCCGCATCCGCACCGGCGAGGAGGACGAAAACGCCATCTGAGCCCCGCCGAGCGGGCCGGGACGCCGGGGCCCGGCCCGCGGCATCACCGGCCCCGTCCCGTCATTGGGCGGCCAACGGGTGGCCGGGGAAGTTCTCGCCGATCACCCGGCGCACGTCCTGCTGCAGGTCCGCCAGCTCTAGCATCCCGTAGGCCTCCACCAGCACCTCCAGGGCGTCCTCCACCGCTCCGGTGCCCTGGTACTCCTGGAGCACCGTGCGGGCACGGCCCACCGCCGCCACCGGCGCATCCCGCCGGAGGTAGAAGCGCGCCACGTAGATCTCGTGCCGCGCCAGCAGGTCGCGGATCTCCTGCATCCGCTCTCGGGCGTCGTCCACGTATTCGCTGTCCGGATGGCGCTGGATCAGCTCCCGGAAATCCACAAAGGCGCGACGCAACGGTTGCGGGTCGCGCAGACTGCGGTCGAGATTGAAAACCCGGGTGAAGAACTCATCGCCAACGCCCGCGTTCGCCAGCCCACGCATGTACCGGGCGTACGCCACGTTCGGGTCGCGGGGATAGAGCCGCATGAAGCGGTCGGCGGCGGCGATGGTCGATTCCAGCTCACCGGCCTGGTAATAGGCGTAGATGATATCCAGCTGCGCCTGGGTGGCGAAGGGCCCAAAGGGGAAGCGCCCCTGGAGGCGTTCCAGCGTCTCCACGGCCATGGTGTAGTTGCCATTCTCCAGCTGGCGCCGCGCCTGCTGATAGAGTTCCTCCGCGGTGGCCTGCTCCTCCTGGCGCTCCGGACCGTTGGAGGAACAGCCGCCGGCCAGCAACAGCGGCACGATCAGGAGCAGCGACCACAGCCAGGGCTTGCGCGACATAGGGGACCTCAATCTGACATTCTGCGGGAAAGCGCTTATTCTACGCGCCTGCGCGCAGCGGAACAGCACCATGGGCACTCGCATAGAACACGACATCCTCATCGACGAGCAGCAGACCGGTCAGCGGCTGGACCAGGCCTTGGCCGCCCTGCTGCCGGACTACTCCCGCAGCCGTATCCAGCAGTGGATCCGCGAGGGGGCGGTCCGGCTGGAGGGCACCGCCCCCCGGCCGCGGGACAAAGTCGCTGCCGGGCAACAGGTCACGATACGGGCCGAACTGGAGGAAGAGCAACGGGTCAGTGCCGAGCCGATCCCCCTGCGCATCCAGTACGAGGACCGCCACCTGTTGGTCATAGACAAGCCCGCGGGCCTGGTGGTTCACCCCGGGGCCGGCAACCGCGAGGGCACCCTGCAGAACGCCCTGCTCCACCACGACCCGCAACTGGCCGAGCTGCCGCGGTCCGGCATCGTACACCGGCTCGACAAGGACACCTCCGGGCTGATGGTGGTGGCGCGCAGCCTGGCCGCCCACACCGCCCTGGTGGCCCAGCTGCAGGCCCGCAGCGTCCGGCGCGAATACCTGGCGCTGGTGAACGGCTGTCCGGTGGCCGGCGGTACCGTGGAGGCCCCCATCGGTCGCCACCCGCGGGACCGCAAACGCATGGCGGTGGTCGAGCGCGGGCGCCCGGCCACCACCCACTACCGGGTGGAGGAGCGCCTGGCCGCCCACACCCTCCTGCGCTGCTTTCTCGAGACCGGACGCACGCACCAGATCCGGGTGCACATGGCCCATGCCGGCTACCCGCTGGTGGGCGATCCCGTCTACGGCGGGCGGCTGCGGCTGCCGCCGCGGGCCACCGAGGCGCAGCGCCAGGCCCTGCGCGCCTTCCAGCGCCAGGCCCTGCACGCCGCCCGACTGGCCCTGGACCACCCAGAGAGCGGCGAGCGCCTGAGCTGGGAGGCCCCCCTGCCCGAAGACATGGCCGCGCTGCTGGCCTGTCTGCGGTCCTGACACCCCCGGTGCCGGTGCTTCCCGCCGCGGGCACAACCACGCTACGCTTGGGGCATGGACGCACTCACCGCGAAGACCGCGTTGGAGAAGGGTAAGGCCAGTCGGCACGAGTTCGAGGGCCTGCACTACATCCGGCTGCACGACAGCGTGGCCCGGCTGCCCAAGGGCAGCGTGCGACTCGACGATGGCACCGTCGTCCCGGGCTACCCCTCCATCGGCCGCATCCAGGCCCTGGGCCCCGGTCTGGCGAAGCAATACGGTGATGAGCTCTTCTGGGCGGAAGAGAAGATCGATGGCTTCAACATCCGCATCCTCGCCCACCAGGGCCGGCTGCTGGCCTTCAGCCGCGGCGGGTATCTCTGCCCGTTCAGCACCGACCGCGTTCCCGAGCTGCTTGACCCCACCCTGTTCGACGACCACCCGGGGCTGATCCTGTGTGCCGAGTTGGCAGGGCCGGAGAACCCCTACATGGAAGGCAGCCCGCCCCACGTCACCGAGGACGTGGCCCTGTTCGTCTTCGACATCCGGCGCGCCGGTGCCAACGGCTTCCTCCCGCAGGAGGAGAAGCTGGCCCTGGCCGAGCGCTACCGGCTGCCCCTGGCCCGGGTCTTTGGTCGCTACCGGGCCGACGACCAGCAGGCGCTGCACGCCTTGATCCTGGAACTGGATGAGGCCGGCTGTGAAGGCCTGGTGTTCAAGGGCGAGACACGCGGGGCACGCAGCAAGTACGTCACCGCCCGGTCCAATATCACCGATATCGCCCTGGTCAGCGACGCCCTGCTCGACCTGCCACCGGAGTACTTCACCCACCGCCTGATGCGCTTGGCGCTGTTCGAGAGTGAGCACCGCGGCGACGACACGGCGCTGGAACAGGAGCTGGGCCGGGCCCTGCTCCGGGGCCTCGGCCGGGCGGTGGAGCGCAGCCGCAGCGTGGGCCGGGTCGGTCACCGCTACCGCTGCCGATTCCGCGAGAAGCGCAACCTGGAGCACTTCGTCGCCCACCTGGAGGCCACCGGCGGCCCGCAGCACGTCAAGATCCTCTACCAGCCCACGCACCAGGAGGACGGCTACTGGGTGCTGGAGTTTGAGCGCGTGCTGCCGCGGATGACCGGTACCCTGGCCCACAGCCTTTCCGGCGGCGCCCAGTTCGACTGACGGCCTACCCCGCCCCGGCGCGCTAGGCGCGCTGCACCCAATCCACGATGCGCTCCATCCCGGCCACGACGTTGGGACAGCAATGTTCGAGGAACTCCTCGGAGAGCTTGCCCGCCGGTTCCGCCGACGCCGCAGTGAGCACCCGGGCGCCGTCGAAGTCCACATAGGCGAGCCGGGCCGACAGTTCCGCCTCGGGCCGCCCGAACGCACTGCCCGGTAGCAGCGCCACGCCGGTCTCCTGCAGCAGCCGGTTGCAGAGCGCCGGCGCGGTGTGGATGCCGCGCGCCACCAGCCGCTCGCGCTGTGGGCTGAAGTCGGGGAACAGGTAGAACCCGCCAACCGGACGGGGCGTGGACAGGCCCGCCTGATCGAGGCGCCGCCAGCAGTACCGGCCCAGTGCCTGCAACACGCGCCGGGACTGCTGCAGGTATTGTTCGATCTCCAGGCCGCCCTGGAAGGCGCGCACCGCCGCATACTGGATCGGAGAGCTGGTGGAGGTGTAGGTCTCGCTGGCCACCACCGCCATGGCCTCCAGCAACCAGTGCAGCCCGCGGGGGAAGGCGAAGGTACCCAGCCGCCACCCCCCCGCCCCGCACCACTTGCTCAACCCGCTGCTGATGATGGTGCCCTCCGGGTAGAAGCGCGCCACCGAGACATGCTGGCCCCGGTGGTGCAGCTCGCTGTAGATCTCGTCCGAGAGCAGGACCACCCGGTACTTGCGGGCGACCCGGGCCAGCCCCCGCAGCTCGTCCGCGGTATAGCTCTCGCCGGTGGGGTTGTTCGGGTAGTTGAGGATCAGGATGCGGGGCCGGGAGGGATCCTCCGCACAGAGCTTCTCCAACTCCTCGGGCAGCAGGCGCCAGTCGTTCTCGTAGCGGGTCTGCACCCAGCGGATCTGCCGGCCGATGATGTGGGCCTGGGGGGCGTAGGAGACCCAACTGGGGGTGGGAATGACCAGGTCGCCGTAGTAGACCAACTGCAGGATGAACATCAGCTCCTTGGAGCCCGGACCGATCAGCACATCCTCGGCCGACAGCTCCACGCCCTGGCTGCGCCGGTGGTACTCGGCCACCGCCTCGCGCAGGTTGCGCAGGCCCTCCACCGGCAGGTAGTCCTTCTGGTGGGCATTGGCCTTGAGCTCGGCCTCCACCGGCCCCGGGACCGGGAAGGGGGACTGGCCGAGACCGAAGCGGTAGACGTGGCGCCCCTGCGCGGCCAGGGCCGCGCTGCGCTCGTTGATGACGAGGGTGGCGGACTGGCCCAGCCCGCGGACGTTGAGATTAAGGTGGATCTCCGGGGCGTGGTTGCGACGCCCGGGGTGGTTAGCGTATTGCGGCACAGCGATGCCCCCCTTGCTGACTGCGACCGGCGGACCGGCCGCTCACCATCACCGGGCAGCGCATCGCCACGGCGAGCGCCCCCCTTTCCCCGAAGGTTAGCCGCTCCCGTCCGCCTGTCATGCCCACCCTTCCCGGACGGGAACCGGGCACACTTCCTGCTACCGTTTTGGTTATCAGAAACGCGGCGTAGCCGGCCGCATGGGCCGGTGCGCCTCGTGGTCATGACAAAGATAAAGGGAGGCAGCTATGACCAGACCCCCCGTGGACGGGCTCCTGCTGGATATCGGCGGCGTGCTCTATCAAGGTGCAGAGGCCCTGCCCGGTGCACCGGAGGCGATGCAGCGCCTGCGCGCCAGCGGGCTGGCGCTGCGCTTCGCCACCAATACCAGTCGCACCACCCGCGCCGCCCTGGCCGAAAAGCTGGGCCGGCTGGGCTTTGACGTGGCGGCCGAGGAGATCTTCACCGCACCGCTCGCCGCGGTGCAGACCATCCGCGAGCGGGGCCTGCGGCCGCTGCTGCTGGTCCACCCGGATCTCGGCCCCGATCTCACCGGCTTCCCCGATGGCCCACCCGACGCCGTGCTCATCGGCGACGCCGGTGAGCACTTCGATTACCGGGGCCTGAACCGGGCCTTCCGGCTGCTGATGGAGGGGGCACCGCTGCTCGCCCTGGCGCGCAACCGCTACTTCCGGGAGCAGGACGGGCTGTCGCTGGACGTGGGCCCCTTCGTGGCGGCGCTGGAGTATGCCAGCGGTGTGGCGGCGGAGGTCTACGGCAAACCCGCCCCGGGCTTTTTCCGGGAAGCGGCGGAGGCCCTAGGGGTGGCCCCGGAGCGGCTGCTGATGGTGGGTGATGACGTGGAATCGGACGTGATCGGCGCCCTGGACGCCGGCCTGCAGGCGGCCCTGGTGCGCACCGGCAAGTTCAGTCCGGAGGACGAAACCACCCTGGCCGACCGCGCCCCGGTGCTGGAGGACTTCCCGGCGCTGGTGGACTGGCTGCTCGGCGCCGGGGGCGAGAACGGCTAATGGCCGGCACCCAGGTTCTCCATCACCTGGCGCAGATAGTCCGCGGTGAGCAGCTTCACGCCCATCCGATTGCCCAACTTGCGCATGCCCTCGTCGGCGCTGACCAGCTCGGCGTCCAGCTCCATGGCCAGCAGCACCGCGTCCACGTCCTCGCGGGAGTCCACCAGCCCCTTGCGCATGGCCTCCCGGTAGCGCTCGCGCAGGCTGGCGATCAGCTCCGGACGCATGTCGGTGGCCGCCCCCGCCTGGCGAGTGTGCTCCTCGGCGATCCGCAGCCCGCGGTCGATGCGGCCGCGCAGCTCGTGGATGAACTCGTAGAGGATCTCCGCCGGGATGGTCATGCTGAACCGGCGCGGTGAACGGACCCAGACATCGGTCTCGAAGTCCGCCGCCATCTCCGCCAGGTCCCGCATGCGCCGGAACTCGTCATAGACCGACAGCGGCATGTAGAACTCCGCTGGACAGCGCCGGGCCAGGTGCAGGAAGGTCTGCACCCCGGCCAGCGGGTCCTCGCCGAACTGCACGGCGCAGTGGGGGTTGGTGAAAACGCTGGTGTCCAGCACGAATCGGCGCATGGTGGCACTCCCTGTGATCCTTACCCTGATGATCCGCCGCGCCGCCGGCCGGGTCAATCCGTGCCGCGGCGCTGTCGCTGCCTCACGCCAGCCAGATCAGCGTGGCCATGCGCCCGGTCTCGCCGTCGCGGCGGTAGGAGAAGAACCGCCCGGCATCGGACCAGGTGCAGTGGTCCGCGCCGTACACGGCCTGCACACCGGCGGCGGCCAATCGTCGCGCGGCCAGGGTGTAGAGATCGGCCCGCCAACGCCCCTGCGCATCCGCCCGGAAGCAGGGCCCGGCGCCGTCATCCCGGGCCAGAAAGGCCTGACGCACGTCGTCACCCACCTGGAAGGCCTCGGGACCGATCGCGGGCCCCAACCAAGCCATCAGCCCCCCGGGGCCGCCCAGGGCGCTCACCCCCGCCTCCAGGATGCCACCGGCCAGGCCGCGCCAGCCGGCGTGCAGGGCCGCCACCCGGGGCCCGTCCTGGTCGCAGAGCACCACCGGCAGGCAGTCGGCGGTCAGGACCGCGCAGACCACGCCCGGTCGGTCGGTCCAACTGCCGTCGGCCTCGGGCACGCCCTCCACGGCGTGCGCCGCCACCACCCGCGTACCGTGGACCTGCCGGAGCCAGACCGGCCCCGAGGGCAGTGCCGCGGCCTCGCGCAGGCGCCTGCGGTTGTCGGCCACTCGCTCCGGATCGTCGCCGGTGTGGCCGCCGAGGTTCAGGCTGTCGTAGGGGGGCCGGCTGAACCCACCGGTACGGGTCGAGACCAGTGCCCGCACCCCGGCCGGTGCCGGCCAATCAGGCCGGATGAAATCCAGTTCACTCATGGCGTCCATCATCGGCCAAACCGATGCTGACGCCAAGCCGAAACGGTGCCCACGGTTGAAAAGCCCTGCGCACTCCCCCATCTGTTAGTGCAAAGGCATTGACGGGTGACTCACACCCTGGAGCAAGAGGATTCACCATGCGGCAGGACAAACTGACCACGAAATTCCAGATGGCCATCGCCGATGCGCAGAGCTTGGCCCTGGGCCGCGATCACCAGATGATCGAGCCTGTGCACCTGATGGCCGCACTGCTGGACCAGGAGGGCGGCGTCGGCCAGTTGCTCTCCCGGGCCGGCGTTAACATCAACCAGTTGCGCACCGAAATGGGCCGGGCCCTGGACCGGCTGCCCACGGTGGAGGGCAGCGCCGGCGAGGTGCATGTCTCCAACGAACTGGGCCGGCTGCTCAACCTCACCGACAAACTGGCCCAGAAGCGCAAGGACCAGTACATCTCCAGCGAGCTCTTCGTGCTGGCGGCGGTGACCGACAAGGGCCAGCTCGGCGAACTGCTGCGCGGCGCCGGCGCCACCAAGGAGGCGGTGGAAAAGGCCATCGAAGAGCTGCGCGGCGGCCAGTCGGTGGACGACCCCAACGCCGAGGACCAGCGCCAGTCCCTGGAGAAGTACACCATCGACCTCACCGAGCGGGCCGAACAGGGCAAGCTGGACCCGGTGATCGGCCGCGACGAGGAGATCCGCCGCACCATCCAGGTGCTCTCCCGGCGCACCAAGAACAACCCCGTGCTCATCGGCGAGCCCGGCGTGGGCAAGACCGCCATCGCCGAGGGCCTGGCCAACCGCATCATCAACGGCGAGGTGCCGGAGGGCCTGAAGACCAAGCGCATCCTCTCGTTGGACATGGCCGCGCTGATCGCCGGCGCCAAGTACCGGGGCGAGTTCGAGGAGCGGCTGAAGGCCGTGCTCAAAGACCTGGCCAAGCAGGAGGGCCAGATCATCCTCTTTATCGACGAGATCCACACCATCGTCGGCGCCGGCAAGGCCGAGGGCGCCATGGACGCGGGCAACATGCTCAAGCCCGCCCTCGCCCGGGGCGAGCTGCACTGCATCGGCGCCACCACCCTGGACGAGTACCGCAAGCACATCGAAAAGGACGCCGCCCTGGAGCGCCGCTTCCAGAAGGTGCTGGTGGACGAGCCCTCCGTGGAGGACACCGTGGCCATCCTGCGCGGCCTCAAGGAGCGCTACGAAGTGCACCACGGGGTGGAGATCACCGACCCGGCCATCGTGGCGGCGGCCCAGCTCTCCCACCGCTACATCACCGACCGGCAACTGCCCGACAAGGCCATCGACCTGGTGGACGAGGCGGCCAGCCGGATCAAGATGGAGATCGACTCCAAGCCGGAGGAGATGGACAGGCTGGAGCGGCGGCTGATCCAGCTCAAGATCGAACGCGAAGCCCTGGCCAAGGAGGAGGACGACGCCTCCCGCAAGCGCCTAGACGCGCTGGAGGGCGAGATCAACGAGCTGGAGGACGAGTACAAGGCGCTGGAGGAGATCTGGAACTCCGAGAAGGCCGCCGTGGAAGGCACCCAGAGCATCAAGGAGCAACTGGAGCGCGCCCGGCAAGAGCTGGATACCGCCCGCCGGGCCGGCGACCTGGGGCGCATGTCGGAGCTGCAGTACGGCCGCATCCCGGAACTGGAGCGGCAACTGGACCTGGCCCTGCAGGCGGAGATGCACGACACCCAGTTGCTGCGCACCAGCGTGGGCACCGAGGAGATCGCCGAGGTGGTCTCCCGCTGGACCGGCATCCCGGTGAGCAAGATGCTGGAGGGCGAGCGCGACAAGCTGCTGCGCATGGAGGAAGAGATCCGCAAGCGCGTGGTGGGTCAGGACGAGGCCGTGGCCGCCGTGGCCAACGCCATCCGCCGCTCCCGGGCCGGGCTCTCCGACCCCAACCGGCCCAACGGCTCCTTCCTCTTCCTGGGCCCCACCGGTGTCGGCAAGACCGAGCTGTGCAAGGCGCTGGCCAGCTTCCTCTTCGACACCGAGGAGGCGATGATCCGCGTGGACATGTCTGAGTTCATGGAGAAGCACGCCGTGGCCCGGTTGATCGGCGCGCCCCCCGGTTACGTGGGCTACGAGGAAGGGGGTTATCTCACCGAGCATGTGCGGCGCAAGCCCTACTCGGTGATCCTGCTGGACGAGGTGGAAAAGGCCCACGCGGACGTCTTCAACGTGCTGCTGCAGGTACTGGACGACGGCCGCCTGACCGACAGCCACGGCCGCACCGTGGACTTCCGCAACACGGTGATCGTGATGACCTCCAACCTGGGCTCGGACGTGATCCAGCAGATGGCGGGCGAGGAGCACTACCAGGAGATGCGCTCGGCCGTGATGGAGATCGTCGGTACCCACTTCCGCCCGGAGTTCATCAACCGGGTGGACGAGGTGGTGGTCTTCCACCCGCTGGGCCGCGAGCACATCCGCTCCATCACCGACATCCAGCTGCGCCAGCTCAACGCCCGTCTGGCGGACAAGGAGCTGACGCTGGAGGTCTCCGACGCGGCCAAGGACCAGTTGGGTGAGGCCGGCTTCGACCCGGTGTACGGGGCGCGGCCCCTGAAGCGGGTGTTGCAGCAACGGCTGGAGAACGCCCTGGCCCAGCGGATACTGCGTGGGGAGTTTATGCCTGGGGATAGTATTCGGGTGGATACTGAGGGTGATGGGTTGGCCTTTACCAAGGGTGCGCCGGCTGTTAGTGAGGCTTGAGGCAGGCCCTGGGGGGGTATCGGTGACGCCCCCAACAGGCTGAGTAATGGCCGCGATATAACGGGTATTGGCCAATTTACCGCACAGAGCCCCCGACCTGCGAGTCGGGGGCTTTTTGTATCTGGGCTGGGGCTACCGGCTGAAGCAGTGGCCCGAGAGGAACCGGCTGCACCCCTCAAGCTAGACACCAGCCGCGTCCGTTTGCGGGAAACCGACACCCGCCAGCACTTCGTCTACGTCTTCAACCGCATGCTGGAGAACCTGTTCATCGAGCGCATGGACGGCAACGAGGAGATCTTCGAGCGGCTGATGAACGACGACGACCTCCGTCGGGTGGCGGGCGCGCACCTGCTGGACGAGGTCTACGAACGCCTGCAGGAGGGCCGCGAAGCGTGATGTTATGGGGCTATGGCGTGAGTAGCCGGCCCTTCCCACTTGACATACCATATATGATATACATACTATTTATGGTATGTGGAAGATATTCGAGCACAGGAGAGTGGCGAAGAACTTGTCGGCAGCGCCTGTCGAGGTGCAGAAAAGGTATGAGAAATGGAAAGACATTGTCGCCATATCAGGGCCACAGGGGCTGCGCTCTATTAGGGGTTTCAGCGATGAAGCCTTATCAGGCAAGTGGAAAGGCTTCCGGTCTTCACGGCTTAACATACAGTACCGCGTCATCTATCGGGTACGGAAGAATCAAGTGCTCGTAGGGGTCGAGAAGGTAACTCCCCACGATTACGGGAGGAAATAGAATGAGCGAATATCGTAAGGCCAGGAAACGGCTCGAGGTCTCTGTTGGAGAGTCGGTCCGCATCATGCGTGAACTGCAAGAGATGAGTCAGAATGAGCTGGCCCGCGCTACCGGGATCCCCCAATCCACCATTTCTGCTATCGAGAACGACCGCGTTCGCCTCGGTGTAGACAGGGCCAAGGTCCTGGCCAGGGCTTTGCGGTGTCACCCCGCCGTTCTCGTATTTCCTGGCTGGGACGTTGAGCAGGAGTCGGCGGCGTAACTGTCGCAGCCCGTGGAATCATCCACCGCTGGCGGCTCTGCCCATGCAACCGACACTCGACACCGGCCAGTGCTACTATAGTGTCACTGGTTGATTCGGGGTGACTCCATGAAAGTTGAGCTCGTTACGAACCTCAAGCGCCAGGCCACGAAGATTCTCGCAGAACTGCGCGCATCGAAGGAGCCGGTGCTGATCACTGAGCATGGCCAGCCATCTGCTTACCTGGTTGATGTGCAGGACTACGAGTTTATGCAGCGCCGGCTTGAGCTGCTTGAAGGGCTCTCAAGAGGTGAGCGCGCTGTACTGGAAGGGAGAACGTACAGCCACAGTGAAGCCAGGGATAAGCTGGGTAAATGGCTGAAATAGTCTGGACTGAGCCCGCCCTTCAGGAACTGGATGCCATCGCTGAGTACATCGCGCTGGATAATCCGGCGGCGGCAAGCCGTTTGGTCCAGGAGGTATTCGCCAAGGCCACACGCCTGGAAGAGTTCCCCCGATCCGGAAGGATCCCTCCGGAGCTGCCCAACTCCGTATACCGGGAATTAGTAGTACCGCCGTGCCGGATTTTCTATCGTGAAGACGGGGGGCGAGTTCTTATCCTCTACGTCATGCGGGAGGAACGGCAGCTCCGGGCATACATGTTGGGCGACAACTGCGTTGACTGACAGGGATCCTGGAGACCGGGCGGCGCCTACTCCCCCCAGCCCTCCAAGTAGCCCCGTAGCTCGTCAGCGGTAGCGGGCGGGTCGGCGAACATCCGCCGGGCGAGGTTGAGCAGGGGGTAGGGCTCGGTGTCGAACAGGCGGTGGCGGTCGATCATCGCCAGGGTGTGGGGGCCCTCGCCTTCCAGGCCGCGGGTCTCGCCACGGGCGAGGCGGCGGCCGAGCTGGCGGTGGTGGGAGTCGGCGCTGGTGGCGGAGCCGACGAAATCACCCAGCCCGGCCAGGCCGTAGGGGCTGGTCGGCGCCCCGCCCAAGGCCTCCACGATCGCCGCCAGCTCCCGGAAGGCATCGATGGTGAGCGCCCCGCGGACGTTGTCACCGAGCTGGAGTTCATCGGCGGCGCCGATGAGGGGGACGTAGACGTTCTTGAGCACGACGGCCCAGGAGGCGCCGGTCAGGTCGGTGGTGTGGACCAGTTTCAGAGCGGAGCCCCGGAACAGCTCGCGGACCTGCTGGAAGGTCTCGCGCTGCGGGCAGGCCAGGTCGGCGAACCCGAGGCGATCCGCCTGCAGGTCCTCGGCGATCATGGGGCCGTAGATGGCGGCCAGGGCCTTTCCTTCGCCGAGGGCCTGGTGCAGGATGCCGGCGGCGGTACGGCCGCTTTCGTCCAACCCCTTGGCGATGGTGACGCAGACGGCCCCGTCGGGCAGTGCGGCGGCGACCCGGGGCGCGATGTCGCTGTGGGCCACCACGGGCATGCAGAAGAAGACGAATTCAGCCTGGTGCACGAGCGGTTCCAGCGGTTCGGGGGCCGAACCGTCGGGGGGCAGGCCCTCCCAGCTCACCACCGGCTGCCGGCGCCCGAGCAGATGGGCCATGGCCTTGCCAATCCGCCCGGTACCCAGTACCAGGATCCGCCCTCCCCGCTCTGTCATGACCGTCCCTCTGGTTGTGCGATTCTGCTGGTTCGTCGTCACTGCCAGCATAGCCGGGTGGCGCTGCTATGGCGTTGTTGTGCTGGGCTGTGGCGCTTTGAAATGGGATGGGGTTGGGGGCTTACGGAAGGTCCGGCCGGGGCGGGGGTGTTCCGTTCAGGGGACGCCGTGAACCCATCCCTGGGGGCTTGAAGGCGGCATCCCTGCCGCCTACACCCCTGAACGGAACACCCCCGCCCCGGCCTCCCTAGGTCTGTCTGGGGCCGTGCCCGTCTGCAGGGGTTGGCCCCTTTATGGACGCCCGGGCGCAATGCTGAATGACCGCGGCCCGCCCACTTAGCCCCTCGCCGAAAGCGACGCGCCGGCAACCTTCAGGGGGCTGGCGGGGTATCGGGTGCGAATCGTAGGCGGCAGGGATGCCGCCTACGAGCCCGCAGGGATGGGTTCACGGCGTATTCGCACCCGATACCCCGCTAGCCCCCGTTCCGGGGCCTATCGGAGTCGCCAGGCTTGGCCAATCTCCCATTTGGCACCTAGAGGCCCTTCTTGTTGCCCCCGTTTTCGAACATCGCCCGTTTACCGCGATAGAGCGCGGAGATGTCCTCCTCGCCGTAGCCCTGCTCGATCAGGGGCCGGTACTGCTTGAGGGTCATCTCGACCACCGGCAGCGCCACGCCCATGCTCTCCAGCATCGACCGGCAGATCTCCAGGTCCTTGTAATGCAGGGCCATCTTGAAGCCGGGCTGGTAGCTGTCGCGCACCAGGGTCGGGCCGCGGTGCTGGAGCAGCCAGCTTCCGCCGGCGCCGCCGCTCAGCACCTCGATCACCTTGTCCATGTCCAGCCCCTGGGCCTGGCCGAAGGCCAGCCCCTCGGTGACCCCCTGGATGATCCCGGCCACCATGATCTGATTGACCGCCTTGGTCACCTGCCCGGCCCCGGACGGGCCCATGTGGGTGGCCGAGCGGCTGATCGCCGAGAGCACCGGCCGGACCTGCTCCAGGGTGGCCTCGTCACCGCCCACCATCATCACCATGGTGGCCTTCTCCGCCCCCTCCTTGCCGCCGGAGACGGGGGCGTCCAGGAACCGCGCCCCGGTCTCAGCCACCCGCCGGGCGGCCTCGCGGGCGGTGTCTGCGCTGACGGTGGAGGTGTCCACCACCACCTTGCCCTCACCCAGCTCGGGCAGCATGGCGTCGACCACCTCCAGCACATCGGCGTCCGCCGAGACACAGGTGATGATCACGTCGCACTGGGCAGCCACCGTGGGGGCATCGGCCGCAGCGGCCACCCCATGGCGGCCGGCGAAATCCACCGCCTTGTCATAGGTGCGGTTCCATACCGCGGCCAGCAGCCCCTGCCGGGCCAGGTTGGCCGCCATGCCGGCGCCCATGGCGCCCAGTCCGATCACGCCTGCCTTCATAAAGCGACTCCCTTATGCCGTGGGTGATGGGTCGGGCCCCTCAGGCCTCACCGTTGTACTGCCGGTGACCGCTGGGGCGCTGCAGTTGCTGCTCCACCTCCGCCGCCTGCGCCTCGCCGGCCAGCAATTCGATCAGCCGGAGGGCGAAATCCATCGCGGTACCGGGGCCGCGGGAGGTCACCACGCTGGCGTCCACCACCACCGGCTCCCCACCGCGGAGTTCCACCCCCGGGACATCGTCCAGGGCGCCCGGGAAGGCCGTGGCCTGGCGGCCCTCCAGCAGTCCGGCCCCGGCGAGCACCTTGGGGCCCGCGCAGATGGCCGCCGTGAAGCGCTCGCTGTCAGCGAGCTTACGTAAGAGCTCAGTGACCCGGTCATCCTCGCCCAGCCGTCGCGCCCCCTCGGCGCCGCCGGGCAGCACCACCATGTCGAAATCGCGGCGCAGGGCCTCATCGAGGTGGGTGTCCGCCACCAGCGTGACGCCGCGACTGGCCCGCACCGGCTCGCCGTCCAGGGATGCGGTGACCACATCGATCCCCGCCCGGCGCAGCAGGTCGATGACGGTGACCGCCTCCAGCTCCTCACAGCCCGTTGCCAAGGGCACCAGCACACTACTCATGGCACGTTCTCCTCCTCCTGACCATACAACTCCACCAGCCGCGAGGCCGGCACCAGTTTGATACCGGCCCGGGCCCACTCCGGCAGTACCTCCTCCAGCACCGCCAGGGTCTCCGGGTAGGGGTGGCCGATGGCCAGCCCGTAGCCATGCCGGCGCGCGTGCCGCACCAGCCGTTCGAGGTGGTGGCGGATCATCTCCGGATCACGGTCGTGGTCCAGGAAGACATGCCGCCGGGTGGCGGGCACCCCGGCCTCCCGCGCCACCTGTTCCGCCACACTGCGTGCCGTGGTCCGGCTGTCCACGAAGTAATAGTCGCCCTCCCCCCGCAGTGCGTCCATGACCCAACGCAGGTTGCCCGGGTGGCGTGTATAGAGACTGCCCATGTGGTTATTGACCCCGCGGGCATGGGGCACCGCGTCCAGGTCTTTGCGGACCGCCGCCTCCACCGCCGTCCGGTCCATGTGGATGTCCACCCCGCCCGGCCCTCGATCGGCGCCGTTTTTCGCCTGCATCGGCATGTGCAGCATGACCTCCTTGCCGCTGCGGTGGCAGGCCTCGGCCAGGCGCCGGGCGTGGGGGGTGTGGGGTAGAACGGAACAGGTCACCGGCCCGGGCAGATCAACCGTGCGTTGGCCGCTGGCCAGGTGATCCCCCAGATCGTCGATCACCACCGCCACCCGCACCGGCTCATCGGCCGACCGGGCCTGCGCCTGGCCCAGCAGCAGGGCCCCCAGGCCGCAGAGCAGGAGGATCAGGTGGCCGGCAGGGGCTCGGCGCGTCCGGGCAGCCATGGCATCAGCGACCGGTAAAGATACCCACGCCCTTCAGCAGGTTCAGCGCTTCGTACAGCGTGAAATCGCGCTGCGCCAGGCTCTCGGTCTCGTCGTCCCGATCCACGTCCGGCCGTTGGCGCAGGCCGTGGCGCTCCAGCTCGGCCGGGCTCATGTCCTCGCGTTCCACCCGGGCCACCCTGAGCTCCTCGGAGAGGATATCGGGCTGGATGCCCTTATCCTGAATGGAGCGACCGCCCGGGGTGTAGTAGCGCGCCGTGGTGAGCTTGACCGCCGCACCGCGGCCCAGCGGCAGGATGCTCTGCACCGAGCCCTTGCCAAAGGTGGGTGACCCCATGACCACCGCGCGTCCATGATCCTGCAGGGCCCCGGCGACGATCTCCGAGGCGGAGGCGGACCCCTGGTTGACCAGCACCACCAGCGGGGCGCCGTGCAGCATATCCACCGGGGTGGCGCTAAAGCTCATCTCCGCGCGCTCGTCCCGGCCCTCGGTGTAGACGATCCGGCCGTTGCTGAGAAAGACGTCGGCGACACTGACCGCACCGTCCAGCACCCCACCGGGGTTGTTGCGCAGATCCAGAACCAGACCGCGCAGGCTGCCGTCGGCCTCCCGCTTCAGTTCGCTGAGCGCTTCCCGCACGTCACGACCGGTGCGCTCCTGGAACTGGCTGATGCGCAGATAGCCGTAGCCGGGCTCCAGCATCCGGGCCCGCACGCTCTCCACCTGGATAACGGCGCGGGTGATCTCGAAGGTCAGCGGGCGATCCTCGCCTTCGCGCACCACGGTGAGAGTTATCTGGCTGCCCGGCTCACCGCGCATCTGCTTGACCGCCTCCGTCAACGACATCCCTTTGACCGGTTTATCGTCGATGCGGGTGATCAGGTCCCCCGGACGCAGGCCGGCACGGCTCGCGGGGGTGTCATCGATGGGCGCGATGACCTTGATGAAGCCGTCCTCCTGGCCCACCTCGATACCCAGCCCGCCGAACTCACCGCGGGTGCCCTCCTGCAGGGCCTGGAACTCGCTGGAATCCAGAAAGGTGGAGTGGGGGTCCAGACTGCTGACCATGCCGCGCACGGCCGCCTCCAGGAGCGCCTTGTCATCCACCTCGTCCACGTAGTGGCTGCGAATCCGCGCGTAGACCTCGGCGACGGCCTGAAGCTCTTCCAACGGCAGATCCGCGTTGGCCTGTTGCCGCTCCGCCCATACGGTCTGCCCCAACCCCAGCCCGGCGGCCAGGATCAGCAGTATGGCGGTAGAATAGAGCGGTCGAATCATGCGCATGCGGCAGCGCTCCCATCCGGTGTTGCTGGTCTCGGGCGCTCACGCCCGGCGGTGCGATACATCCGCTATTTCCGCAGTTTACCCCTGTTGCCCCCGCTTGTCAGACCCGCGCCCTTAGCGCGCGGCCAGCCACGGCAGCGGGTCCACCGGGTCGCCGTCGGCCCGCACCTCGAAGTAGAGCCCCGGCTCGCGCCGCCCACCGCTGGCCCCCACCGAGGCCAGCACGGCGCCGGCCTGCACCCATTCACCCTCCTCCACGAACAACGACTCATTGTAACCGTAGAGGCTCAGGTACCCGTCGCCATGGTCGAGGATGACCAGCAGCCCCAGGCCGCGGAACCAATCCGCGTAGACCACCTGCCCGGTGGCCACCGCCTGCACCTCCGTGCCGTTCTCGGCATCGATAACCAGGCCGCGCCACTTGATATTGCCCAGTTCCCTCGAATCACCGAACCGGGCCCCCAGCCGCCCCTCCACCGGCCAGGGCAGCGCACCGCGGTGCTCGCGGAAGCGGAGGTCCTGCAGATCACGCTCGGGCACCGCGGCCAACTCCTCGGCCAGTTCATCGAGCAGCCCCTGCAGGCGCTGTTCGTCCTCCTCCATGCGCATCAGCTGTTCACCGGTCTCGGCCAGGGAGGCCTCCAGCCGCGCCAGCCGCCGGCGCTGCTGCTCCCGCTCGCGCGCCAGTTCCGCACGGCGCTCGCGGGCCGCCATCTCCGCCCGGGCCAGGGCCTCGGACTGCTCCTGCAGCCGCTGCTCCAGGCTCTGCAGGCGCTCCAGGGTCTCGATCACCGACACCAGATCGGCGCGCCGCGCGGCATCCAGGCGGCTGTGATAGGCCAACAACCGTTGCAGCGCTGAGGGGTCCTGCTGATTCAGCAACACGCGCAGGCCGGCGTCCCGCCCCCCCTGCCAGACGGCACGCAACTGCCGCGCCAGCCGCTCGCGCTGCGCGCGCAGGTGCTGGTCGCGTTCCGCCATTTTGGCCTCCAGCTCGGCCACCCGCGCCTCAAGCGCGGCACGCTCCTCCTCCGCCGCCCGCAACGCCCGCGCCGCCCGCTGGACCCGACGGTCGCTCTCCTCCAGCGCCGCCTCGGCCGCGTCGCGCTCGGCCTCGTCCCGGGCCAACGCCTGGCGGGCCGCCTCGATGCGCTCACGGACCGCTTCTAGTTCCGCCTCCGTGGCCTGCAGGTCGTCCTCCACCCCGGCCGCCAGCGGTGACACCAGGGTCAGGGCGGTGATCAGGAGCAGCATGGGTGCGATTCTCATGGCGATTCCAGCTCTCGGGTGTGCCTCGGGGGACCTGCGCGGTGGCCGGGAGGCTGGTATCATGGCCGCCCACTTGGCGCGCCGCAAGGTGGTCCGGCCGGGCCGGTGGCGACGCTGTCCCACAACCAATCAGACAACAAATGGAATCCTCCATGGAGCAGTTGCTGGAATTCATCACCGACAACTGGATGCTCGTGCTGGCCTTCGTGCTCATCCTGGGCTACTGGGTCGGCGCCGAGATCTACCACTTCAGCAGCGGCGTCAAGACCATCACCCCGGAGACGGCGACCCAGCTCTACAACCGCGACAATGCGCTGTTCGTGGATATCCGCAACAACACCGAGTACCGCAAATCGCATCTGCCCGGGGCGTTTCACATGCCGTCCACCGAGGTGGATCAACTGCTGGAAAAGCTGCGCCGCCACGAGTCCCGGCCGCTGATCGTCTATGATGCCAATGGACTGCAGGCCAACAAGACGGCGCGGCGACTCCGCAAGGCCGGCTTCGAGACGGTCTACCAGCTCAAGACCGGGCTCACCGGCTGGGAGAGCGCCGGCTACCCGATGGAGCGCGGCAGGACCAAGCCCAAGCCCAACCCCAAGGGCTGACCCCATAACGACGACGGCAGCGCGCGGCAGGCGCGCCGGCACCGATTCAACCCGGCACTGAACGTAACGGAGTGGAGCAAGACATGGCAGACGAACAACCCCAGGGTAACGGCCAGGGCGCCGCGCAGCAGGGCGAGCAACCCAAGCAGCAGTTCCAGATCGCCAAGCTGTATCTCAAGGATGTCTCGCTGGAGACGCCGAACAGCCCGGAGGTCTTCACCGGCGAGTGGAAGCCGCAGGTCAACGTCGACCTGACCAGCAAGACCCGCGCCCTGCAGGAAGGGCACTACGAGGTGGCCCTGACCGTCACCGTCACCGCCAAGCAGGGCGAGAAGACCGCTTACCTGTGCGAGGTCACCCAGGCCGGGGTCTTCCAGATCAAGGGCTTCGAGGACGCGGCGCGCAACGGCCTGCTGGGCGCCTACTGCCCGGCCCAACTCTTCCCCTACGTGCGCGAGACGGTGAACAGCTTGATCACCCAGGGCGGCTTTCCGGCCATGGTGCTGCAACCGGTCAACTTCGACGCCCTCTACCAGCAGCGGCTGGCCCAGGCCGCCGAGCGCCAGAAGGCGGAGCAGGCCCAGGGCGGCGGCGCCGAGGCCAAGGGCAGCGATAGCACCGCGGCCCAGGGTTCCGACACCCAGCAATAACCGGGCGGAGGCGCGGAGGCCATGAACAGGCCACTGGGCATCATCGGGGCCGGCGCCTGGGGCACGGCGCTGGCCATCGCGGCCGGCCACGCCGGGCACCCGGTCCGACTGTGGGGCCGGGACACGGCGGCGGTTCAGGCCATGGCCCGGGACCGGGTCAACCGGCGGAATCTGCCGGACTGCCCGCTGCCGGACCCGGTGCAGCCGCAACCGGACCTGACAGCGCTGGTGGCCGAGTGCGACGACCTGCTGCTCGTCGTGCCCAGCCGGGCCTTCGAGTCCATGCTGCATACCCTGGCCCCGCTGATCGAGCGCCGCCACCGGCTGGGCTGGGCCACCAAGGGCCTGGATGCCGCCAGCGGCGGCCTGTTGAGCCAGGTGGTCCAGCGGGTGCTCAAGCCCCTGCCGCCCCTGGCGGTCCTTTCCGGGCCGAGCTTTGCCGCCGAGGTAGGGCGGGGCCTGCCCACGGCGGTCACCGTGGCCGCTACCGATCAGGGCTTCGCCAGCGACCTGGCGGACGCCTTCCGCTACGAGCGCTTCCGGGTCTATACCAGCACCGACCTGGTCGGCGTGCAACTGGGCGGCGCGGTGAAGAACGTCCTGGCGATCGCCACCGGCGTGGCCGACGGGCTGGGCTTCGGCGCCAACGCCCGAGCCGCGCTGATCACCCGCGGCCTGGCGGAGACCCGGCGGCTGAGTGAGGCGCTGGGCGCGGACCCGGACACCCTCACCGGGCTGGCCGGCATGGGCGACCTCATCCTCACCTGCACCGACGACCAGTCCCGCAACCGCCGGCTGGGCCTGGCCCTGGGGCGCGGCGAGGACCTGGACGAGGCGGTGGAGGCCATCGGCACGGTGGAGGGGGTGCGCACGGCGGATGAACTGCACCGCCTGGCCACCCAGGCCGGGGTGGAGATGCCCATCTGCGAGCAGGTCCATCTGCGCCTCGCCGGCCGGGTCTCCACCCGCGAGGCCGTGGAGAATCTCCTGCTCCGGCCCGGCGGCCGCCAGGAGCAGTAACCACCGCATGTTCCACATCGTCCTGGTCGAGCCGGAGATCCCACCCAACACCGGCAACGTCATCCGGCTCGCCGCCAACACCGGTGCCCATCTGCACCTGGTGCATCCGCTGGGCTTTCGCCTGGACGACACCCGGCTGCGCCGGGCCGGGCTCGATTACCATGAGTGGGCCCGGGTGGCCGAACACCCCAGTCTGGTGGACTGCCTGCGCCAGGTCCGGCCCCGACGGGCCTGGGCGCTGTCCACCCACGGCTCGGTCGGCTACCACCAGGTCCGCTACGCCCCCGGCGATGCCCTGGTGTTCGGCTGTGAGACCGGTGGCCTGCGTCGGGAGCTGACCCGGTTCAGCCCCGGCCGCCGATTGCGGCTGCCCATGCGGCCGGAGAGCCGGAGCATGAACCTGGGCAACAGCGTCTCGGTGGTGCTTTACGAAGCCCTGCGCCAGCAGGATTTTCCGGAACTGGAATAACTAAAAAATATAATTCTCACGCGGCTTTACAGAGAGCAATGAGAATGCTTATCATCCCGGACAGCATCCTCGCTGTTGGGAGACCATCCATGCGCATCAAACAGGTTCTGACCGGATTGCTGGCCGCGCCGCTGGCCATCGCTTTGGCCATGCCGGCCACCACCCTGGCCGACGACGACACCATCACCGTCTATTCCGCGCGCCAGGAGCACCTGATCAAGCCGCTGTTCGACCGCTTCACCGAGGAGACCGGCATCCGGGTGCGCTACGTGACCGACAGCGCCGGTCCGCTGCTGGCCCGCCTCCAGCAGGAGGGGCGCCGCACCCCCGCCGACATGTTGATGACAGTGGATGCCGGCAACCTCTGGCAGGCCGCCGACCGGGGCGTGCTCCGGCCCATCGACTCCGAGCCGCTGCGGGAGGCCATTCCGGAACACCTGCGTGACCCGGACGACCAGTGGTTCGGCCTGTCGGTGCGGGCACGGACCATCATGTACGCGCCCGACCGCGTCGATCCCGAGGAACTGTCCACCTACGAGGCCCTCGCCGACCCGGAGTGGGAGGGCCGCCTGTGCGTGCGCACCTCGCAGCACGTCTACAACCAGTCGCTGGTCGCCACCATGATCTCCCACCACGGTGAGGAGCGGACCCGGGAGGTGCTGGAGGGCTGGGTGAACAACTTTGCGGACCGCCCCTTCTCCAACGACACCTCGACCCTGCGCGCCATCGCCGCCGGCCAGTGTGATGTGAGCATCACCAACACCTACTACCTGGGCCGGGTGCTGAAGGACGACCCGGACTTCCCGGTGGCGCCCTACTGGCCCAACCAGGATGACGTGGGCGTTCACGTCAACGTCTCCGGTGCCGGTGTCACCCGCCATGCCGGCAACCCTGAAGGGGCGCAGCGGCTCATCGAATGGCTCGCCAGCGAGGCCGCGCAGAAGGACTTCGCCGCCCTGAACATGGAGTATCCGGCGAACCCGGAGATCGGCCTGGACCCGATCGTCGCCGACTGGGGCGATTTCAAGGCCGATAACATCAATGTCTCCGAGGCCGGCCGGCTGCAGCGCCAGGCCGCCATGCTGATGGACCGGGTCGGCTGGCGCTGATCCCATGGCCGTGGCCTGGTCCAGGGCTCCCCGCCGGGGCCTGATCGCCACGCTGCTCGACCCGCTGCGGCGGGTCGGGCCGTGGCGTTTGTTCGCCTTGGGCATGGGGACCCTGCTCTTCGTCCCCATCGCGGTGACCCTGGCCAGTTGGCTCACGCCGGACATGGAGGTCTGGCGCCACATCCAGCAGACCCTGTTAGCGGAGATCCTCGGCAACACCGTGATGCTGGTGCTGGGAGTGGGATCCGGCGTGCTCTTCCTGGGGGTCAGCCTGGCCTGGCTGACGGCCCGCTGTGACTTCCCCGGCCGAGGCCTGTTCGACTGGGCACTGATCCTGCCCCTGGCCGTGCCCACCTATGTCCTGGCCTTCGTCTTTGTCGGCCTGTTCGAGTTCGCGGGGCCGGTGCAGAGCTTTTTGCGCGAGACCGTCTCCAGCGACCTGCGGCTGCCCTCTATCCGCTCCACCCCCGGGCTCATCCTGGTCATGAGCCTCGTGCTCTACCCCTATGTCTACATGCTCAGCCGGGCCGCCTTTCTCAGCCAGGGGACGGCCCCCATGGAGGCGGCACGGGTCCAGGGCCTGAGCGCCTGGGGCAGCTTTTTCCGGGTGGCGCTGCCCATGGCCCGGCCGGCCATCGCGGCCGGCACGGCACTGGCGCTGATGGAGACCCTGGCCGACTTCGGGGCGGTCTCGGTATTCAACTTCGAGACCTTCACCACCGCCATCTACCGAGCCTGGTTCGGTTATTACAGCCTTGCCGCGGCGGGCCAGTTGGCCGCCCTGCTGTTGCTGATCATCCTGCTCGGCCTGACCGCGGAGAAGGCCGCCCGGGGCCGCGCCCGTTTCGACCAGCGCCAGGCCGGCGGGGTCACCCGCATCCCCCTGCGTGGCTGGCGCGCCTGGGCGGCCACCGGCTTCGCCGCCAGCGTGCTGTTCCTGGGCTTTCTGCTGCCAGTGCTGCAACTGGTCATCTGGGGTTGGGGGCACCTGGCCGATTTCAACGAACGCTACTTGGAACTGGTGCTCAACACCCTCACCCTGGGGGCGGTCTCCGCCTTCATCACCGTCACCATCGCCCTGCTGCTTGCCTACGCGCGTCGTGTGCAGCCGGACTTCATCACCCGCCGCGCCGTCGGCGCCTCCACTCTGGGGTACGCCCTGCCCGGCTCGGTGTTGGCGGTGGGGATCATGATCGTCTTCACCTGGCTCGACCACCGGGTGGCCGACCTGCTGGAGCCGCTGGTCGGGGATATCGGCGGCCAACTGCTCACCGGCAGTGTCTTCGCGCTGATCATCGCCTATGTCATGCGCTTCATGGCGGTGGCCTTCGGTGCGGTGGACAGTGCCCTCGAGCAGATCCGGCCCAGCTTGCGCGAGGCCGCTCGCAGCCTGGGCGCGCGGGATTGGGAGATCATCCGCCGCATCTACATCCCGGTGCTGCGGCCGGGTCTGATCACCGCGGCGCTGCTGGTCGGTGTCGATGTCATGAAGGAGATGCCCGCGACCCTGCTGCTCCGGCCCTTCGGCTGGGACACGCTAGCGGTGCGCATCTTCGAGTTCACCGTGGAGGGGCAGTGGGAGCGCGCCGCGCTGCCGGCGGTCACCCTGGTGGCCGTGGGCCTGATCCCGGTGATCTTCCTGGTCAGCCGGACGGTGCGCAAGCACCCGCGCAACCAGAAGCCGGCCGCCGCTGAAGCGCTCCAGACCTGAGCCCCGCCCCCCTGTTATCCCGGGCGCGGTTGGCGCTATAGTGGTCCGACCACTGACAGAGCCGGACCAGCCGCAAGGGAGCCCATGCAACGCACCCCGCTCTATCGCCGTCATCAGGAAGCCGGCGCCCGCCTGGTGGAATTTGCCGGCTGGCAGATGCCGCTGGATTACGGCTCCGCCCTGGCCGAACACCGCGCCGTGCGCGAGGACTGCGGCCTGTTCGACGTCTCCCACATGGCCATCACCGATCTCGAGGGCCAGGGGGCCCGCGACGCCCTGCGCCTGATCCTCGCCGCCGATGTGGCCCGGCTCGACGAGGCCGCCCCCGGCAAGGCCCTCTACGGTTGCCTGCTGAATGAGGCCGGCGGCATCATCGACGACCTCATCGTCTTCCGCCGCGGCGCGGAACGCTACCGCATCGTCTCCAACGCCGCCACCCGGGGCAGCGTCCAGCGCTGGCTGGAGCGGCTCACTGCGGCCTTCGGCCTGCAGCCGGAGGCTCGTACCGACCTGGCAATGATCGCGCTGCAGGGGCCGGCCGCCCCCAGTCTCATCGAACAGCTGCCGGAGGCAGCCGCCGCCGTGGGCCTGGGCGCCTTCGAGGCCCTGGATGGGGAGCGGATCTTCGTCAGCCGCACCGGCTACACCGGCGAAGACGGCTTCGAACTGATCCTGCCCGGCCCCCGGGCCAGCCAAACCTGGGACCACCTGGTGGCCGCCGGCGCCCGACCCTGCGGGCTGGCGGCCCGGGACAGCCTGCGCCTGGAGGCGGGCCTGAACCTGAACGGCCAGGACATGACCCCGGAGACCACGCCGCTGGAGTGCGGCCTGGGCTGGACCGTGCACTGGACGCCGGAGGATCGTGACTTCATCGGCCGCCATCCGCTGGAGGCCCAACGCCGGGAGGGGGCGCCATGGTGCCGGCAGGGCCTGGTCCTGCGCGAGCGCGGCGTGCCCCGCCACGGGCATGCGGTGCTGGACGCCGCCGACCGGGTGATCGGTGAGGTCACCAGCGGCGGCTGGTCGCCGGTATTGCAACGGGGCATTGCCCTGGCCCGGGTGCCCAACGGCACCGGGGGGCCGCTACGGGTCCGGGTCCGCGACCGCGCCCTGAGCGCCGAGCCGGTCCGGCCGC
This sequence comes from Alkalilimnicola ehrlichii MLHE-1, assembly GCF_000014785.1. Taxonomy (NCBI): domain Bacteria; kingdom Pseudomonadati; phylum Pseudomonadota; class Gammaproteobacteria; order Chromatiales; family Ectothiorhodospiraceae; genus Alkalilimnicola; species Alkalilimnicola ehrlichii. The sequence goes on from NC_008340.1 coordinate 2,918,203, forward strand.
CCTTCGTCCGCAATGGCAAGCCGCGGGTGGACGTCCCCGACTAGCCCGCTATACAGCTAACAGGCAGGGCGGCCCGCACCGCCCTGAAACGCCCTCTCACAACCCAGGGAACGAACCAAGCCATGACCCAGGTACCAGACAACCTCAAGTACAACCGCACCCACGAGTGGACCCGCTTGGAGGACGACGGCACGCTCACCATCGGCATCACCGATCACGCCCAGAGCGAACTGGGCGATTTGGTGTTCGTGGAGACGCCCACGGTGGGGCGCCACTACGACGCCGAGGAGGCCTGCGCCGTGGTGGAATCGGTCAAGGCCGCCTCCGACATCTACGCGCCGGTGGGCGGCGAGGTGATCGAGGCCAATTCAGAGCTGCAGGACAGCCCGGAGCTGGTCAACACCGACCCCTACGGCGAGGGTTGGATCATGCGCATCCGCCCGGACGACAGCGACGACCTGGAGCAACTGCTGGACCCGGAGGACTACCAGGACCTGGTGGCCGACGAGGAGTAACGGGCGTGCCCTTTATCCCCCACACCGAGGCCGAGGTCCGCCGGATGCTGGAGGTCATCGGTGTCCGGCACCTGGACGCGCTGTTCGACGAGATCCCGGCGGCGCTGCGGGCTCCGCCGCCGCAGGGGGTGCCGGAGGGGCTACCGGAGATGGCGGTCCGGCGCATCGCCCGGCGGCGGGCGGCCCAGGACCGCCAACCGGTCTCTTTTCTCGGGGCCGGCTGCTACGAGCACCATATCCCCGCCGCCGTCTGGCAGATCGCCGCCCGCGGTGAGTTTTACAGCGCCTACACGCCCTACCAGGCCGAGGCCTCCCAGGGCACCCTGCAGGTCATCTACGAATTCCAGTCCATGCTCAGCGCCCTCACCGGCCTGGCGGTCAGCAACGCCTCGCTCTACGACGGCGCCACCGCCACCGCGGAGGCGGCGCTGATGGCCGTCCGCCAGCGCCGCCGTGACGCCGCGCATCGCGTGCTGGTGCCCCACACCCTGCACCCGCTCTACCGCCGGGTGCTGAGCACCCTGCTGGCGCCCCAGGGCATCGAGCTGACGCTGCTGGACTACGACCCCGACCAGGGGCATCTGCCGGAGCACGCCCTGGAGGGGGTGAGCGGCGGCTTCGACGCCCTGCTGTTGCCGCAGCCCAATTTCCTCGGGGTGCTGGAGCCGGTGGACACCCTCACCCGCGCCGCCCAGGCCCGCGGTGCGCTGGTGATCGGGGTGGTCAACCCCATTGCCCTGGCCCGGCTGGCACCGCCCGGTGAGTGGGGCGAGGCCGGCGCCGACATCGCCTGCGGCGAGGGGCAGCCCCTGGGCATCCCGATGAGTTCCGGTGGCCCCGGTTTCGGCTTTTTGACCTGCCGGCGCCCGCTTATGCGCCAGCTACCGGGGCGGCTGGTGGGGCGGACCGTGGACCTGGACGGCAAGCCCGGCTACACCCTCACCCTGCAGGCGCGCGAGCAGCACATCCGCCGGGGCCGTGCCACCTCCAACATCTGCACCAACCAGGGCCTGATGGCCACCGCCGCCACCCTCTACTTGGCCCTGCTGGGTCCCGACGGCCTGGAGCGGGTCGCCGACTGCTGCCTGGCCCGCACCCATGCCCTGGTGGAGGCCCTGACCGGCCTGCCGGGCGTGCAATCCGCGCTGCGCGGGCCACACTTTCATGAGGCCGTGCTGCGCCTGGACCGCCCGGTGGCCCCGGTGCTGCAGGCCCTGGAAGACCACGGCATCCTCGGCGGCCACGACCTGTCGGCGGACTATCCGGAACTGGGCAACGCCCTGCTGGTTTGCGCCACCGAGATGCGCGACGAGGTGGATATCGAGTACTACCGGGACAGCCTGGCCGCGGTGCTGAACACCCGGCCTGACCCCGTCCCCTCACCATAAGCGTAAGGAGAAGACCATGGCGACCATCACCCTGGGCGGCGAACCGATCCAGACCTGCGGCGACCTGCCGGCGGTCGGGAGCACGGCCCCCGACTTCACCCTGACCGACGTGGACCTCAAGGACGTGAGTCTCGCCGACTTCCGAGGCCGCAAGGTACTGCTCAACATCGTCCCCAGCCTGGACACCGGCGTCTGCAGCACCTCCGCCAAGAAGTTCAACGACGCCGCCAAGGAGCGCGACAACCTGGTGGCCCTGACCATCTCCGCCGACCTGCCCTTCGCCCAGAAGCGCTTCTGCGAGGCGGAGAAGATCGACCGGGTCAAGACCCTGTCGATGATGCGCGACCGCCACTTCGCAAAGGATTACGGCGTCCTGGTGGAGACCGGCCCCACCGCCGGCATCTGCGCCCGCGCGGTGGTGATCATCGATGAGCAGGGCCAGGTGCGCTACACCGAGCAGGTGCCGGAGATCAGCCAGGAGCCCGACTACGAGGCCGCCCTCAAGGCGCTGGACTGAGGGCATCACGGTGGCGACGGGGCGCGCACCGCGTGCCCCCGTCCTTCGGCCGCCCCCCAACAGGCAGGAAACCGACCCGATGCTGATCTTCGAACAGGCCCGCGAGGGCCGGCGCGCCGCCGCCCAGGCCCCTGAGCGTCCGACCCGGGTACCCGCACTGCCCGAGGCCTTCCGCCGGCGCAAGCGCCCCGCCCTGCCGGAGGTCTCGGAGCTACAGGCCGTGCGCCACTACACCCGGTTGTCGCAACTGAACTTCTCCATCGACACCCACTTTTACCCGCTCGGCTCCTGCACCATGAAGTACAACCCCCGCGGCTGCCACGCCGTGGCCAGCGAGCCGGGCTTTGCCGAGCGCCACCCGCTGGCCCCGTCCACCACCGGCCAGGGGATGATGGCCTGCCTGCACGAATTGCAGGACTGGCTCACCGCGATCACCGGCATGGGTGATACCAGCCTGGCGGCCATGGCCGGCGCCCAGGGTGAGTTCTGCGGTGTAGCCATGATCATGGCCTGGCACGCCGGGCGCGGCGACCACCAGCGGAACGAGATCCTGGTGCCCGACGCCGCCCACGGCACCAACCCGGCCACCGCCGCCCTCTGCGGCTGTACCGTACGCGAGATCCCCACGGGGCCGGACGGCGACGTGGACATGGGGGCCCTGCACGAGGCCTTGGGCCCGAGGACCGCCGGCATCATGCTCACCAATCCTTCCACGGTCGGCGTCTTTGAGCGGCGTATCCGCGAGATGGCGGACGCGGTGCACGCCGCCGGCGGGCTGCTCTATTACGACGGCGCCAACCTGAATGCCATCTTGGGCCGGGTCCGCCCCGGCGACATGGGCTTCGACGTCATGCACCTGAACCTGCACAAGACCTTCTCCACGCCCCACGGCGGCGGCGGGCCGGGGGCCGGGGCGGTCTGTGTCAGCGAGCGGCTGCGCCCCTACCTGCCGGTGCCGCAGGTGGCCCGCGAGCCGGATGGCCGCTTCCGCTGGCTGCAGGAGGGCGACCGGCCGCACACCATCGGCCGGCTGTCCGCCTTCGGCGGCAACATCGGGGTGCTGCTGCGGGCCTGGGCCTACACCCGCATGCTGGGCCGTGAGGGCCTGCCCCGGGTGGCCGATTACGCCACCCTGAACGCCAACTACCTGATGGCGCGGCTGCAGGCGGAGGGGTTTCAGGTGGCCTACCCGGAGCGGCGCGCCAGCCACGAGTTCGTGCTCACGCTGAAATCGGAGGCCCGGGAGCTCGGGGTCACCGCCCTGGACTTCAGCAAGGCGCTGCTTGATCACGGCATCCACGCCCCTACCATGTACTTCCCGATGCTCATCCCCGAGTGCCTGCTGATCGAGCCCACCGAGACCGAGAGCTTGGCGGAGCTGGATGCCTTCGTGGCCGCCATGGTGGCCATCCGCGAGGCGGCCCGGCGTGACCCCGAGCAGGTGCGCGGGGCCCCCTATCGGCTGCCTGTGCGCCGGCTGGATGAGGTGCGCGCCGCCCGTCAGCCCGACCTGGCGTGGCGGCCGGAAGCGGCCCCTGACCCCTGAGGGGCCGGCACCCCGGTTATTGCCAATTGCTATACAAAAGCGACTATTTATTATTTTTAGACCTCCCCACGCCGGTCCATCATAACGATGAGCAGACCACCCGGGTCTGACAGCGATATATCCACGGGAGGAAGCCACCATGGCCGTGCAAGCAAGGGCGATCGGTACCGATATCCAGGCGCTCGAGCGCCGGATCCACCAGCATGAACGGGCGCTGACCACCCTGCGCCTGACCCTGGCACAGGCACAGCGCCAGGACGCCGGGAACGATGACCGCCGGCCGGCCCGCCCGCAGGCGGCCGGGGGCGATTACTACGTCCTGCCGGTAGGGGTCGGTTGATGCGGCAGCCGGCGCAGCGCCAGCACGCTGTGCACGGCCAGGGTCGTTAACAGCAGGCCGCCAGCCACCAGGGTCTGGGGCGAGGGCGACTCGCCCAGCCAGGCCGCCACCCAGACCGGCGCCAGCACCATCTCCACCAGCATGAACAGGCTCACCTCCGGCGACGTGATATAGCGCGTCGCCGTGGCGAGCAGCCCCAGGGCCAGCGGCATCTGCACCAGGCCCATCAGGGCCAGCACGGCGTAGCTCTCGGCCGCCAGCCCCCAGGGGGCGGCGGAGGTCCAGGCCAGCAGGGCGGTGACCGCGCCCCCCAGCGAGACGGTGGGCAGCCGCGGCACCTGGGGAAAGCGGCGCAGCAGCGTGAAGTTGCCGCCCAGTACGATTGCCGCCCCCAGGGCGAAGGCGTCGCCCAACAGGCCGTCGCCGTCCAGCGAACCGGCGAACACCGTCCCCACCGCGATCACCGCCACCACCATGGCCACCCAGGTGTGCGCCGCCACCCCCTCGCGCAGAAACAGCCGGGTACAGGCGGCAGCGAACAGCGGCGCGATACTCAGGATCACCACCACGTTGGCCACCGCAGTGTGCATCACCGCCAGCACGAAGAGCAGGCCATTCAACCCGAACATCAGGCTGGCGCCCAGCAATGGCCCCAGCGGGGCGCGGACCGCCCGTTGCCAGCCCCCCAGCCAGCCCGCCACCACCGCCAGCGACAAGGCGATGAACACCCCGCGCCAGACCGCCACCTCCCAGGGCCCGACACCGGCCAGGCGCACCAGCAGGGCGTCGAAACTCAGCGCCAGCACCCCCGCGCCGGCAATCAGCATCCCCAGCGCCTGTCGTGACAGCCCGTCGCCCATTTCGGCGGCCCCCTGCGTTCGTCAACCGGTGATGCGCCCGCCGCGACGTGGCCGGGCTGCGACCGGATCAGTATGATGCGGGGATCAACCCGCAGCGAAAGCGAAGGACCATGATACTGCCCCTGATCCCACTGAGCATGGCCACAACACCCCCCACCGACGCCGCCGACGCCGGCCGCCACGCCTGGGAGCGCGGCGACCCCGCGGAGGCGGCCCGTCTCTGGCGCCCCGCGGCGGAACAGGGCGACCCCGATGCCCAGGTGGGCCTGGGGCTGTTGCTGGCCCACGGCGAGGGGCTGGAGCAGGACCTGGCCGCCGCCCGCCGCTGGTGGGAGCAGGCCGCCGAGAAGGACCACGCGGATGCCTGGTTCAACCTCGGCCAGATCACCGAATACGGCCTGGACGGGACCCCGGACCCGGCCCAGGCGGCGGCACTCTACCGCCGGGCCGCCGACCAGGGCCACCCCCAGGGCCTGCACGCCCTGGCCGCCCTACTGTTCCAGGGCCAGGGCGTGCCGGAGGACCCGGCCCAGGCGGTGGCCCTGTGGCGCCGGGCCGCCGAGGCCGGCCTGCCCGATGCGGAGAACAGCCTGGGGGTGGCCCACCAGATGGGCCGCGGCGTCGAGGAGGACTTCAGCGCCGCCGTGCGCCACTACCGCCGGGCCGCCGAACAGGGCCACCCGCAGGCCGCCGCCAATCTGGCCGGCCTGCTGGCCATGGGCCTGGGTGTGGCCCAGGACCCGACCGAGGCGGCGCGGTGGTGGCGCCTGGCGGCCGAGGCCGGCGACCCGGACGCCCAGGTCCAACTCGGCAACTGTTATCGCGACGGTCGCGGTGTGGCCCAGGACGACCAGGCGGCCGTGGACTGGTACTGGCGCGCCGCCCGTCAGGGCCATCCGGAGGGGCAGACCAACGTGGGCGTCATGCACGATCAGGGCCGCGGGGTGTTCAAGGACCCGGCCAAGGCCGTCAAGTGGTACCGGCTCGCCGCCGAGCAGGGCTTCCCGCCGGCGCAGTACAACCTGGCCATCATGTACTCCGAGGGACACGGGGTGGAGGAGGACAAGATCGAAGCCTGGTGCTGGTTCAGCCTGGCCGACCGCCAGGGCTACGCCCCCGCCCGCGATGCCGTGACCTGGCTCGACGAGGTCATGGACCCCATCAGCCGCGCCCGCGCCGAGGAACGTCTGCGAGTGCTGGCGGGTCAATCAGGGTAGGCCCCCGGCACCGATACGGCGCCGCCATCCCGACAGCTAAGGAGCACACCGGCCATGAACGCCTGGTCCAGCACCCTGCTTGCCACCCTGCTCGCCACCGGCCCCGCGCTGACCGCCGCCGCCCCCCCGGCGCAGGAGAGCGGCGCCGACGACCGCGAAGCCCTCTCGATCACCGTCTACCAACGCGACCTGGCCCTGGTCCGCGAGCAACGGCGGCTGGAGCTGCCGGAGGACGGCGCCCGCGTCCAGTTCACCGGTCTGCCCGGGGCCCTGGACCCGGGCAGCCTGCACCTGCGCAGCGAGACACCGTTGCGGGCCAGCGGCCTGGACTGGACCACCGGTGAGCTGGACATCGACCGGCTGCTCACCGCCCGCCGCGGTCACACCCTGACGCTGGTGCATGATGCGAGCGGTCGCCGGATCACCGGCCGACTGCTGCACAGCGACGACCGGCGGGTGCTACTGGAGACCGACCACGGCGCCGAGACGGTACCCCTGAACGATGCCTGGCGGATCCGTTTCGGCAGCCTGCCCGCCCACCTGCAGCCGCTGCCCGCCCTCACCCTCGACCTGACGCCGGACGAGGGCGGCGAGCAGCCGGTCGAACTGGCCTATCTCACCGGCGGGCTCTCCTGGTCCGCCCGCCACACCGCCACCCTGGATGAGACGGGCGAAGCGCTCCGCCTGGAGTCCCTGGCCGCCATCGACAACCGCAGCGGCGGCGACTGGCCCCAGGCCCGGCTGCAGCTGCTGGCCGGCGACACCCACGGCGATGACCGCCCGGTGCAGCCCATGGCGCTGCGCAGCCAGGCCGCCGAGGCCGCTGCGCCGGAGCGGGAGGCCCTGGCCGGCTACCACCTCTATACCCTGCCAGACCCACTCACCCTGCGTGATGGCGAGACCCGACTGGCCACCCTGGCGGCATCGCGCACTGTGCCGGTGGAGCGCCAGTGGGTGAGCCGGGGACAGGCCGGGCGACAACTGGCGGAACGGCAGCCACAGGGCGTGACCGGCCGACTGGTCTTCGACAACGGCGACCCCACATCGGGGACGCCGATGCCGGCGGGCCCGGTCCAGGTCTACGGCCCCGACCGCCATGGGGAATTGCAGTACCTGGGTGAACAGCGCATCGGCCATACGCCGGCCGGACAGACCGTGCGGCTCGATATCGGCCGCAGTTTTGACGTCACCGCGGAACGTACCCCGGTGAGCTGGCGCCGGCTGGACGAGCGCGGCGGCTTCGAGGCCGAGTGGCACCTCAGGGTGGACAACGCCGGCGAGCAGGCCGTGACGGTGCAGCTGGAGGAAGAGCTGAACGGCGACTGGCAGATCCTGGAGGAGAGCGAGGCGCACGAGCGGGTCTCGGCCCGGCTGGCGCGCTGGGCGTTGCAGGTACCCGCGGAGGGCCGGACGGAGCTGCGCTACCGGGTGGAAGTCCGCCGTTAGCCGCGTTAACCTGCGGTGTTCTGCCGCAGGGGCGCCCTGCCGGTGTCCCGGCCCCTCCACAGCACACCGCGGGTAGCCATGAACAGTCTTGACCAACACCTGGAAAGCGCCGGCCTCACCTTCGCCCGACTCCAGACCCCGGCGGGTCTGGCCGAGCTGGACCGCCGATTCCTGGACTGGCTGCGCGAGCGCGACGGCGAGCTGTGCGAACGGCTGCTCGCCCACCGTGACCGGCAGCCGGCCACCACCCCCGACTACAGCCGGCTGCTGCTGGCCGTGGCGCCCCACCTGGAGCAGTGGCTGGCGGGGCTGTTCGGCATCACCGAGGCGCTGACCCGCCGCCGGGCCACGCTCGTCGCCGACGATGTGATCATCGACTTCCGCCGCGAGTTCGTGCAGAAACGCGCACGCAGGGCCCGTCCGGAGGCTGACTTCACCACCCTCGACGAGGCGCTCCGCGAGGCCCTCCGCCAGGCCCGCCTGCCCACCGAGCAGGACGAGGAACTGGCGGTGGCCCGCTACGGCCTCAACCTGCTGGGTGACGAGGCAGGCCACGCCGAGGCCATCCGTGGCCTCGCCGAGTGGTGCGCCCGCGCCCTGGAGACCCCGGAGGGGCGTGCGCGGGTGGCCGGCTGGACCGCCTTCCGCCTGCCGCGCAAGGTGGACCACGCCCGCCTGGTGCCGCTGCGCCGGGCCGACCTGCCCGGTGCCGCCCGGCTGGCGGCCGCCACAGAACACCACCGCAGCCGCGACGGTTTCAGCCTCACCGACCCGCGCATGTCCGCCCGCGATGTGCACGCCGAGACGCACTACTGCGTGCTCTGCCACGAGCACGCCGGCGACTTCTGCTCCCGCGGTTTCCCGGAGAAGAAGAAGCAACCGGAACTGGGCTACCGGGTGGACCCGCTGGGCAACACCCTCACCGGCTGCCCGCTGGAGGAGAAGATCAGCGAGATGCACGCCCTGCGCCGGGAGGGGCGAGTGATCGCCGCCCTGGCCATGATCATGGTGGACAACCCCATGGTCCCGGCCACCGGCCACCGGATCTGCAACGACTGCATGAAGGCATGCATCTACCAGAAGCAGGATCCGGTGAACATCCCCCAGGCCGAGACCGGGGTGCTCACCGAGGTGCTGGACCTGCCCTGGGGGGTCGAACTCTACCACCTGCTGGCCCGCTGGAACCCGCTGCGTCCCCAGCAGTACCTGGAGCAGCCCCACAACGGCCGCCGGGTGCTGGTGGCCGGGATGGGCCCGGCCGGTTTCACCATGGCCCACCACCTCACCATGGCCGGCTGCAAGGTGGTCGGCATCGATGGGCTCAAGGTCGAGCCCCTGCCCGAGGACATCCTCCGCGGCCCGGTGCGCGACTGGGACCAGTTGGCCGAGGACCTGGACGAGCGCACCCTGCTCGGCTTCGGCGGGGTGGCCGAGTACGGCATCACGGTGCGCTGGGACAAGAACTTCCTCAAGCTCATCTACCTCACCCTGGCCCGGCGCCAGACCTTCAGCGTCCACGGCGGCGTGCGCCTGGGCGGCACCCTCACCCTGGAGGACGCCTGGGAACAGGGCTTTGACCACGTCTGCGTCGCCACCGGCGCCGGCTACCCGCGGGTCATCCCCATGGGCAACTCGCTCGCCCGCGGCATGCGCCAGGCCAACGACTTCCTGATGGCCCTGCAACTCACCGGCGCCGGCAAGATGAGCTCCATCGCCAACCTCCAGGTACGCCTGCCGGCGGTGGTCATCGGTGGCGGGCTCACCGGCGTGGACACCGCCACCGAGGTGCAGGCCTACTACATCCGCCAAGTGGAAAAGGTGCTCTGGCGCTACGAGACCCTGGTGGCCGAACGCGGCGAGGCGCGCGTGCGCGACCGGTTGAACGACGAGGATCAGGCCATCCTGGATGAGTTCCTGGCCCACGGCCGAGCGGCCCGCGATGAGCGCGCGAAGGCCGCCGCCGAGGGCCGGGAACCCGACTTTATCCCGCTGATCCAGAAGTGGGGCGGGGTGACCATCGCCTACCGCAAGGGCATGAACGCCTCGCCCGCCTACACCCGCAACCACGAGGAGTTGCGGGCGGCCACCGAGGAGGGGCTCTACTACGCCGAGGGCCTGGACCCCATCCACGCCCGGCTGGACGAGCACCACCACATCCGCAGCCTGGTTTGCCGACAGATGAAGCACGATGCCGGCCGCTGGTTCACTACCAGCCACGAGGTGGAACTGCCCGCCCGCTCGGTCTTCGTGGCCGCCGGCACCGTACCCAACACCATCTACGAACACGAGCACCCGGGCAGCCTGGAGCTGGAGGGCAACCACTACCGGCCCCACGCCTTTCACAACGAGGGCCTGCAACCGGTGCAGACCGCCGAGCACGTCAAGTCGCCGGAGGCGGGTCCCTTCACCGGCTACCGCCATCAGGGGCGCACGGTCACCTTCCTGGGCGACACCCACCCGGTCTACCAGGGCAGCGTGGTGAGGGCCATCGCCTCGGCCCACGACAGCTGGCCGGAGGTGATGAAGGCCCTGGACAGCCTGCCGGCTCGGGTGCCCAACCCGGACCCCCACGCCTTCCAGCGCCGTGTCGCCGACCTGCTGAGCGCGGAGGTGGTCTCGGTGAACCGGGACAACCCGGCGGTCACCGAGATCTGGGTGCGCGCCCCGGCTGCCGCCCGGCGTTTCCGCCCCGGGCAATTCTTCCGGCTGCAGACCTACGAGAGCCACTCCCCGCTGGTGGCCGGCACCCGGCTCCAGGTCCCGCTGCTCACCGTCTCGGGCACCGGCATCGACGGCGACTGCATCCGCCTGATGGTCTTCCAGTGGGGGGCCGGCCCGCGCATCGCCGGCCGGCTCCGGCCCGGTGACCCGGTGGTACTGATGGGCCCCACCGGTGCCCCCACCGATATCCCCAGCGGCGAGACGGTGCTGGTGGTGGCCGGGCGCTGGGGCGCGGCGGTGATGCACGACATCGGCTCAGCCCTGCGCGCCGCCGGCAACCGGGTGCTCTACCTGGCCGCCTTCGGCTCGCCCCGCGATGTGGACCACCAGGGGGAGCTGGAGGCCGGTGCCGACCAGATCATCTGGTGCACCGCCGGTGAGGCGCTGATTGAGGCCCGCCGCCCGGGGGACTGCGCGGTGCAGGCCACCGACATGCTGGATGTGCTGCGCCGGTACGCCGACGGCGAGATCCGCCCGGTCGAGGGCCGCGGCCTGCCGCTCTCCTCGGTGGACCGCATCCTGGTAATGGGCGGCACCGGGCTGCTCAAGGGCTTCCAGGCCGCCCTGGGTGACCACCTGGGCGGCCGCCTCGCCCCCGGGGTCCAGGCCCACGGCACCGTGGGCAGCCCGATGCAGTGCATGCTCAAGGGCGTCTGTGCCCAGTGCCTGCAGTGGCAGCTCGACCCGGAAACCGGCAAACGCACCCGCCCGGTCTTCTCCTGCGCCGAACAGGACCAGCCCCTGGCCTGGATCGACCTGGACAACCTGGCCGCCCGCCAGCAGCAGAACCGCCTGCTGGACCAGCTCACCGGCCAATGGGTGGACCACGTGCTGGCCCGAGCTGACGACTGACGGACGGCGGTGCGCCGGCGGGGGCGGATTACGGTTCAGGCCGACTTTTGCCCACCGAGCAACGCAGGGAAAAATCGGATGAAGCGCGTGCCTGTTCGAGCGAAGCGAGTTCACGCGCGCCGATTTTTCCCGAGTAGCGCAGGGTACCCGAAGGGTGCGCAATCGGAGGCCTGAACCGTAATCCGCCCCCGCCGGCGCACCGCCGTCCGTCACCCCCTATTTCCTACGGTGTCAGCGGGCTTGAAAAGCCGGCCGGAAAAGCGCAGGCTGATACAATCTTTTAATTGAATACATCCCCCAACTGGAGGTCTCCGTATGAACCTGAAACAGAACATGGGCACCGTGGACCGTGCCCTCCGCGCCATCGTCGGCGTCATCCTGCTGGCGCTGGTCTTCGTCGGTCCGCAGACCCCTTGGGGCCTGATCGGTATCATCCCGCTGGCCACCGCCGCCATCGGCTGGTGCCCCGTCTACCTGCCCCTGGGCCTCAGCACCTGCGGCAAGAAGACCTGACCGCCGGCCGCTGACGGCAGTGCCAACCGAATAACGCCCGGGGGCCCAAAAGGCCGTCGGGCGTCATTTCTTCACCGTCGACAACCGCAGCCTTCACCAGCGTTTGTAGGGCAGGAACTTCCCGTTCAGGGTGAGCACCACCCGATCGCCCTTCGGGTCCTCGACCTTGTCCACCTCCATGGTGAAGTCGATGGCACTCATGATGCCGTCACCGAACTTCTCCTGGATCACCTGCTTCAGGGTCTCGCCGTAGACCATCACCACCTCGTTCAGACGATAGACCAGCGGGTCGGAGAGCATCTCTTGGTAGCGCTGGCCCTTCTCCGGGTAGACCTGCAACGCCGCCCCCACCTCACCGGGCAGCCCCAGCACGCCGCAGAGCTTTTCGGCCGGATCGGCCAGCAGGCTGTTCTCTCCCAGGCAGGCGGAACAGATGAAGACCGGCGACAGGCCCGTGGCCTCCCCGATGGCCTCCCAGCTCATGCCTTTGAACTGCTTGGCGGCCAGGATCGCTTCACGCATTTCTGCCTTGTTCATGGTTGTCATCCTCTTGAAGGTCAAAGGTTAGGGCACACGGCTACGCCGCGCTCAAGGTAGTACTCACCTGCCGTGGCAGGTGCGGTTCAGCCATTCACAACCCGCTTTCCGGGCTCCGGTTCCTCGCCGACATTGACCTCGGCCGCCTTGCGGGTGCCGCTCTGCCCCTGCAGTTCCCGGGAGCGCCGGACCAGGAAGTCGACCAAGTGGTTGCGGGTCGGGTAGTAGTTGGGGTGCTCGATGATGGAGGTCCGGTCCCGCGGCCGGGGGATATCCACCTTCACCGCCTCGGCCACGTGGGCCTCCGGGCCGTTGGTCATCAGCAGGATGCGGTCGGAGAGCAGGATGGCCTCGTCCACGTCGTGGGTGATCATGAACACCGTCTGCCCGGAGTCGCTCCAGATCCGCAGCAACTCGTCCTGGATGGTGCCCCGGGTCAGGGCGTCCAGGGCGCCGAAGGGCTCGTCCATGAGCAGCAGCTTGGGTTCGATGGCGAAGGCGCGGGCGATACCCACCCGCTGGCGCATGCCGCCGGAAAGCTCCGCCGGGCGCCGGGTCTCACTGCCCTCCAGCCCCACGAGCCGGATGTACTTCATGGCGTGCTCACGCACCTGCTGACGGCTCCAGCCCGGCCAGCGGGCCTGGGTGGCAAACACCACGTTGGCCAGGGCGCTCTTCCAGGGCAGCAGGCTGTGGTTCTGGAAGATCACCCCCCGGTCCAGGCTCGGGCCCTTCACTTCCTTGCCGTCCATGAAGACGTTGCCGTCGGTGGCCTCGTCCAGGCCCGCCAGCACGTTCAGGATGGTGGACTTGCCGCAGCCGGAGTGGCCGATGACACAGATGAACTCGCCCTTCTCGATGTTGAAGTCCACCCCGTCAAAGACGGTAAGCGGGTCCCCGCCGCGGGCAGCGGGGAAGGTCTTCTTGAGGCTTTCCACCTCGAGGAATGCATGACTCATAGGGTCTCTCCCGGGGCAGCCCCCGGCGCTCGGCCGGGGGCGCATTGCCCACAGTGACGTTGTACGCGGATGCCTGAATTCAGTGAATGCACGGGCTCATTCGGCGTACTGCACGGCCCGGGTGGCCATGGCCAGCATGCTGTCCAGGATCATGCCGACGATCCCGATCATGAGCACCGCGAAGATCACGCTGGTCAGATCCAGGTTGTTCCACTGGTTCCAGACGAAGTAGCCGACGCCGGTTCCACCGACGAGCATCTCGGCGGCCACGATGACCAGCCAGGAGATCCCGATGGCAATGCGCATGCCGGTGAGGATGGTGGGTGCGGCGGCCGGCAGGATCACCGAGAAGGCGGTTTTCACCGGCGAGAGCTGCAGCGTGCGCGCCACGTTCAGCAGGTCCTTCTTGACCCCCGCCACCCCGAAGGCGGTATTCACCAGGATGGGCCAGACGGAACAGATGAAGATGACGAAGATCGCCGACTGCACCGAGTCCTGGATGATGTAGAGCGCCAGGGGCATCCAGGCCAGCGGCGAGATGGGCCGCAGCACCTGGATGTAGGGGTTAAGCGCCTTCTGCATCACCGGCGACATGCCCACCACGAAGCCCAGCGGGATGGCCACCAGCACCGCCAGCCCGTAGCCGGCCAGCACCCGGCCTATGGAGTGGGCCAGTTGGGTGCCGATGCCCTTGTCGTTGCTGCCCCGGTCGTAGAAGGGGTCAGAGAGCTCCGTCACCGCCAGGCTCAACACCTCCGACGGCGCCGGGATGTTGCTGCTGGAAGCGCTGCCCGCGCCGGTGAGCATTTCGTACTCGCTGAGCTCCTCCTGCCCGGGAACCAGGGTGCCACCCACGCTCCACTCCCAGATGCCCAATATCACCACGAGCATGGCGAGGCTGAGGACGACGGCCTTGAGGTTCTCGCGACTCAACATGGCTTACGACCTCCGTATCTCGAAGCTGTCCACGTAGGCCTCCGGCTGCTCAGGGTCGAACGCCTTGCCCATGATCATGTGGCTCTTGTAGGTGACCTCCGGCGGCTCGTAGCCCAGCTCGCGCATGAGTTTGCCGCAGTCGGTGGCCAGGTAGACCTCTTCGGCGATGCCCTTGTAGTCCACGTCGCCGTCCACGTAACCCCAGCGCTTCATCTGGGTCATGATCCACACCGCCATGGAGTGCCAGGGGAAGGGGTCGAAGTCGATCCGGTCCGGGTCCTCCTTGACGTTGCCCAGCCCGTCGGCGTAGCGGCCAGTCAGCACCTGCTGAATCACCGATACCGGCTGGTTCAGGTAGTTGCGCGGGGCGATGGCCTCGGAGATCTCGGCCCGGTTCTCGTGCTCGGAGGCATAGTGGGTGGCGTCCACGATGGCCTTGAACAGGGCACCGAAGCTGTTCGGGTACTCCTCGGCAAAGGCGCGGCTGGTGGCGAAGGCGCAGCAGGGGTGGCCGTCCCAGATCTCCTTGGTGAGCAGGTGGATGAAACCCACCTCCTCCCAGACCGCCCGCTGGTTGAAGGGGTCGGGGGCCAGGTAGCCGTCCACGTTGCCGGCGCGCAGGTTGGCCACCATCTCCGGCGGCGGCAGCACGCGAATCTGGATATCCCGGTCCGGGTCCAGGCCGTGCTCGGCGACGTAGTAGCGCAGCAGGAAGTTGTGCATGGAGAAGTCGAAGGGCACGGCGAAGCGGAAGCCCTTCCACTGGCTGGGGTCGCGCTTGTCCTTGTGCTTGTTGTGCAGGGTGATGGCCTGGCCGTTGATGTTCTCCACCGCCGGCATGATGAAGGGCATGCTCGACGAGCCGGTGCCCATGGTCATGGCCAGGGGCATGGGGGTGAGCATGTGGGAGGCGTCGTACTCCCGGTTCATGGACATATCCCGGGCCACCGCCCAGCCGGCGGTGGAGCGCAGGTCCACGTTCAGCCCGTAGCGCTCGTAGAAGCCCATGGGGTGGGCCATGATGATGGGCGTGGCGCAGGTGATGGGCACAAAGCCCACGGTCAGGTCGCGCTTCTCGGGGTCACCCAGGTTGTCCTTGAGCATGGCCTTGGCCGCATCCAGCGGGAATATGGAGCCCACCGCCGCAGCAAAGGTGCCGGCGCCCACCGCCTTCAGGAAGAAACGCCGGCTGGCGTCGTGGTGACCGAACAGGGCACGCACCACCGCGCTCTCCACGGCCCGGTCGAACATGGCCTCTTTGTCGACGCCCTGCTTCGCGGCCAGCATCTGGTTGGCGTCCTGCTCCGCTGGGGCGGCCCCGTGGTCGTGCTGGGCATGTTCGCCGCCACCGCAGCTGGAGCAGGTGCAGCCCGCTCCGTGGCGCAGGTCCGCCTCCGGGTTGAACGGGTCGTTGAGTGATCGGTTGCTCATGGTGCTTACCTCCCGCCAATAACAAAAAAGGGCGCGGCATCGGCCGGTAGCCGACGCCAGACGCCCTTGCCTGGAAAGCCTGTTTCAGTGCCTGCCACCACCCGCCGTTGGGTGTCGCGCTGCGACGGACAGGGCACTGATGTCAGTGATGTATATTCAATTCGCGTGCCAGATTTGGCTTTTACCGTTGAAACAACGTGTTACGAAATAGCTTGACACCCCGTGGCGGGGCAACTGCACGGCATCGGTGCGGGCATGCACTGCCGCGGGTCAACCGTGGGCCAGGCCCGCGTCGACGAGCAGCCTGCGCGCCAGACGCGGAATAGGCTGCCCGCAGTTCATGGCGCGGCGGCGCAGCAGGTGGTAGGCATCGGCCTCGCCCAGCCCCTCGCGCTCCATCAGCAGGCACTTGGCCTGGTGCACATCACGCTGCTCGGCAAGCTGGCGGCGAGTGTCCGCCAGCTCGCGGGTCAACCCCTGAAAGCGCTCGTACTGCCGGATGGCCAGGCGGATCGCCCCTTGCACCCCTTCGCGCGGCACGCCCCCCACGGCGTAGGCACTGAGCCCCGCCGCCGCGGCTGTGCTCATCAATTCCGGGTCGTGATGAACGGAGCCGTTCATCACCGGCCCCGGGTACCGCCCCCCGCGGCTGCACAGCCCCTCCAGGGTGTCGCGTTTGCCCGATCCCGCTTCGGTGATGATCACCTCCGGCTCCTCGTCGAGCACCCGCTGGTAAAGGTCATCCGCGCCCTGCACGGTGGCCACCACGGTAAAGCCCGCCACCTGCAGTGACTCCTCGAGCCAGGCCGAACGCTCCGGCGAATCATCGACCAGCATGACTTTGGTGACCATGAGCAACTCCAGGGGCTGAGCCCGTCAGCAATGATGCAGCGCAAAATAATACAAGGTGCGTGCCACTGCCCGGGCCTGGCGGTAAAACAGGGAGTTGCATGAATCCGGCGAGGGTCGACGGCGCGTGTCGCGCACGCCGGTGGTGCGCACACTGTTGTCGGGGTCTCAGTGGCGCACCAAAGTGGACGGTGCGGCAATAGGAATCGTCACCGGGGGGCGGCATAAAGAGTCATCCCGCGGTAACATAAACGGATACACCGCCCGATCATGAATACGACTCTAAATGGGCAGCCCGACACCCCCCAAAAAACGAGGAGCTTGCACGTGACGTTCTCCCTGGCAAAGCACGGCATCGAGGTGGCGGAAGTCCTGCGCAACCCCGCCCCGGCGCGGCTCTATGAAGAGGCCCTGGCCCACGAGAAGGGCTCGGCCATCTCTTCCACCGGCGCGCTGATCGCCCGCTCCGGCGAAAAGACCGGACGCAGCCCCAAGGACAAACGGGTGGCCCACCACCCGGAGGTCACCGACGATGTCTGGTGGGGGGACGTGAACATCGAAATGGAACCGGACAGCTTCGATGCCCTGCAGCAGCAGGCGGTGAACTATCTGAACACCCGTGACCGACTCTATGTGATCGACGCCTACGCCGGTTGGGACCCACGTTACCGGGTGAAGGTAAGGGTGATTTGCGAGCGGGCCTACCACGCCCTGTTCATGCACAACATGCTGATCCGGCCCAACCGGGAGGAGCTGGCCGATTTCGGCGAGCCCGATTACACCATCTACAACGCCGGCCGGTTGGCGGCCAACCAGGAGCTCCCCGGCGTCACCTCCAGCACCAGCGTCAGCCTCTGCCTGAGCCGGGGTGAGTTCGTGATCCTGGGTACGGAATACGCCGGCGAGATGAAAAAGGGCGTGTTCACCATCATGAACTACATCATGCCCAAGCAGGGCGTGCTCTCCATGCACTGCTCGGCCAACGAGGGGCATGACGGTGATGTCTCGGTCTTCTTCGGCCTGTCGGGCACCGGCAAGACCACCCTGTCGGCCGACCCGCGCCGCCGGCTGATCGGCGACGATGAGCACTGCTGGACCGACGAGGGGGTGTTCAACATCGAGGGCGGCTGCTACGCTAAGGCCATCGGCCTGGACCCGCGCGCCGAGCCCGAGATCTACAACGCCATCCGCTTCGGCGCCGTGCTGGAGAACGTGGTCTACGACCCGGTCACCCGGGAGGTGGACTACCACGACGGGTCCATCACCGAGAACACCCGCTGCTCCTACCCCATCGAGTTCATCCCCAACGCCCGGCTGCCCTGCGTGGGGGGGACCCCGAAGAACGTCATCTTCCTGACCTGTGACGCCTTCAGCGTGCTGCCGCCGGTGAGCAAACTTACCCCGGCCCAGGCCATGTACCACTTCATCAGCGGTTACACTGCCAAGGTGGCGGGCACGGAGATGGGGGTCACCGAACCCCAGGCCACCTTCTCCGCCTGCTTCGGTGCTCCCTTCCTGGTGCTGCACCCGACCCACTACGCGGAACTGCTGGCCGAGAAGATCCGCGCCACCGGTGTCCAGGTCTGGCTGGTGAACACCGGCTGGACTGGCGGCCCCTACGGCGAGGGCCGCCGCATGAGCCTGGCCCACACCCGCGCCATCATCGACGCCATCCATGACGGCTCGCTGAAGGACCAGGAGACCGTGACCGACCCCACCTTCGGTGTGCAGGTGCCCCTGCAGTGCCACGGCGTGCCGGACGAGGTGCTGATCCCGGCGAAGACCTGGGCCGACCCGGCCGCCTATGAGGAGATGGCCCAGCACCTGGCCGGGCTGTTCCACAAGAACTTCCAGGCCTACGCCGACCAGGCCAGCCCGGAGATCGTGGCCGCCGCGCCGCGGGTGGGCGAAATGGCCTAACCGGGCTGACTATTTCGCCCCCTCCGTCGGCGGTGGCATTGCTAGACTGCCGGTAACGGACCCGACGGAGGGTGGCGGAGTGAATGAGACCCCCAGGGATGCGCCGGAGAATCAGCACGAAGAACGGCTGTACCGGGAGTATGTCCGGCTGTCCGAATGCTGCAACAATTACATCCGGGACGCCCTTTCCGATATCAAGCTGCTGGGCGGCATAGGCGCGGTATTGGCCTGGGACCCGGTGGCCCGGATGCTGGAACTCAATGCACGGCTCGACCAGCCGGTCACCCCGGTGGGGTTCACCACCCTGCTGCTGGTGGTCATGTTCGTGATGTTCTACAATCTGATGAAGCAGTCGATCTTTTTCTTCCATCAGGCGCGGATGCGCCGGTTCGAGGCCCGTCTCAACGCGCTCCACGCCGACTCCGAACCGATCTTCGCGTTGGCCACCGCCTGGCCGGACTGGCAGCGCCGGGTGCATGACCGGGTCGCGGTGCCCACCTTTCTGATCTTCTACACCATTCTGATCGGTTTCCCGACCACGCTGATGGTGCTCCAGGGCTTCGATTACTGGGCGGTCTTCTACGCCGTGCTCGCCGTGCTGTTGGCAACGGGCCATCTGGTCAGCGTGCTGCACTTGGTCCGCAGCCTCGAGCGCGACGCCCGTCAGCCCCACCCACCGCCGGGGTAAGGCGCGGGTCGTCCCCTCCGCCGGGCGAGCAACGCCTCAGGGCAGCAACCCGGCACGCAGGGCGCGGTCCAGCGCCTCCAGGTCGGTGCCTGTCTCCGCCGGCTGGATCACCTCCAGCCGCGGCCGGCCGCCGCCGGCAGGGGGGCCGCCCGGCGACAGACCCCCTTCCCCCGCCACCCGGTTGATGTGCTGCCAACCCGCCTGCGTGGGTACGATGCCTTTGACCCGCTCTGCCGACAAGCCATCGACCAAATCCACCAAGGTCGGGTGATCGAGACGGGCGCCCGCAGGCAGTAGCCAACTCCGTCCCACAAAGCCGTCCGCCTGCCGGTCGATGACCACCCAGTCATCCGGCGCCGCCTCGGACGCACCGTGGCGGTGCTCGTGGTGGTGATGACCGCCGGTGCGGGTGGCCTGTTGGGCCTGAAAGGCCTGCACCTCCGGGAACAGCGCACCACCGCGATCCAGGCGCGGCCGGTCCAGCAGCGGCGGGGCGACCCTCCCCTGGCGGGTCTCGATGACCCGGGGCCGCGGTGCCGGCCGGCCCGCCACAAAGTTCTGCAGTGCAGTATGATCAGCCTCGCTGTAGAGGTCCGCCTTATTGGCGAGCAGGACATCCGCCAGGTGGATCTGATCATTCCAATTGGGGTGCTCGCGATGGCGGATCGAGGCCAGGTGGCGGGCGTCCATCAGGGTGACGGTGGCGCGCAGATCGAGGCGCTGGTCATAGGGCGGTGCCGTCAGGGTGCGGATGATCTCCGCCGGATGGCCCAGCCCGGTGGGCTCGATCAGGATGCGATCCGGCCGGGCGTGACGGATCAGCCGATCCAGCCCCACGGTGAACAGCCGGGCTGAGACACAGCACAGGCAGCCGCCGGGGATCTCCTCCAGCGCCACCCCGGTGTCCTCCAGCAGGCCGCCGTCCACGCCGATCTCCCCAAACTCGTTGACCAGCACCGCCCAGCGCTCGCCCTGTGGCCGCCCCGCCAGCAGCCCCCGGATGGTGGTGGTCTTGCCCACCCCCAGGAAGCCGGTGATGAGATTGGTCCTGATCAGCGGTCCGCCGCCGGTAACGGTCATGCCCTCCTCCCTTCGTTCCGCCTGCACCTGCGCCCATTACACCACAGCCCCGGGGGCGCTGAGCGGTGGCTCCGCGCCGGCGGCCGGGGCTTGGGGGGCCGGCCGCCGGCGATACCATGGCGCCAGGGGATTGGCGGACGAGAGGCCCGGGCATGACCCATGCGGTGTTTCGCTTTTACGAGGAGCTGAACGACTTCCTGCCGCCGGAACGGCGCAAGGTGGCCTTCGATCACCCGCTGGACCGCCGGGCCGCTGTCAAGGACGTAATCGAGCGCTCGCGGCAGCGCGACGACCGGGCGCCGGGCGCGCCGCCCGCCTCCGGCGGTGGCTGACCTGCCCCTGCCCCGCCGTTCAGCCGAGCCGTGGCCCCAGGTAGTCGAGCAGGTCCTGCAGGCTGTGCAGCCGGCCGTAGTCGGCCTCCGGGATGTCCACCCCCAGCCGCTTGTGCAGCGCGGTCAGCAGATTGAGCGCATCCACCGAGTCCAGGTCGTACTCGTCACGCAGGGACGCCTGATCGTCCACCGCCGCCACATCGACATCGGGGGCGATGCGGGCCAGCTCCTCGAGAATGGTGCGGCGCAGGTCTTCTTGCTTCACAGGGCCTCCGGCTGCTGCAGGTCTTGTTCGATCCGGTTAAGGAAGCGGGCGCCCAGATGGCCGTCGCAGACCCGGTGATCCGCCGCCAGCGAGACATCCACCGCCGGCCTGGCGGCCAGCCCATCCCCCACCACCACCGGCCGCCGGCGCACACGGCCGAAGCCGATCATGGCCACCTGGGGCGGATGGATGACGCCGTAGACGGTGTCCACGCCGCGCTCCCCCAGGGCGGTGATGGTGGCCGTCGGGGCCGTGACCTCCGAGCTGCGCAGGCCGCCGCCCCGGGCCCGGTCGATGAGGTCGCGCAGGCGGACCATGAGGTCAGGGACATTGAGCCGGTCCGCGTCCAGCAGCGCCGGCGCGATCAACCCGCCGCCACGCAGGTGGATGGCCACGCCCAGGTGCACCGAGTCCGCGGGCTGGAAGCCCTGCTCATGGTAGTGGCCGTTGAGGTCCGGGTACTTGCGCAGGGCCCGCGCTGCGGCCTTGGCAAACAGCGCGGCCATCACCAGCCGCGATTCCGGCGGGCGCTCGCGGTTGTAGGCGGTCAGCCAGTCGTGGGCCGCCTTCAGGTCCACGGTGGTGTTCAGGTAGTAGTGGGGGATCTCCCGCTTGGAACGGGTCATGGCCGCGGCGATGGCCCGCCGCATCTCGTCACGATCGAACCCGGCCGGGCGTGTCGGAGGGGGCTCCGCCGGGGCCGCGGCAGGCCGGGCACCGGCGGCGTGTTCCACGTCACCGGCCAGCACCGCGCCCCCCGGCCCACTGCCCCGCAACCCGGCCGGGTCCACGCCGAGCTCCCGGGCACGGCGGCGGGCGGCGGGGGAGAGCCGCACCGGCGCCCGGCCTGGCGTGCCGGCCGGGGGTTCCGGCCCCGACACAGCCGGTTCCGGCTCCGGCTCCGGCTCCGGCTCGGGCTCGGGCTCCGGCTCCGGCTCCGGCTCCGGCTCCGGCTCCGGCTCGGGCTTCGGCTTGGGCTTCGGCTTGGGCTTCGGCTTGGGCTTCGGCTTGGGCTTCGGCTCGGGCTTCGGCTTGGGTTCCGGCTTGGGTTCCGGCTTGGGGCTCCCCTCGCCCGCTTCCAGGCCACGGCCATCGCCGATCCGAGCCATCGGTGCCCCCACCGGCAGCCGGGTGCCCGGTTCTTCGTAGAGCGCCTCGACCACCCCCGACTCAAACACCTCCACCTCGATGGCGCCCTTGTTGGTCTCCACCACCGCGATGACCTGGCCCTTCTCCACCCGGTCGCCCGGCCGCACCCGCCACTCCACCAGTTCCCCGGACGCCATGTCGGCGCCCAGGGAGGGCATGAGAAAATCGCTCATTCCGCCCCCTCCATGACCTGTCGGGCGGCCCCGACGATGTCCTCCACCTGGGGCAGGGCTGCCGTCTCCAGGTGGCGTGCGTAGGGGATCGGGATCTCGGCCGAGCAGACCCGGGCGATGGGGGCGTCCAGGTACCACAGGGCCTGTTCCGCCAGGATGGCGCTGATCTCCGCAGCCAGGCTGCCGGTCTTCCACCCCTCGTCCACAATCACCGCCCGCTGGGTGCGGGTAACCGATGCCACCAGGGCCTCCGTATCCAGCGGGCGCAACACCCGCAGATCCAGCACTTCGGCCTCGATACCCTCCTCTGCCAGCGCCTCGGCCGCCTCCAGGGTCTTACCCAGACTGCCGCCGTAGGTGATCAGGGTCAGGTGCTGGCCCGGCCGGCGGATGGCGGCCTGGCGGATATCCACCCCCTGCGGGCAGGGGGTCAGCTCGCCCTCCTGGTTGTAGAGCAGGACGTGCTCGAAGATCACCACCGGGTTGGGGTCATGCAGCGCCGCCCAAAGCATGTGCCGGGCGTCCTCCAGGGTGCCCGGCGCCAGCACCTTGAGCCCGGGCACGTGGGCGTACCAGTTCTCCAGGCTGTGGGAGTGCTGGGCAGCCACCTGCCGGCCGGCGCCGGTGGCCATGCGGATCACCAGGGGGACGGGGAACTGGCCGCCGGACATGTGCAGCAGCGTGGCGGCGTTATTGACGATCTGGTCCAGCGCCAGCAGGCTGAAGTTCACCGTCATGATCTCGACGATGGGCCGGGCGCCGCCCAGGGCCGCGCCGACCCCGGCGCCGGTGAAGCCGTTCTCCGAGAGCGGGGTGTCGCGCATCCGCTCCGGCCCAAACTGCTCCAGCAACCCGCGGGAGACGGCGTAGCAGCCCCCGTAGTGACCGATGTCCTCCCCCATCATGAAGCTGCGCGGCTCATGGGTCAGGGCCTCGATCAAGCCACGCCGGAAGGCCTCGCGGAAGCTCAGCCGCTCCGGCTCGGTCGCCACATCGGGGGGCGGAGGGGGCGCCTCCGACACCGGTGCGCAGACGTGATCCAGCAGGGTATCCGGGGACTCCCATTCGGCCTGCTCGGCGAAGGCCACGGCGGCGTCAATCTCCTCACCGATTTCCCCGTCCATGGCCTCCAACTCCCCCTCGTGCAGCGCCCCGGAGCGGCTCATCCAATCACTGAGCCGCCGGATCGGGTCGCGGGCCTGCCACGCCTCCACCTCCGCCTTGTCACGGTAGAGCTGCGGGTCGAACATGGAGTGGGCCCGGAAGCGGTAGGTCTCGCACTCCAGGAAGCGCGGCCCCTCGCCGGCACGCACGGAGGCCAGGGCCCGGCCGCTGGCGGCCTCCACCGCCACCACATCCATGCCGTCCACCCGCTCGGCGGGGACGCCCAGGGCCTCCGCCTTGCGGTACAGCTCGGTCTGGGCGTGGGCGAGGTGCAGGGCCGTCCCCATGGCGTACTGGTTGTTCTCGCAGACGAAAAAGACCGGGAGCTGCCAGAGGGCGGCCAGGTTGAGCGACTCGTGGAACACCCCCTCGGCCACGGCGCCGTCGCCGAAGAAACAGGCGGTCACCCGCTGGCGACCCGCCAGCTTGTCGGCCAGCGCCAGCCCCACGGCCAACGGCAAGCCGCCGCCGACAATGGCGTTGCCGCCGTAAAATCGGTGTTCGGCGTCGAACAGGTGCATCGACCCGCCCCGCCCCAGGCTGCATCCGGCCGCCTTGCCGTACATCTCCGCCATCACCGGGTTCATGGCGATGCGATTGAGCAGGGCGTGGCCGTGCTCGCGGTAGGTGGCCACCACGCCGTCGTTCGGGTCGAGACCGAACATGGCGCCGGCCCCGACCGCCTCCTCGCCGATGTAGACGTGGAGGAAGCCACGGATCTTCTCCTGGGTGTAGAGTTCGACGCAGCGCTCCTCGAACCGGCGCATGCGCAGCATCTGACGGAGCAGGGCCAGCAGGTGCGTGCGCGACAGCCTCGGCTTGCCTTCGCTGTCAGTCGTCATTGGCGCCCCCCTCCAGGGTCGAGAGATCCCCCTCCGGCAGGCCCAACTCCCGGGCCCGCAACAACCGCCGCATGATCTTGCCGCTGCGGGTCCGGGGCAGCTGATCGGCGAAGGCGATCTCCCGCGGCGCCACCGCCGCCCCCAGGCGCTTGCGGGCCAGGGCCATCAGTGCACGGCGCAGTTCGTCGTCAGGGGCATGGCCGGGTTTGAGGGCGACGAAGGCCTTGATCCGCTCGCCGGTCACCTCATCCGGAACGCCGATCACCCCCACTTCGGCCACCGCCGGATGCTCCATCAGCACGCTCTCCACCTCGAAGGGGCCAATCAGGTGGCCCGAGGTCTTGATGACATCGTCGCCCCGGCCGATGAACCAGTAGTAACCGTCGGCGTCCCGCCGGACCAGATCGCCGGTCAGGTACCAGTCGCCGGAAAAGGCCTTGCGGTAGCGCGCCTCCTCGTGCAGATAGCCGCGGAACATGGCGGGCCAGCCCTTACGCAGGGCCAGCTCACCGGTCTCATCCGCGGCGTCGATCAACTCGATGCCCCCCTCGTCATCGCGCCGGATCACGGCGGCCTCGACCCCGGGCACCGGGCGGCCCATTGAGCCGGGCTTGATGGGCAGGCAGCGGAAATTGGCGATCATGATGCCGCCGGTCTCGGTCTGCCACCAGTTGTCGTGGAAGGGCAGCCCCAGGATCTCCCGGCTCCAATGAACGGCCTCGGGGTTGAGCGGCTCGCCGACACTGGCGATGAACCGCAGCGCCGAGAGATCGTGCCGGGCGGGCAGCTCCGGCCCGCACTTCATGAGCATGCGGATGGCGGTGGGCGCGGTGTACCAGACGTTGACCCGCTGCTCATCCAGGATGCGGTACCAGCGTTCGGCGTCGAACTCGGCCTCGTCCACCACCAGAGTGACACCGGCGGCGAAGGGCCCGATGATGCCGTAGGACATCCCCGCCACCCAGCCCGGGTCCGCAGTGCTCCAGTAGATATCCCCCGGCTGCAGGTCCAGCGCCTGCTCGGCGGTGACCCGGTGCAGCACCACGGCCTCATGCACGTGGACGGCGCCCTTGGGCCGGCCGGTGGTGCCGCTGGTGAAATGGAGCAGCGCCATCGCTTCCGGGTCCATCGGGCGGGTGGTGTATTCGGGGGACAGGGCGTCCATGGCCCGGGCGGCGTCCACCGTCCCCTCCGGCGCCTCATCCACATCCCCGATCAGCAGCACATGCTGCAGACAGGGGGTCTCCGCGACCCAGTCAGCCATCTTGCGGCGGTAGAGCCGCTCGGTGGTCACCACCGCCGCCGGCTCGCCGATCTCCACCCGGGAGCGGATGGGCTCGGGGCCGAAGGCGGAGAACAGCGGCGTGAAAACACACCCGTGCTTGAGCGTGCCCAGGGCCGCGGCGTAGAGGTCAGGGATCCGGTGGGCGAGACAGTACACCCGGTCGCCCGGCTGCAGGCCCCGCTCCGCCAGCAGGTTGGCGAATTGGTTGGCGCGGGCGTTGAGCGCCCGGTAGGTGATATCCAGCGGGTTGCCCCCGTCGCGGGGGAGGAAGCGGATGGCGGTGCGGTCCGCACCCGGGCCGTCCAGGTGGCGGTCCAGCGCCTCGTAGGCGATATTGAGCCGGCCGCCCCCGAGATCGGTGATCTCCCGGCGGGCCTGCGCCCAACTGAACGCGGCGCGGGTCCGGTCGTAATCCTGCAGGCGGGGGGCTAAGACCCCCTGCCCGGGGGGCGGCTGCGAGGCGGAGGACATACGGCGCTCCTATAGGCCGCTGATCGAAAGACCACCGGGCCGTTTTGATCCCGGTTAAAGCAAGCATAGGAACGCCCCCCGGTTGATTCAACGCAGGGTACCGCTCGGTTGCCGCCCGGGCAGCGCGCGTGGCGGGGTACAATCTGTTACCGTCCGTGGCCCGACGGCGGTCACTGCCGACCCATCGGCTCAGTCCCAACCATCGCGGGGTGCCAACATTGTCGAACGGAAAGACACCGGTCACCGACCCGCTGATCGCGGCCATCGTCTTTCAGGGGCTCCTCTTCCCGCTGGCCATCGGCCTGGCCTTCCTGCTCGGCGTTCGCCCCTGGACGGCCATGGACGCCAATCTGGATGCGGTGCTGCTGGCGGTGGTCGCCACCCTCCCCCCGCTGCTGGGGCTCTGGGGGCTGTCGCGGGCGCGGGTGGCCTGGTTTGAGGACCTGGATGCCCTGGTGCGACCGATGATCAACGCCCTGTTCCGCGGGCGCGGCCGGGGACCGGTGCTGCTGATCTCACTGCTGGCCGGCTTCGGCGAGGAGCTGCTGTTCCGTGGCGTCCTGCAGGGCTGGCTGACGGAGCTGGCCGGGCCCTGGACGGGGGTGCTGGCGGCAGCGGTGGTCTTCGGCCTGCTGCATTTCCTGTCCTGGACTTATTTTGTCTTCGCGGTGGGCTTCGGCATCTACCTGGGGGTGATCTACGAGCTGACCGGCAACCTCCTGGTGGTCTGCCTGGTCCACGCCCTCTACGACTGGGCAGCGATCCACTACATGCTGCGCGACGGCGCCCCCGCCTCCGATACCCCCACCCCCTGACCGCACACTGCCTTTCGCACGGCCGGCGCGCCCGGGTCACCGGCGGTAACCGATCGGCAGCAGGTAGAGGGGCCGCTCCCCCGGCCCGAGTTCCAGCGCCCGAGCCAGCGCCTCATCGTCGAAGGCGCCGATCGCCACCGTACCCAAACCCAGGGCGGTGGCCTGCAGGTAGATGTTCTGCGCCACGTGACCGGCCTCCATGTGCACGTAGCGCGCCGCCCGCTCGCCGTAGCGGTGCGCGGTGCGCGCCTCCACCGCCGACAAGGCCACCACCAGCGGGGCCCGGGCCACCGCTGCCTGCCCCAGGCTCGCCTGCACCACCGCCTCACCCGGCGCGGCGTCCAGCCGACGCACCAGCACATGCTCATCAGGTCGATAGCGCCAGACCCCGGGCGACAGGCCACGGGCCCGGCGCACCAGCAGGTCCACCTCCATCGGATAGGTGGCCCCGGCCGATGGCGCGGTCCGCAACCCCCGGCCCAGGTCGCTCACCCCCTGGGCGGCCCAGGCCAGCTGGGCGATCGCGTTCAGATCCGGCACCTCCTCGGCGTAGCGGCGCACGGAACGCCGCGTCTCCAGCGCCTGCTCCAGGGCCATGGGCCCGGCGCGCTTGGGCTCGGGCAGGGTCACCACCCTGTCCGCCTCACCCTGGGGATCGCTCAGGGCCCCGAAAGAGATGATCATCAGCAGCAGCCCCGCCGACACCTTCCACATGCCATAACTCCCGGACAACCGGGGAGAATCCGTCACTCCCACCAGTAAAGCACATCCCGCCGCCGACAGCTGTCGGGTCACCGCCGCACCGTTCGGGCCGGATCTGAAAATAATTGTTGCACTGCACCAAATCCGCTGTTATGCTGCATCGCAACAAGGTTGGAGAAGGGCTCCACACCTTGTCGCAAATACAAACGCAATGAGGTGTTGCCATGATGAACCCGACGATTGAGCAGATGAACAAGCAGATTGAGCAGCTGGTGAGCGGCCCGGCCCGCAGCTTCGCCGAGCTGAGCGTCAACCACCTGGAGGCCCTGGTGAGCAACCAGGTCGAGCTCTCCAAGAGCTACGCCGACCTGGGCTTCAAGCAGATCCGCGCCGCGCTGGACATCAAGGCGCCGCAGGATGTGCAGAGCTACATCGAAAGCCAACAGGACGTGGCCCGCGAGCTCGGCGAGCGCGTGAAGGCCGACGCCGAGAAGGTGGTCAGCCTGAACCGCAAGTACGCCGAAGAGGCCCAGGCCCTGACCCAGAAGAGCGTCCAGGCCGCGGCCAAGGCCGGTGGTCAGTCCAAGTAAGGACGACGCTGCGGGCGGCTGTCACAGCCGCCGGTAACAGACGCCGGCCCCCATTCGGGGGCCGGCGTTTTTTATGGGCGGGTCAGAGGGTCCAGAGCGCCATGAACTCGTTGACCGCCATGCGCTCCAGCCCCTTCTGCTTGTCACAGGCCTTGCGAATGGCCTCGGCGCGCCGCGGGGCGAAGCGGGTGGCCAGGGCCTTCTCGAACTTATCCACCAGCACCGGGATACCCTCCTTGCGCCGGCGGCGGTGGCCGATCGGGTACTCCACCGCGACCCGGTCGGTCTTGCTCCCGTCCTTGAAGAAGAGCTGCACGGCATTGCCAATGGAGCGCTTCTTCGGGTCCAGGTAGTCCTTGGAGAAGGGCTTGTGCTCCACCACCTCCATCTTTTCGCGCAGGGCGTCGATACGCGGGTCGGCGGCGACGGCGTCCTCGTAGTCGTCGGCGGTGAGCCGGCCGTGGATCAGCGGCACGGCGACCATGTACTGGATGCAGTGGTCGCGGTCGGCGGGGTTGTCCAGCGGGCCCTCCTTGTCGATGATCCGCACCCCGGCCTCCTGGGTCTCGATGACCACCTTCTCCACCTCGTCGAGCCGGTCACGCACCTGCTCGTGCAGGGTCATGGCGGCCTCCACGGCGGTCTGGGCGTGGAATTCGGCGGGGAAGGAGATCTTGAACAGGATATTCTCCATCACGTAGCTGTCGTAGGCCTGGTTGATCTCCAGCTTGTTGCCCTTGAAGAGCACGTCGTTGAAGCCCCAGAAGTCGGCGGACAGGGCGGTGGGATAGCCCATCTCGCCGGTCATGGCGATCAGCGCCAGGCGCACGCCGCGGGCACTGGCATCGCCCGCGGCCCAGCTCTTGCGGGAGCCGGTGTTGGGGGCGTGGCGGTAGGTGCGCAGCGCGGAGCCGTCGATGAAGGCGTGGGAGAGGGCGTTGGTGATGTCGTCCTGGCTGCCGCCCAGCATGTCGGTGGCGACGGCGGTGGTGGCGATGCGCACCAGCATGACGTGGTCCAGCCCCACCCGGTTGAAGGAGTTCTCCAGCGCGAGCACCCCCTGGATCTCGTGGGCCTTGATCATGGCGGTGAGCACGTCCTTCATGGTCAGGGGTTTCTTGCCCTGGGCCAGCCGCTGGCGGCTGAGGTAGTCGGCCACGGCGAGGATGCCCCCCAGGTTGTCGGAGGGGTGGCCCCACTCGGCGGCGAGCCAAGTGTCGTTGAAGTCGAGCCAGCGGACCATGGCGCCGATGTTGAAGGCGGCCTGGACGGGGTCGAGCTGGTAGGGGGTGCCGGGCACCCGGGCGCCGTCGGCCATCTGCGCCCCGGGGACCACGGGGCCGAGCAGCTTGGTGCAGG
This sequence comes from Alkalilimnicola ehrlichii MLHE-1, assembly GCF_000014785.1. Classification (NCBI taxonomy): domain Bacteria; kingdom Pseudomonadati; phylum Pseudomonadota; class Gammaproteobacteria; order Chromatiales; family Ectothiorhodospiraceae; genus Alkalilimnicola; species Alkalilimnicola ehrlichii. The sequence continues at coordinate 2,947,665 of NC_008340.1, forward strand.
CGGGGTATTGCAGGGCCAGCATGCCGCAGGCCAGGGTGTCCATCAGGCAGTAGCGGGCGGTCTCGTAGGCCTCGTCGGATTTGATCTCCTTCTTGGCGACGTACTTGGCGATGTCGACCAGCTCTTTGTCCGGTTTGGGACGCTTGGTGGACTTGATACCCCGATCGGTGGCGCTCATGGGTCTTCCTCCCTTCGGCGGTCGGCTTTCATGCCTGGTTTGGTTTTTCTCTCTCCAGTGTAGGTATTAAGTCCGGACTGTGTGTGGGGGGTGTTGATGGGGCTTCGGACAGGGGGGGGGGCGGCCGGGGAGTGGGGTTGGGTTGTGGACTCGCCGTGAATACATCCCTGTAGGCTCGTAGGCGGCACCCCCGTCATCGCGAGGGCCGAAGGCTTTTTCCCCGTCATCGCGAGGGCCGAAGGCCCGTGGCGATCCAGAGCGGTAGACTGCCACGTCGGCTTCGCCTCCTCGCAGTGACGGTGGGGGTGGGGCCCCGCTCGCAATGATGGGTTCGGGGATTCCTTGGCATTTCCTTGGGTCAACGCGCGATCAGATGCCGCGCTGGTGCTCCGGCTTGGGGCTCCGGTAGGGCTCGTAGGCGGCAGGGAGGCCGCCTACGAGCCTAGGGGTGAGCCGCATTGCGGCGAACGCCCGGCCAGGGATGGACGGGCTGGACTTGCAAGCGGA